>DATGIX010000010.1:0-17750 GCA_035295505.1 Puia sp. | reverse complement strand
AAACTCTAAACTCTAAACTCTAAACTCTAAACTCTAAACTCTAAACTCTAAACTCTAAACTCTAAACTCTAAACTCTAAACTCTAAACTCTAAACTCTAAACTCTAAACTCTAAACTCTAAACTCTAAACTCTAAAATTCTCCCCATTCATCAAAACTGCAAAATTTAGTTTTGCCCAATCTTATCAACAAAAAATCATAATTGGCAAAAATACGCTATCGCCATAAATTGCGAGAACTTTTAGCCTTCACAGGCGTTATGGAACTCAGGATTATGTACACAATCATCTCCGGAACGAACAGGAACGACAGCAATACGATCAAAATAGCCCAGCATTATCAACAACTATTGAAGAATAAAGGAATCGATGCAAAGCTTTTTTCATTGCAGGGAGTGAATGTGATGCAAAAAAATCCCGCATTTTCTGACATAGAAACCAATGTTTTGCAACCATCGCAAAAATTTATTTTTGTGTCGCCGGAATATAATGGCAGCATTCCCGGCGTGCTGAAGGCAATGTTCGATATTTCAGATGTGAAAAAAACCTGGTGGGGAAAAAAGGCATTGCTCACGGGCGTTTCAACCGGAAGAGCCGGCAATTTGCGTGGCATGGATCATCTCACTTCCATCTTGCATTTCATGAAAGTGATCGTTCACCCGAACAAACTGCCCATCTCGGTTGTGGATAAATTAATGGGCGAAGACGGTGAACTAATTGATGATTCAACGCTTGCTGTGATTAACGAACAATTGAATGAATTTATAGAATTTTAAAAATATTGTATGAGGAATTCTGCATTTGTATGGATCGTGCTTGGCATTATGCTGCTGCTCGATTTTTATGTTTTTCAGGCGGTGAAAGTGGTCACGCAAAATTCATCGCAAAAAATCAGGGCCATTGTTTTTTACAGCTATTGGGGGATTTCCATTGCAGCGATTATTGTTCTCGCACTAATACCGCTAACCAATTTTGAATCATGGCCACGACAGTTAAGAAATTATGCATTTGCGATTATATTAGGATTGCTGTTTGCAAAATTGCTGGCAGCAGTTTTCTTTCTGGTAGATGATATTCGCCGCGTTATTCAATGGGCAAGCGGAAAATTATTTTTCAGGAACACAGAAGGCGAAAACATGAGCGGAGAAGGAATATCAAGATCTGTTTTTTTAAGCTGGCTCGGGATTGGTGTTGGGGGCGGGTTGTTTTCAACTTTGGTATATGGGTTCAGCAATAAATATAATTATCAGATCCGAAGGATTCAGTTGTCGTTTGATAATCTTCCCAAATCTTTCAAAGGGCTAAAAATTGTTCAGATATCTGATATACACTCAGGAAGTTTTCATAATAAGGCTGCCGTGCAAAAAGGAGTTGAGAAAATATTGAATGAGAAAGCCGATCTGATCTTGTTCACCGGCGATCTCGTGAATGACCGCGCTGTTGAGATGGTTGATTATATGGATGTGTTCAATAAGCTGAAAGCCCCGATGGGTGTTTATTCTACATTAGGCAATCACGATTATGGAGATTATTATTATGGCACGCATCCAACAGGTGACAAGCTGATTGAAAAAGAAAAAAATCTGCAAAGGTTGAAAGAAGTACATGCAGAGCTCGGCTGGAAATTGTTGCTTGATGAGAACATAAAGCTTGAAAAAAATGGTGAGCATATTGCATTGATCGGTGTGCAGAATATCAGTGGCAGAAAAAGTTTTCAGACTTATGGAGATATGGCAAAAGCATATGCCGGTGCAGAAAATGCGCCATTCAAAATATTAATGAGCCACGACCCGAGCCATTGGGATTTTGAAGTGCTCAAAAAATTTCCTGAAATTGATCTTGCACTTGCAGGCCACACGCACGGCATGCAATTCGGCGTAGAGCTCCCGGGTATCAAATGGAGCCCTGTTCAATATGTTTATAAAGAATGGGCAGGACTTTACGAACAAGGAAAACAAAAATTATATGTGAATAGAGGTTATGGCTTTATCGGTTACCCTGGCCGGGTTGGTATTTTGCCGGAAATCACAGTTATTGAATTGGCATAATCAATTAATAGCTGTCCTAATTTCTATATTAAACATCTTCATTCATTGTCAGTCCATAGTTTTTTAGGATTTTTTTTGAATAATATCACAAAGAAATTTCTGATGTGTTTATTGTGATAATATTTTTTAAGTTTCATTAACAGTCGATTTTTATTCTCTATCGTATTGTGAACAAGATCAGTGAGAGATTTAATTCATGATAAATAAAACAGTGAGGCATCTTTAACGAATCATTAAGGCAATTTAACTTTCTTCAGTTGCGTTGAAAAACAACTTGAAATATTTTTGAATCAACTAAAAAAAATGAAACTACATGAAAAAGTCAATCATCTTTTCGCTATCTCTGGTAATCATTTCTGTTGTTAGTGTCAATGCGCAAGGTTTTCAGTTGGGTGTGAAGGGTGGGGTGAATATCTTTAAAATTAGCGATCAAAGCGGGGCATATAGCAATGTTTTGAATAATCAGTATAAATATGGCTACAGCTTAGGTGGTTTTGCTATTATAAATATTAGCAAGCACGTTGGTATACAGCCCGAAGTTTTATGGAATGAATATCAAACAAGGACAACAACTGATGCAAATACAGTATATGAAAATTTGTGGGCTGATAAGAATATTACTCTGAATTATTTAAGTATTCCCATTCTGTTAAATCTTTCTCCCACAAAATTATTGACCTTTCAAGTTGGTCCACAATTTGGGGTACTAATAAATCAGTCGCAAACATTCGTTAATAATGCTGGAAATGCTTTTAAGAAAGGTGACTTTTCTATGCTTGGTGGAGTTCAGCTGAATTTAGCATGGCTTAAAATCGGCGGTCGTTATGCAATCGGATTGAATAACATTTCTGATGTGCCTAATACCAATGCATGGAAAAGTGAAGGTTTTCAACTTTATGTAGGAGTGAAAATAATTTAAATAATCAGGGGACGGTTATAAAACTAAGAACCTTTCTGCTTTGCAGGAAGGTTTTTTCATTTTCAAATTCGCTGCATTGCAATTGCATTGTCCACAGTTTTAGCATTTTGTTAGAAAATACATCATCACCCGCCGCGTTATATTTCAATATCTTTATTTTTACTTTACTAAACCAACATTGGATGAGCTTATATTTTCTGCAGGTAATTATTGATTCAGCAAAAATTAAAGACAGCCTTGCGCGGGTGGCTATGCAGGCCAGTCAGGCAAAAGAAAGTTTGTGGGACATTTTATTGCGCGGCGGCCCGCTGATGATTCCACTGGCGTTATTATTAATTCTTGCCATTTTCTTTTTCATTGAAAGGCTGATGGCAATTAATAAAGCATCAAAATCCGACGAAAATTTCATGAATATGATCCGTGATCATATTGTGTCGGGAAATGTGACTGCTGCACGCAGCCTTTCAAAAAACACAAACAATGCCATAGCAAGAATGATTGACAAAGGCATTCAGCGCATCGGCAAACCAATTGATGCTATTGAAAGAAGCATGGAAAACGTTGGCAAGCTTGAATTGTATAAAATGGAAAGAAATGTTTCGATACTTTCAGTTATCGGTTATATAGCACCGTTATTCGGGTTTCTTGGAACCATTGCAGGTATGTTCCAGTTGTTTTACAATATTGCTTCAACAGGAGAATACAGCATTTCAAATATTGCTGGCGGTATTTATGTGAAGATGATTTCTTCTGCCTCAGGATTGATTATTGGTATCATTGCGTATGTGGGTTACCGTTACCTCAATTCACAGATTGATAAAGCAACTAATAAAATGGAAGCTGCAAGTGCCGAGTTTATTGATATTTTGCAGGAACCGACAAGATAAAAGTGATAAGTAGTAAGTGATAAGCTAATAAGTATGAATCTAAGAAAAAGACATAAAGACGAAGGTGAAGTCCACACAGGTCCATTGAATGATATCCTGTTCATATTGCTTTTGTTTTTTTTGATAGTATCAACATTGGCAAATCCAAATGTGATCAAGCTTTCTCAGCCAAAATCAAAAAGCGATACCAAGTCGAAACAGACTGTTGTTGTTTCTATCGACGCCAATAAGCAATTTTATGTGGGCACCACAAAAGTTTCTCTCGCTGAATTAAAATCACGCCTTCAGCCTTTTCTCGCCAAAGAACCCGATCAGCCTGCAATTGTTATCAATGCAGATAAATCAGTGCCGGTTGAAGATGTGGTTGCCGTGATGCGCGTTGCCCGAGACCTCGGCGCAAAAAGCGTTCTTGCTGTTGATAAGAATGGGGTTCAATAATATCTGTGATTTTAATAAACTATTACTCATCAAGAACTCTCAATCACTTTTTCATTTCATATTCCTTATTTTTTATTTTTCATTCACCATTGATTATTGACTATTCACCATTGACCATTCGCCATTCTTGCTTATTTTTAGCAAATAATTTTATTTTGGATGAAGCGAAGAAAAGCAATAGGAAGGATATTATTAATAAGCGGCGGAGCACTTGCAGGATATTCCGGTTACAAATTATGGGACTGGAACAAAAGCCCCGATATTGAATATCTCGAAAAGCACAAAGAACTGATTGCTGCATTAGCTGAAACAATTATTCCCGCAACAGATTCTCCCGGCGCAAAAGAAGCCGGTGTTCATGAGTATATTATTACCATGCTGAAAGATTGCACAGAAAGAAAATCTCAGAATAAATTTATTGATGGACTGAAGGAAGTGGAAAGCTATTGTTCTTCTTCTTTCAGCAAACATTATGAAAAATGCACAATTCAGCAGCAATATCAAACGCTGCAGCATTTTGAAGAACGAGGCAAATCGTATGGAGGTTTTATGGGAAAAGTTGAAAATAAATTTTTCGGGAAATCTTTTTTCACTACTTTAAAATATCTCACCGCAGAAGGTTATAGCACATCAGAAGCAGGCGCTACAAAAGGGCTTGCATATGTTGCTATTCCCGGAAAATTTATCGGCTGCATGCCTTTGGAAAAAGGACAGCGATCATGGGCCACTCATTAAACAAAAATCATGGGCGATCAGAAAAATAAATTTGATGCGATAGTTGTTGGCTCGGGTATTAGTGGAGGCTGGGCTGCAAAAGAGCTTTGTCAAAAAGGCTTGAAGACATTGGTGCTTGAGCGTGGCAGAAATATTGAACATGTGAAGGATTATACAACTGCTTTCATGGACCCATGGCAATTTCCTCACAGATTGAATAACTCTTTGAAAGATCAGGAAGAAAATCCTGTGCAGAGCAATATTTATAATGAAGCAAGCAAACATTTTTTTGTAAACGACAAAGAGAACCCATACATACAGGAGAAACCTTTTTTATGGATTCGCGGTTATCAGGTTGGAGGCCGCTCGCTCACATGGGGAAGGCAATGTTACAGATTAAGTGATCTGGATTTTGAAGCAAATGCGAAAGAGGGTATTGCTGTAGACTGGCCTATCCGTTATCGCGATATTGCTCCATGGTATGATTATGTTGAAAGCTTTGCAGGCATTAGTGGCAAAGCAGAGGGATTGGCGCATTTGCCGGATGGGCAATTTTTGCCACCAATGGAAATGTCATGCATCGAAGATCATTTTTCAAAAAAAATAAAAGAACATTTTAACGACAGGATCGTAACGATTGGGCGCATAGCTAATTTAACCAAAGGATGGAATGGGAGAGGCCCTTGCCAGTTGCGCAATCTTTGTGACAGAGGTTGTCCTTTCAGTGGATATTTCAGTAGCAATGCTGCAACACTTCCTGCTGCTGCTGCAACAGGTAACATGACTTTGCTTCCGGATTCGATTGTCGTTGAAATAATTTTTGATGAACAAAAGAATAAAGCAAGCGGTGTTCGTGTAATAAATTCACACACGAAAGAAGTGACAGATTATTTTGCAGATATTATTTTCGTCAATGCCTCAACAATTGCTACCGCTGCAATTTTATTAAATTCTGTTTCAAAAAGATTTCCGAATGGGTTAGGCAATTCGAGCGGACAGGTTGGGCATAATCTGATGGATCATTTTCTCGGCGCTGGTGGACAAGGCGAATCTGATGCATTTCCTGATGAATATTATTTCGGCAGAAGGCCGACTGGTGTATATATTCCGCGTTTCAGGAATATTGATGAAAAGACAAAAAGAAAAGATTACATCCGTGGTTTTGCCTATCAGGGAAGCGGTAGCAGGCTGGAGTGGAGAGCGCAAAGTTTGTCGCACGGGTTTGGCGAAGATTATAAAAAGAAAGTTTTATCGCCTGGTCCGTGGATCATGTGGATGGTTGCATGGGGAGAAACACTTCCGTATTTTGATAATAAAGTAACTCTTGATAGCGACAAAAAAGACGGTTGGGGATTGCCGTTAGTGAAGATAAATTTCGAATACCATGAGAACGAAAAAGCGATGAAAAAAGATGTTCAGGAAAGCGCTGCTGAAATGCTGCAGAACACAGGATTTAAAAATATTGAAACATTCAATTATAATCAGCCGGGCGGATCTGCGGTTCACGAAATGGGAACCGTGAGGATGGGGAGAGATCCGAAAACATCTGTGCTGAATGACTTCAATCAAATGCATGATGTGAAAAATGTTTTCATTACAGATGGAAGTTGCATGACTTCATCTGCTTGCCAAAACCCTTCGCTAACTTATATGGCGTTGACAGCACGTGCCTGCGATTATGCTGTGAGTGAATTGAAGAAAGGAAATCTTTGATGCGTGGATAAAGATGCTGATTAAATAAATTTGCCAGATTCTAAATACTGCTTATGTCAATTAACAGAAGAAGTTTTTTGAAAGCGAGCTCTCTTGCAGGATTAGCGATTCCAGTAATGTCAGTGCCATCAATGGTTTTAGCTGAGAAACAAAATGAGCATAAAAAATTTAATGATGATTTTGAATTGCAGGAAGCAACGATTGATATGCTTCAGATGAAAATGAAAAATGGGCAATATAGTTCTGTAGATATCACAAATATTTATCTGAGAAGAATTGCGCAAATAGATAAAGGCGGTCCTAAATTAAATTCAGTGATTGAACTGAACCCTGATGCATTAAGTATTGCAGCAGATTTGGACAAAGAAAGAAAATCTGGAAAGATGCGAAGCGCATTACATGGCATTCCTGTTTTGATTAAAGACAATATTGATACGGGCGATAAAATGATGACAACTGCCGGCTCCATTGCGTTGCTCGGAAATAAAGCTTCACACGATGCATTTATTATAAAAAAATTGCGCGAAGCCGGTGCTGTTATTCTGGGCAAAACCAACTTAAGTGAATTTGCAAATTTCAGATCTGAGGACTCAACCAGTGCGTGGAGCAGCAGGGGAGGGCAAACAAAATGTCCGTATATACTTGACCGTAACCCATCGGGCTCAAGCTCTGGTTCGGGTTCTGCAGTTGCAGCAAATTTGTGCGCAGTTGCAATCGGAACGGAAACAGATGGATCCATTGTTTCTCCATCATCAGTAAACGGAATTGTTGGCATTAAGCCGACAGTTGGTTTATGGAGCCGTTCAGGAATTATACCGATTTCAAAAACCCAGGACACTGCTGGTCCGATGGCGAGGACAGTGAAAGATGCTGCCATTCTTCTTTCTGCGCTCACAGGCGTTGATGATAATGATAGCGCTACGCTGCAAAGCAGGAACAATATAAAAAAAGATTACACACAATTTCTTGATGCAAATGCGTTGAAAGGAAAAAGAATCGGCATTGAAAAATCATTTTTGAAAGGACATCAGGAAATAGTAGCATTATATAAAAAATCAATAGCACTGATCAAAGAAAAAGGAGCTGAGATTGTTGAGGTAGAATTGATGAAGGCATTAAGAGATGAGAGCCATTCGGAATTTAAAATAATGTTGTATGAATTTAAAGATGGGCTGAATAAATATCTTGCTAACGCCAATGCACAAGTAAAATCTTTACAGGAAGTAATTGCTTTTAATAATAAGAACGAAAGCACGGCGATGCCTTTTTTCAAACAAGACACATTGGAAGACAGCAACAAAATGAAAGGATTGGATGAAAAAAATTATTTGGATGCTTTGGAGAAATCACTGAACGGGACAAGAAAAATTGTAGATGAGATGATGGCGCAAAATAAATTAGATGCAATTGCCGGAGTTACTAACGGGCTTGCATCGTGCATTGATCTGGCAAACGGAGATTATGGAACAGGGTTTTATTTTGCACCTCCTGCTGCAAAAACAGGCTATCCGCATATTACAGTCCCCATGGGTTTTGTAAATGAGTTGCCAATCGGAATTTCTTTTTTTGGAAAAGCATGGAGCGAGGCAGAGATAATTAGTATTGCCTACGCTTATGAACAAGCCACTATGAACAGAAAGCCGCCAAAATTTTTATCGCCCTTTGATTTGTATTGAAAGAATTAGCTGTAAGCGGAAAGCTATAAACAATCAGCAAGAACTTGTGGAGGATGCTGAAGCTGAATAGAATTTCTTTAGTACAAGAGTCCCCCCGTGGCGGGAACGATGGTGAATAGAGTTGGTCGGATCGTTACCAAAAACTCAATTAATTATTAGAATTAAAAATTAATAATAAAGTACGAATGAAAGAAATTGTACATTCTCACAATTCCACATGTCCTCTTATGCCAAACACATGCGCCGGCCCTCTATCTTTATTATATCCGGGATGATTCACAAACTGATAATCGAATGTGAGCCAAAACCAATTGTAAATTTTTGCATTGTAGTATGCTTCCAGAATTGATTCATGCCCATAATTCAAATTGCCATCACCAATAATGAACCCATAACCACCGGCTTTCAAAAAATCACGATGATCGGAAGAAATTCCATTTGCAACAAAAGCGATTCCGGCGACATCATCATTTCTTTTCCATCTTGTTCCTTTGAACGAAAGCCCTAATTGAAGCGTTTGGTCAATCTCTGTAAAAGCCCATGTAGCATGCTTTCCATCGTTCCATCCGATTCTTGCGAAAGCTCCGATAGCATCTG
This sequence comes from Puia sp., assembly GCA_035295505.1. Taxonomy (GTDB): domain Bacteria; phylum Bacteroidota; class Bacteroidia; order Chitinophagales; family Chitinophagaceae; genus Puia. The sequence continues at coordinate 8,760 of DATGIX010000010.1, read as the reverse complement.
TTAATTCCTGTTCAATATTAAGTGCAAGACCTGTTTTTTTCCCACCATAAGAACTTCCTTCACCATTACCGGATATCACATTAAGCAAAGTTGTATCGTTGGTTTTTAGCGCATCCATTCCTTGCTGATAGGTAGGGGCTCTTGATGCAGTATAACTAAACAATAAACGAACTGCTCCTTTTCTTTTGTTGATATTTATCTTTTTCTCAAGCTCTGCAGTTTCCGAATGTGCTTTGCTAAATTTATATTCCATCTCAGGATGGTTGGCAATTTTCGGCACAGCAACACTTGAAACGCGCAGTGACCATGTGGGCTTTATCAATTCAGCGATCAATCCGAAAGTATATCCTTTGGTGTTGGCAGGATAATCCCATGCGCCATTGCTCATCAGGCTCCAGTTCATGAACTGAGTTCGCGGATCATGACTGTAAGAATTCCTGTCATAGAAATCCGACATAGAAAATTTTCCACCGGTGAGTTGAATTCTGCTTGAAGGAACTTTGTCTTTTATTTGATTAATGCCTTCATCGACATCATCATAATTTTTTTTGTCGAGAGAAATGCTTTGTTGCAGATATAGTCTTGCAATTGACAAAACAGGTGATGGATCTCCTATACGATATGTTTCTCCGTTTAGAGCTCCTGCAACTCCCAACGCGTAACTTAATCCTTTTCCTCCCGATAATTCAGGGTTCAAATATATAGCAGCGCCCTTCCATAATTTTCTTCCGATAAACATGGTTGATGTAATGCTTGTTGCACCAAGCTCAACGCTATCAGCTAAACTATTGTTGCCGCTGTAAAGAGATTTGAAACCAGAATGTGCTTGCGAAATAATGGTTAACTGGAAATGAAAGCTCCATGAAGAGTCTTTTAACAGTGCGCCATTTTCCTGCGCGGATAAATGAAAATAGATTAATAGAAATAAAGCCGATATAAAAAGAATTTTTCTTTGCATGGTCATTTTCTTAAGGCTGCGCAAAAATAAAATGACCATCATCTGTTGCCAAATTAATTAAAGCAACATGGTTGCTTTTATCATCCGCTCTTTGCCTTGCATGTCTTTTTTTATTTCGATTTCATTAAATCCTTTGATAGAAAACAATTTCTTAACATTGGAAGCCTGTTCTTCATGCGTCTCTACAAAAACATTTCCATTTGCAGATAATTTTTCTTTTGCAAAATCGGCAATTGCCTCATAAAAGATTAGTTGGTTATTATCTTCTACAAATAAAGCCAGGTGTGGTTCGTAGCCGATAACATTTTGTTGAATTGTTTCCTTGTCTTTGATTGGAATATATGGCGGATTGCTGACGATGATATCAAAGGAAGATAATGGGTTTCTTTGTTGTTCATCTAAAAAATCAAGTTGCATAAAACTTATTTCAACATTATTATTTTTTGCATTTTGTTTTGCGATTTGAAGTGCAGCTTCACTGATGTCGCATGAAAATATTTCAGCATTAGGAATTTTCTTTTTTAATGCAATGGGAATGCAGCCGCTGCCAGTGCCAATGTCGAGAATAGTCGTCAGTCGTCGGTTATCGGTCATCGGACTGCAGACTGCCGACTGTTGACCGCCGACTCTGAACTCTGAACTCTGAACTTCCTGCACAATCCACTCCACCAACTCTTCTGTCTCTGGTCTTGGTATTAAAACATTTTCATCCACATAAAATTTCATCCCGGAAAACCATGCTTCGTGAAGCACATACTGAACCGGTTTGTGCTGCAATAACTCTTCAGTATATTTTTTCAGCAATTCTATTTTGGTTAATGAAAGCGGAACATTTTTATTTACAACACGATCTATTTTTTTCCATTCTGTGATATTTTCCATGATGAGATTAGTGATAGCCGCAGACTCTCTATCATCGTAAATATGATAAAGCTGAAAGAGCAATTGTTGTTGTGCTTCATGGATCGTCATGCAGCAAACTTAAATAAATTACTTTTGTGGATTGTGTTTCAGACAAAGATGGTAATGAAACAAAGGATATATGAATATCGATGAGAAATATATGAGCAGATGCATGCAGCTTGCCAGATTGGGAGGTGGTTATGTTGCACCGAACCCAATGGTGGGTGCTGTTTTGGTGCATGAAGAAAGAATAATTGGCGAAGGTTTTCATCAGCAATATGGCAAAGCACATGCTGAAGTGAATTGTATTAACTCAGTGAAAGAAGAAGATCTCAAATTGATTCCTCAATCAACTTTGTATGTTTCGCTTGAGCCTTGTGCGCATCATGGAAAAACACCTCCATGTGCTGATTTGATTATTGAGAAAAAAATTCCGAAAGTAATCGTAGGCTGTCGCGATCCTTTTAAAGAAGTTGATGGCAAAGGAATTGAGAAATTATTAAAAGCCGGAGTCGAAGTGGTACAGGATGTTTTTAAAAATAAATGTGAAGAATTGAATAAGCGTTTTTTTACATTTCACACAAAGCATCGCCCCTATATTGTTTTGAAATGGGCGCAAAGCAGCGATGCAAAAATTGGCAGTATAAATGGCGAAAGAATTTTTATTTCAAATGAATTTACAAACAGGCTTGTTCATAAATGGCGAAGCGAAGAGGCTTCTATTTTGGTAGGAACAAATACTGCGCTGTTTGATGATCCGGAATTGAATGTTCGATTATGGAATGGAAATAATCCGATAAGACTGTTGGTAGATATGGATTTGCGGTTATCAACTTCTTTGAAAATATTTAATGATAAAAGCAAGACCATCATTTTTAATTCAATCAAACATGAAGAGCAAAATAATTTATTGTATTATCAGATCACAAAAGATGTAAGCATCGTTCATCAGATCGTGAATGCGCTTTATCATTTGAAAATTCAAAGTGTTTTGGTTGAAGGTGGTGCCATGTTGCTTCAATCTTTTATTGATGAAGGAATATGGGATGAAACGAGGATAGTCAATAACGGAGAATTAATTATTAATAATGGGTTGAATGCTCCGGTATTGAAAGACGAAAAATTATTTCATGCTGAAAATATTTTTTCAGATAAGATTTCTTACTTCCAAAACCTAAACTGCTGAAATGCTTTACCTGATTGTCAGCATTGTGATTACGTCTTATCTCACGCTTTGTTTTAAATTCATTGAGAAATATCATATCCCGCCTTTTCAGGCAATCATGTTCAATCATTTCACCTGTGTGGTGACAGGTTGCTTTTTCAATGGTAGCACGCCTTTTCATGAAAGCACGTTGCATGAGCCGTGGTTCAGATATTCATTGCTGATGAGCGCTATGTTCATTTCTATTTTTAATATTGTTGGGTTCACTACACAAAAAATTGGCGTTGCAGTTGCATCTGTTGCTAACAAATTATCACTTGTTATTCCATTTATTTTTTCTGTGTATTTATATAATGAAAAAATATCGGCATTAAAAATAATTGGTATTGTCATCGCAGTGATTGCGGTTGTGCTTACCTGTTTGCCTGCTAAAACAGATAATGGAGAAACAAAAAAACCAAAGCTAAGCCCGGTTTTATTGGTCCTTGTTCCTGCAATTTTATTTTTTAGTAGCGGACTATTCGATACCATGATAAAATATGTGGAGCAAAAGTTTTTAAATGATAATAATTACAATCAATATTTGATAACAACTTTTGCTTCTGCGGGAACAATTGGTTCAATCATTTTGATTTTTCTTGTGCTGACAGGCAGGCAAAAATTTACTTATAAAAGCATAATTGCAGGAATTTGTATCGGCTTCCCCAATTATTTTTCTATCTGGGCTTTGATCAAAGTGCTAAAAACAAATGCCGGCAACAGTTCTGCAATCATCCCGATTAATAATATGGGGATTGTGCTTTTTAGTTCTGTGATGGGCTGGCTTCTTTTCAAAGAAAAACTATCTGTGATAAACTGGCTTGGGATCATTTTATCGTTAGGAGCAATTTCTTTAATAGCATTTGGATAAATATGAGTGATCAGGAATTTTATTATACGATTGAAAAGACAAGCTCTGCGGAAGTGAAAGACCGCGGCAGCAAATTTATCGCCTATGCATATCCGATAAAAAATACAGAGGAATTCAAAGTCCGGTTGAATGAAATAAAAAAAGAGCATTCCAAAGCATCGCATCATTGCTTTGCTTATCGCCTGGGGCTTGATGGAAATAATTTTCGTGTGAGCGATGGCGGTGAGCCTTCAGGGACTGCGGGTCGCCCGATACTCGGGCAGATAGACAGTAAAAATTTAGTGAATGTTCTCGTTGTTGTAGTCAGGTATTTTGGTGGCACATTGCTTGGTATGCCCGGACTGATCAATGCTTACAAATCTGCAACGGCATTGGTTTTGCAAACTGTTCCTTCCATTCAAAAACCTGTTGAGGAAGAATTCAGGATTGAGTTTGATTATACAATGATGAATGAAATCATGAACATCATCAAGCAAAACAATTGCAGAATCATTCAGCAGGATTTACAATTATTCTGCAGCATAAGAATCGCTATCCCCAGGCGCAATGCAGGTGTAATCAGTCAAAAAATAAAGGATTTGAAAAATGTAGAGATCAGGAAAATCAATTGAGTCATTTTGTTTTTTCTGGTAATATCTTTTTGAATCATTAAATAAACTTGCCAAAGCCCCGCCAATTCAGTATATTAGTTTTGCTTGTCATATTTATAAACCCAAAACAACTATTATGAACACTAACAAATTCATCCTTGCTGGTATTGCCGGGGGCATTGTATTCTTCTTTGTCGGATATCTTGCTTACGGAGTCATTCTCGCCAATTTTTCCATGTCGCACGCAGGTCCGGTAAAAGGTGTAGCCCGTGATCCGGCTCAAATGCTTTTTCTTTATCTCATCATTGGTAATCTTCTTTATGGTTTTTTGTTCGCTTATATTTTCAGCAAAGCGAGTATCATAACAGTGAGCAAAGGCGCTATGGTGGGAGCAATCATTGGCTTCCTGATATCAGCCTCTTTTGGCTTCATTCAATATTCTACAACATGGCTCATGGGCCGCACAGTTGTAGTGGTAGATGCTATTGCATTTGCTGTTATATCTGCAATTGCGGGGGCTGTTATCGCATGGATTGCCGGAATGGGGAAAAAATAATAACGAAAAATTATATTTGTGTAGGGCTCAATATCGAGCCCTTTTTATTTATGTCCTGAGCTAATGAATTCTAATCACTATTCTTGCGTCGCACTCTTGTACAAATGGAATGCTATTGAACACTTCAAAAATTCGGTTATGCATTAATGTGAATATCGCCCGGAGAATCTTTCGCTCACTATCAATTCCTTGCTTCCCGAAATATATTTATAAAACCCTTCGCCGCTTTTGGCTCCAAGAAAGCCTGCTGTTACCATATTCGTTAATAATGGACAAGGCGCATACTTTGGATTGCCAAAACCATCATGCAGAACATTCAAAATGGAGTAACAAACATCGAGTCCTATAAAATCTGCGAGTTGCAACGGTCCCATCGGATGAGCCATTCCTAGTTTCATCACAGTATCAATTTCTTCAACACCCGCAACGCCTTCATATAAACTGTAAATGGCTTCATTGATCATCGGCATTAAAATGCGATTTGCGATAAACCCGGGATAATCATTCACGGTGCAAGGAATTTTTCCAAGCTGTTTTGATAATGCAACAATCTTTTCTGTTGTTTCAGCTGATGTCGCATAGCCATTGATTACCTCAACCAATTTCATCACAGGAACTGGATTCATGAAATGCATTCCGATCACAGATTGCGGGCGTTTGGTTGTTGCTGCAATTTTTGTAATGGAAATGGACGAAGTGTTAGTGGCAAGAATACAATCAGAAGGCGCAGCTTCGTCTATTTGCTTAAATATTTTAAGTTTCAATTCAGTATTTTCAGTTGCTGCTTCAATGACAAGGTTTGCATTTTTTACACCAATTGAAATCTCTGTTTCAGTTTTGATATTGGCAAGTGTAGATTTTTTTTGATCTTCAGTTAAAGTCCCTTTTGTAATTTGCCTGTCGAGGTTTTTTGAAATGGTTTGCAAAGCTTTTTGCAATTGCGCTTCGTTCACATCAATAATGGTGACTGAAAAATTATTTTGTGCGAACACGTGAGCAATTCCATTGCCCATTGTGCCTGCGCCGATGACTGAGATATTTTGAACCATGATTTTGGGATTTGTGAGATGATGGGAAACAAAGATAATAAGGTTTCGTACAAAGGAGGTAACCAACACTGCGTGTCGATTTTTACAATAACAAAACTGAAATATGAAAACTGTATGTCCTCTGATTATTGGATGTTCATTGAAAGCAATTGACACTATTAAAATTTGGCATAAGAATTAGTATCCCTCTCATCCAAAAAATCCTACAAATCCCAGTTCAGACTGGTTTAATTATTATTCTTGAAATCGCCTCGCTTCCAGGCTTTAATGAAATCAGCCCATGCAATCGGGTTAAAAATATTTTGTGGTGGTGCCTGCCCTTGATATGAATATTTTGTGGCACTTTGGCGCAGATAATAATTAGAAGCTTCTCTGGCATCACTTGGCAGGCCGCGCAGCAGCACTCTTCGTTTTGCAGCTTCTGTGTTTTGCCGTGCGATTTCAATATCATCATCAGGAACAGTCGTGTTCACAAAATCCCTGTCAAATTGAGCTCTTGTTGGTCTCGGTTTGATGATAGTAGCGGGAAGATATACGGTATCTGTCACCATCAACTGTATCATGCTATACTGATTTCCGGGAATGTCTCTTGGGATCTCAACTATTTTTGGTTTATAGCCAATGCTTGTGAATTCTATCTTGTCACCTTTCAATAATGGAATGGAGAAAACACCCTGATCGTTCGTGAAAGCACCCTGATTACGGCCTTTTACAGAAATGGTGACACCCGGAATTCCCGTAAGGCTATCTGCCGTCATCACGAAGCCATAAACCTGAACAACCGAGTCTTTTATTTTGTCAAATTGCGCGTTTGCCGCAATTGGGCCAGCTATTAATAAAAGGTATAGTACAAATTTTTTCATTCAGTCAATTTTACGTCAGTGTAGTAGTTTTGTTTTTACAATAAATGAAAAATAATTTTTTTTTGCTGTTGCCAATCGCTCAATCATGCACTGCTGTTGCAAGGACCCCGACATTAATGTTGGAGTGATGCTGCCGTGAAAAATTAAAACCGGTATCATACTCACAATCCAAATTTCATTTAAGGTCATTAACAATAACAGGTACGGTTTTCAAAATTAAATTTTTAAAATTAAATGGCGAACAAAGTAAGGCAGCGATTAGCTAATTTTGCCCCAAAATAGAGTTTTTAACAAAATATTGCGCATGACAAAAGAAAAAGTTTTAGAAGCGTTGAGCAATGTTCAGGAGCCTGACCTTGGGAAAGATATTGTGACACTGGATATGGTGAAAGATGTTTCTATTGAAGGGAATTATGTTTCATTCACAGTGGTGCTCACTACACCTGCGTGCCCGATGAAAGATATGATAAAAAATGCTTGTGTGAATGCAGTGAAATTATTAGTGAATAAAGAAGCATTGGTGAATGTGAAATTTACTGCTAACACGACGAGCAATAGAAAAACAAATGATGTGCTTTTGCCGAAAGTGAAAAATATTATTGCAGTAGTGAGTGGAAAAGGCGGCGTGGGAAAAAGCACTGTTGCCGCGAATCTTGCGCTTGCTCTGTCAAAAGGAGGCGCAAGCGTTGGCTTGATGGATGCTGATATTTACGGGCCGAGTGTGCCGATTATGTTTGGTGTTCGTGGTGAGCGGCCAAAAATGATGGACATGAATGGAAAGGGGATGATTGTTCCGTTAGAACGATATGGAATTAAATTAATGAGCATCGGATTGCTGGTAGATGAAAAAAATGCAGTGGTGTGGCGAGGCCCGATGGCGAGCAGTGCCATCAAACAGTTTGTGAGCGATGTAGTTTGGGGAGAACTTGATTATCTCGTGATCGATATGCCACCGGGAACCGGCGATATTCATTTGACGTTGATGCAGACAGTTCCTGTAACTGGCGTTGTTGTTGTGACCACACCACAAGACGTAGCGCTTGCTGATGCTAAAAAAGGCATCGCGATGTTTGGTCAGGCTCAATTAAAAGTTCCTGTGATTGGATTGGTGGAGAACATGAGCTACTTTACTCCGGCGGAATTGCCGAATCACAAATATTATATTTTTGGAAAAGAAGGTGGAAAAAGATTAGCTGATGAATACGATATTCCTTTTCTCGGTCAAATTCCATTGGTTCAAAATATCCGCGAAGGCGGCGACATAGGTGTTCCTGCTATGATGAGCGATGATGAAATTTCAAAGAAGGCATTTATTGAATTTGCTAATAATGCGGTGAGAAGCATTTCTATGTTAAATGCTCATATTAATGTTGAAAAAGTTGCAGAATTGGTGTAAGCCATCTTTCTGGTCAGGCATCTTTTTTTGTTTCTTTATTTTCTGTTGATAAAGTGTTGTCTCCTGCGTGAGCCATCGCAATTTCATATTCCAATTCGGGGTCGAGCGTTTGTTCTTCTACTTTCTTTGCTTTCTCCATTAGCTCGTCATGATGAGCCTGCAGCCACGCTAATTGTTTTTTTCCGTAAGACAAGCGAGTGAATAATACGAAGAGAACAGGAACAATGAATATGGAAATGGTGGATGATGCAATCATTCCGCCAAGAACAGTTACGCCGATTGTATTTCTCGAAGCTGCACCTGCACCTGTTGCCAATGCAAGCGGCAACACGCCGAGAATAAATGCTAATGAAGTCATCACGATTGGTCG
>DATGIX010000009.1:0-6113 GCA_035295505.1 Puia sp. | reverse complement strand
TTCACTGTTTTTGAAGTGGATAATGGCCCGGGAGTAAATAATAATTTTTTCATGAGAGAATCAATTCGATCGTTATATTATTTTTTATTTTTTGTAACCAGCATTTGTAACTCCGGTTGAGCATCGTTGCGTCGCACACTTCAACAGCAATGCTACTATGAAGCTTCAGCCTTCTCCGCTTGTTGTTGGTCAGCGACCAACAACGGCTCTCACACCAGCGAGCTTTCATTTTCAATTATCCAATATCAATTTTCCACTCTCTGCATTATCACATTATCTCATCATCAAATTATCACATTGCCCTCACCACGGCATCGAAAATGTTTTCACAAACGTGAAACATTTCATGGCTTCGATAACACCTTCTTTAATTCCCAATCCGGAATCTTTGATTCCTCCGAATGGAGAACTTTCAATTCTATAACCCGGCACTTCATTAATATTTACTGTACCTACTTTTAATTCTTTTACAAAACGCAACGCATAGTTCATATTGTTTGTAACTATTCCACTCGATAATCCATACGCCGTTGAATTGCTCAATGCAATGGCATCATCAATATCTTTAAACGTAAGTATTGGCGCTAATGGGCCAAAAGATTCATACACCACCATATCTGCATTACGAGGAACATCAACGATCACGGTTGGTTCTAATAAAGCGCCATCACGTTTTCCGCCTAATAAAATTTTCGCTCCTTGTTCAACTGCTTTCTTCACTACATTTTCCAGGTAGATTGCAGACGCTTCATCGATCACTGTTCCTACAACTGTTTTCGGATCAGACGGATCGCCGCAGATATATGTTTTTGATTTCTCTACAAATTTTTCAATGAAAGCGTCTTTTATTTTTTCATGAACCAAAATGCGTTTCACTGCAGTGCAACGTTGCCCGCTGTTTCGATAAGAACCTTCGGCAGCGAGATACACAGCGGTATCCAAATCTGCATCTTCCATAATAATGATCGGATCGTTCCCGCCTAATTCTAAAATCACTTTTTTATATCCTGCTGTTGCTGCAATTCTTTTTCCGACAGCAACGCTTCCTGTAAATGAAACAATATCCACTCTCGGATCTTTCACCAATGGTTCTGCAATTTCATTGGTTGGTCCTAACAACACGCTAAGCATGTGATGAGGCAAGCCGGCTTCATATAATAACTCAACAAGTTTAATTGCAGTGAGCGGAGTTTTTTCAGATGGTTTTAAAATTACCGGAGTACCAACAGCAATAGCAGGCGCAATTTTATGCGCAACCTGGTTCAACGGATGATTAAATGGCGTGATGCAAACCGCGAGTGATAATGGCTCACGAAGTGTAAAAATTTTTCGTGCTTTTCCTGATGGAGAAATATCACAGGAAAAAATTTGTCCATCATCTTTCAAACTTTCGATAGCTGCAAACATCAATACATCATGCGCACGCCCTGTTTCATAAATGGCCTCACGAATAGCGAGCCCGGATTCTGCGCTGATGCAATTCGCAAATTCTTCTTTGCGTTCAACTAATAAGCTTCTTGCTTTTTCCAGAATAGCATAACGATCGTAGCGCGTTAATTTTTTCCCGCCAGCTAATGCTGCATCAATCGCTTGTTGTGCGTGTGATGCGTTTGCCAATGCTACCGTTCCGACAACACGTTTATCATAAGGGCTTTTTACTTCAAATATATTTGTGGAATCAACTTTTTTCCCGGCAACATAACAATGCATATTCAAGACCGCATCGTTTTTCGCTACTGATTTTTTTGTTGTTATATCTGCTGCGCTCATAATAAAAATTTTATACTCAAATAATTTTATACAACCCTATCTCCGTCATTTCGAATCCCGCTTAATCATTTTAAATTCTAATCACACTTGCGAGGGATAAGAAATCTCATTTTCTATTTATTCAGCAGATTTCTCACTTCGTCGTTAATCGTGCCTGACGCATCTGATGGCTCTATATCTACAATTTTACAAGCATGAAAAGCCATCAGAAGTTTTATCTTAATTCGTACCATTAATTGTAAAATCAAAAATATCAAAGTTGCGCGGGTCCCTTGCTGCTTTCATTTTGTATGCAGCATTCAACGGATGCGAAATGATCATCGGCACCATCTCTTCATATCTTCCGCCATGCGAACGCAATGTTCCATCTAACGCAGACAGATCATGATACTGTGGTCTTCTTCCGACCACAACATCACGCGCAGATAATACAACCAGGTCACCAATGCGGTCTGCCGGTTGTTCAAGAACACGAACTGCTGTTGCACGATCATACACTTCAGTAATTCCCGGCTGAACTGACAACCATTTTTTTATTTCTTCTACTTTTGAAATATCCGGAACATGAACAACCACATACGATCCTAATGCACCGTGATGTTTTACATAAGGATCGGTTATCGGGCAAATCACGCGAAACCCTGCACCAAATTTTTCTTCCAGCATATCTTCTACATATAACACATTCGGCGAACCATCAGCTTTTATTTTTGCATTCATCCCATGATCTGCAGTAGCGCCGACAATCGCTCCGGCTTTTACAAGCTCACCAATTTCTTTATCCATTGCTTCATAAAATGCCAACGATTCTTCTGCATCTGGCGCATACGTGTGCTGCATATAATCGGTGAGTGAGAGATATAGGAAATCACCCAAACCTTTTTTAATGAATGCAACACCAGCACGCAACACAAACAAACTTGCATCTGCACTATAGATAGCCGGTGTTTTATAGCCAACGATTTCTTCTACATTATCAATTCCGTGTGTTTCTGTTTTTGCCTGGTTTGCTTTTTCTGCAGAGATCGCAATGCCTTTCATGTTGAAAGAAAGTATATCGCGCAATTTTTCTTTTGCAGTTACTACAGCCATTTTTCTTCCGGCATTTGCTGCTGCTGCAAGCAAAGTTTCTGCACGCAGGTACTCAGAAGAATTCATCATCACTTCTTTGTCGATCGATGTATCATAAAAAAAATTTCCGCAAATACCATGTATTGCAGGAGACACGCCCGTAACGATAGAAGAATTATTTACATTGGTGAACGAAGGCAATGCGCCACGGACCATTCCTCTGTAACCCTTTACAGCCATGCTTTTGAGGTTAGGCATGCGATCGTGTGCCATAGTTGTATCGATGTATTCATCCGCAGAACCATCAATGCAAATAACAACGATTGGCTTTGGAGCAGGCGAGTAATTGATTCCGTTAGCAGAAAAAGATTTCGTGGAAATAGACATGTTGAATATTGATTTGAAAGATGATGATGAAACCTAAAAAATGATTGAAGTATCAGATCATTTATTGGTCTTATAAATTTTTGCAAATATAGTAGAGCCCCACAAAACAAGTATTATGCCTCCTGCAGCGGAGATATAAAATATCCATGTAAAAAAATCTACCCATGAATATTTGATAGAAATAAATTCTTTCACCAACAATACAACTACGGTTCCTAAATATCCAAATGCATCAGCGATGTAAATCACAAACCCAACATTACCCGGAACTTTATATGCAGCAAGCATTCTTTCAAAATAAAAACAATTGTACGGAACATAGCCGAGATACAAACCCGAAGCTGCGCATACTATCCATATTACAGGAGAAAAAACTTTTAAATGAAATAAAAATGTTGCCACTGCGGCGAGTATAAAACCGAATACGATAATTACATTGTTTAATTGAAAAGCTTTGTAATTATTTTTTATAACAAAGAATCCTCCAATTGCAGCCAATACGATTAATGATATGACAGTGCTGGTTTGTGCAAAAATTCCTGCGTTGTTCTGATAACCTGTTTCTATCCATAATTCATTGGCAAAATCTTCACTGAAATCTCTCAAAATTGTCAGCATCACATAAGCGATGATCACAGGGGCCAACGCAAAACCAAAACGCTGAATGAATGCTTTTCTTTCCGCTTTATCCATCGGCTTGCGGACAGTTCTCGCTGCCTCATCTTCTTTGGTTGGCGGCGGCGTCTGATTCAACAACCATGTGCTTATTAAAAGCGGCAGAATGAATAATGTTCCTGCAACAAAAGGCATCCACCATTCATTGATGCCAAAATTGATCATCACCCATTTGCCGGCAGTTTTTGCCAACCCTGAAGCAAAGATGAAACTGGTTGCCAGCACTGCGCCCATTATTTCGGTAACTTTTCTTCCTTCCAAAAAACCAAAAACCAATCCCCACACCATTGCTAAAGGAAAGCCATTGATGAACAGAAAAATAAAATTATACGGAGCCGGCACCAGTGCAAATAAAAATAAAGACACCCATGCAATAAAAATGAGTTTGATAATTGTCTTGGCCCGTTTGGATGGATTTAATGAAGCGATAAAACGAATGCCATAAAATTTTCCAAGCATATAACCTATAACCTGCGATATTACCAGCACTACTTTGTAAGAAATCCCGAATAAAGTCAATCCGCTGAAAGATGCGGAAGTGAATGGTTTGCGAAAACCATACATGCATGTATAGACAATAAATGATGACAATGAGACATACAAAACAAAAGCCCAGGCAGGAGAATTTTGCAATCTTGATTTCAATGTGCTGTTTTCATTTTCAGGCAATGATACTGATTGCATGTTTTTAAATTATGATATACTAAAAATAAATCTTAATTTTTTTGAGATTCAAGATGATGCAAAATCATTTTTTTGTAATGAACAAGCGCCGGTAAAGGTTTATGCTCGATTTTCGCCTGCTCATCCCATTTGCGCATTTTGATGATCAGATCAAACAATGGATACTGTTCAAATGCGTTCGCTTCATCTTCTTCCATCCTTCCTCCCTGATATCCGAGTGTTTTTTTGCTTGCATCAGACAACTGCTCGTAGTACTCAGGGTTCTTGAATGTAAGATATCTTTTTGCTTCCACATGAGATTGCACCAGGCGCACAATTTTTTTGGAAAATCCTTTTTCTTTTAAAAAATCAGCACCGATTTCTTCGTGATCTTTTATTCCGAATTTACCCATCGCATTATCATTGTGTTGTGTTTCGCAGATATGGCCGATATCGTGCAAAAAAGCTGCTAATACTATTTCTTCATCATAACCCTGTTCTTCTGCCAATTGCGCTGCCTGCACCATGTGCTCAAGCTGTGTAATTTTTTCTCCGGCATATTCTTCGCCGCCATGATGCTCATAAAAACTCATAATCTCTTCGGCAATCTTTTGCGCTTTTTCTTTTTCCATAAAAATTTACTGAGTGATAGACGATATTGCTTCTGCAGTACCATGATCAGGCACAAATTTGAAACCTAACAATGCAGCCAGTGTTGCTGCAATTTGTTTTTGATAAAGTGTCACGGGAGTTTTTACTTCACCTGTAGGCTTTGTATCAGGGCCGATTGCTGCAATCCAGATATGCCCTGCATCTTCCACTTTTTGCCCGTGATCTCTCCATTCGTCTTTTATTTTATCACCACGCCCATGGTCACACGTAATGATCAATGTTGTTTTGTTTTTATATTCCGGCATTGATTGCACTAAATTCCAGATGTCAGCTATCATGCCATCTTCTGCATGCGCCGCAGCGAGATAATGATCATAGTTTCCCTGATGTGCATATTCATCCGTTTCATCAAAAGAAATATAAAGCACTTTGGGTTTATGTTCTTTCAAATACTCTCTTGCTGAAATATAAGTTAAGATGTCCAGTCTTTCTCCATTTGGCTTCATCGAAAGCTTTTGAATATCGTTTAAAAGTTTTGCAGTGGATGAACCAAAGTCAATAGAATCCTGGTCTGAATTCACATACAAACCGTTTCTCCATTTATTCAAAAAATATGGAGGAACATCCCATGTGCTGAATGATGCGACTTTTCCTTCATAACCTTTTTGCCTGTTGATAAATTCAAGAACATTGGTGTTCTTGTTCTTTATTTTATCATTTGAATTAACGGCTGTGTCAGGATAGCCGGTGAATATTTCATTATATCCCGGATAAGAAAATTTGTAAGGGTTTGCATTATCAACATTGCTGCCGATATTCCTGTTGCCATATAATTGTCCCTGTGATGCAATTGTTGTCCATAAAAAAGGGAATAATTTTTTTCTTCTTTCATTAGCATCATTATTCCATAAAAGTTTTTCTATTTCATCTTTTTC
>DATGIX010000008.1:0-25562 GCA_035295505.1 Puia sp. | reverse complement strand
AGCTTCTCTGCTTTGCCATGGGTATTTTGATTTTCTGTCACAATCGATAGTCTAGCAGTTTTCATTTGTCAGAGTTATGAAAATAATTTGGAGTCTGGTGCATAAGACTTTAAATCTTCTATAATACCTGTCAAGTTTTTTTCCCCAACTATGAGAACTGCTCGACAAGTCTTGTCGTAAGAGGTATATGAATTCGTAAAAAAGCTGTCTACAGGTTACTTTAAAGTTTGAAACTGTGTCTGTCATAAAATGGCTGCCAACACGTAAATTTATGATATAAGACGCTACTGCTCAAAAAATATTGCTGTTGATTATCAAACTTTTAGTGTTATACATTTTGTATTGTTGTTAGGACAATCCACCAAATCAATATAACCGGTTTTTATGCATAGCTTCGCCATCTCAGTCACATGTTGCAGTTGAAAGCCTGTGACTTTTTCAGGTAAAAATATTTCATTCCTCACCAGTCTATTTCCCCTCCTTTCATTAAATCATCTAACGGGCTGATGATATTCACTAATTGCCTTTTGCTCACATGCAGATACCGCTCAGTGGTCCTGATATCAAAATGCCCAAGCAGCTCTTTTATATATCTTATATCTGTTCCTTTATCGAGCAGGTGCGTTGCAAAGCTGTGCCTGAGGCTATGTATGCCCACTTCTTTCCTTATCCCTGCTTTGCTTTTTGCGGTGCTGAAAATCTGCTGAACTGTTCGGGATGGGTATGCCGTAAGCGTTTGCTCCGATTCAAACAGATAAAGCTTTGGCTTCGGCTGGTAATTTTTAATATAGCTGCGCAAGATATCCAATAGCACAGGACTAAGGTTTACATAACGGTCTTTTTTTCCTTTAGCGCGTTCAACAAATATTTGCATCCGCTTGCTATCGATATCTCTTATTTTAAGGTTCACTACTTCGCTCACCCGCAGTCCTGCGGAATAAGCAGCGAACAGCATGGCTTTGTGCTTTTTGTTTTTCAGTGCATTGAAGAGTTTTCTTAGCTCGTATTCATTCAAAAGTTTTGGCAACTGCATTGGCTTTTTCGGCCTTGGTATGTCCCAAAAAAATTTCTCTTTATGCAATACTTGTTCAAAGTAGAACTTCAGTGCATTCAGCCTGCTATGTGCTGTGTTTTCTTTGATTCCCTCTTTCTCCATCGCATACACCATATACCTTCTTAAATCATCAGGCGTAAGGCTATCTACATGCTTATTGTTGAGCAGTTGTAGCAACTGCATCAACTCGTTGCGGTAAGTGCGGATGGTGCTCTCGCTGTATGCCCTCAGCTTTAGCTGCTCAATAAATTTTTCAAGCGCCGAAAGGTTTTCTTTGCTCAGCTTCCATGCGGTGGTTTGAGGGGAGGCTAAAGTTCCTGAGACTTCCGAAGTTTTCAAAACTTCGGAAGTCTTGAAACTATTTGCAGCTTTCAATACTTCGGGAGCCTTATAATCATTTGTGGCAGCTACCTGTTTTCTTTTTTGCAGGTATGTTCTGAGTGGCGAAGCATCAAGCAAGGCTTTTTCGCTCAGCGAGGTTTTGATGTGGCAGTATGAGTCTCTGGTGAGCGGAACATGCCAGCACTTATTTGTCTGGCTCCATTTTGAGCCCGGCAGTTTCCTGACGGCCACATTTAACTGTGATGAATAACCGAAAAGGATGGAAATGCGCTCTTGGCCGCCGTGGACGATAGGATGTAGTTTAATAATTTGCATGGACGCAGTAATTTACTTTTTTTTATGATAGTAAATCTTCAAAACATACTGAATCTTTAAAACTTCCGATGTCCTTTTCCTGTGCACACCTTTTTATTTTGAAGCAATTGTCATCAATGCGCACAATAGAATTGCTGTTGCTCAATTCACAGTAGCACAAAAGCTATATCAAACCTTCCACCTTTGGCGTACATGCCTATCTCCGCGGAAAATAGGCTGTCATTATTTTCCGCTTGATTTTTTTGTTTCTTTTTGTATCAAGACAAAAATAAAAATACACCCTGCAGAGCAGGGAAAAATTCAAGTTCTCTGGCGAGTCCCGCAGCAGCTCTCTGTCATGGCGGAGGCTCGCCTGATAACTTGAGTATCCCCTCACAAAATCCTTCCTCAAATCCCAAACACTATGATAAACAGCTCTTTAATCTTCTATCACTCAAAAAGCAACCGGCTTTAATATGCTCGCAATCGATGCTAACTGCTCCGCAATTGACAATACGCTCTCTGCAATCAACAGTAACGGTCACGCAATTGAGCATGCGGGCTTCGAAACCGACAATGCGGCTTCCGCAATCAGTAGTAACGATCAGGAAATTGAGCATAATTTTCCCGCAACCGATGCTAACAGCTGCGAAGTTGAAAGTGTGCCCTCCGCAATCAACAATAACAGCTTCGCAAATCATATCAATGCTCAATAAAAACAAAAAACAGGATCTTCACAAACAAACATTTTTCTCAGGCATCTCGTCAATGCTTTCGCAGCGTTGTTCATTTTACCCATTTCCACTATTGCAAATGCCGCAAGCAGCAATTAGTTTAGCACTGTAAATAATTTTTAATAACCCAATCCTTATTTTATGAACAAAACTTACGAGGCCCGCCTCAACATGTTCGATGCTGTCAACGCATTTTGCAACGACAACCCCATCATCACTGCCACTGTTCCTGCATTTCAGGATACGCTCACAGATTTCCAGTCAATTGTTGATTCCATTCACTCCACTGCATACCTGGAAGCAGGTGTCATCAAAGGCATCACCGCCGACAAAAAAGAATTGCGCCTCTCGCTCTGCGAAGCAGCTGCTAATCTTGCTTCAGTGGTGTATAGCTATGCATCATCAACTGACAACAATGAGCTGAAAGAAAAAGCAAACTTCTCCGTGAGCTCGCTCAAAAAAATGAAGGATGGCATGCTCGCATCCGTGTGCATCAATATTGAAGGTATCGCAAACGACAACCTTGCAGCACTTGCGGATTACGGCATCACGGCAGCGTCGCTCAACGATTTTGATGACCAGATCAAGATTTATGTGGGCAAAGCATCTTCGCCGCGCAACGCTGTGAGCCAGCGTGCTTCCTACAGCAAAACATTAAAATCTTTGTCTAAGCAAGCGAACGATTTGCTTAAAAATCAACTTGATAAGATTGCTGTTCAGTTCAAAAAAGATTACCCTGATTTTTACGCAACCTACGCCAACAACCGCATCATCGTGAACCCTGCAAGCTCTGCAACTCAAATTGCAGGCATCATCACCAGCACCAACAACGAACCTGTTGCAGGCGCGCTCGTTGAAATAGTTGGTCAATCTGTTTCCATCACCACAGATGCACAAGGCAGCTTCGACCTGAAACCGGTTGGTGTGGGAATATGCTCAGTGAAGATATCAAAACAGGGTTTTGCTGATGATGTGATCGACAATGTTTCAGTAAAGCTCGGAAAGACAACAAAGCTGAACGCAGCAATCGCTCCGGTAGCTGCATAACTGACCTCCGTCAACATTTTATAAAGGCGCTGATGTAAGCGCCTTTTATGTCTTCAGGAAAAATAAACGAGCGTTACGTCATTGCGGGCATAGCGAAGCAATTTGTGTTCTACAAAATAGAGATTGCTTCGCCAACCTACGCAAGGCTCGCAATGACGGCCTACATTTGTTAATGTGGCCTGCAATTAAAGCGCACAATAGAAATACCATCGCTGAATTTACAGTAGCACCAAGGTTTAATCAAACCTCCTCTCCGGAAAATGGGCTGTCTTCGTTTTCCGGTGTGCTTTTTGGTTCTTTTTGCACAAACAAAAAGAACAATAGAAAAACTTAAGTCATTATACAAAACAAGAATTAATTACAACATGCACTAAACTCAACTCCAGATTCCCGCCTGCGCGGGAATGACGGCGAGAACGTGACCAAACGCAAACTGAATGAATTTTGAAATTACTTTTTAAAAAGAAAACCCCCGGACTCTGCGGGGGCTTATTGGGTACAAATTAAAAACGAACCGAAACCTATTTTATAACCACTTTTTGCGTGTAAATTTTGTCTGCTGAACGTAGCACAGCGATATAGCTTCCTGCCGGCATCCTGCCAAAGTTGCTGATGCTGATGTTATTGATTCCCTCAGTCATCTGTATCTGTTGCTCATACAATGCTCTTCCTGTGTAATCCACCATCTGAAGCATACTGGCAGTTTCTTTGTCAGAAGAAAACTGAACAGTTGCTGCGCTATTGATAACAGTCGGGTACACTTTGAATTTGTTCTCTGTTTCAGAAGCTGTGCGGAAACTTAAAACATTGCTGTATTCAACAGCACCTGATGTTGAAACCATTTTCAAACGGTAATACACAACCGAAGAAGAAGGCACATCATTATAATGAAAGGAAGTTGTCTTATCACCATCTATGTTCAACCAATATTCGTTCACCTGATTATAATCAGAACCGTTTGTTGATTTCTCAAGCGACACTGATTGCAAAATATTTGATGTAGCCAAGTTCCATTCAAGCTTTACGTTATTGTCTTTCTCGTTGCCTGTGAAACCAACAAGTGAAGAAAGCGGAAGAATAGAGTAGAGGTAGTTAAATTTCTGGAAGAACACGCTGCTGTTCCTGCTCACGGTTGACCCAGACCTGTTGTCAACACCTGTTCTCACTTTGAATGAAGTAGTAGAAGGGTTAACCACTGTGAACATCACATCTTTGCCAAGTGTATCAACACCAGTGTACTCAACACCACCGATATTTCTTGCTGTGATCCATGAACCTGAAGTGGTAACGCTGATCTGTGTAGTAGAAGGATTATCATATAAAGTTCCTGTTGCTGCAAGGTTCACCTGGTCATACTCTGCGAGCGTGTCGCCGGTTGCAATGTGCCCGTCAATATCAATCCCTGTAACAGGCATATTGATCTGAGTAGAAGGAGTGAAAGTTCCCGATACTACAAACGCGATATTAAACTGAGCATAACCGGTGGCATGCGCACCAATATGTATCTGTGGTTGGAAAGCAGCATCGAAACCAAGGTTTTTCACATCAAGTGAATCGAGTGAAAGGCCTCCGGTCAATGTATCGATAGTTACGATCGCATCCACTCCAGACTTCACTGAACTGAAGCGGTAAACTGCACCTTGCTGCCTGTCTGTTCCTGATAATAAAGTATTTGTTGTGAAATAGTAGCTCGGCTGAGCTGCGACCGTTAAGGAAGCGAAAAGAACTGTGATTGTTAAAAGCGTTTTCATGGTATGATTTTTTGTTTATCATCCATAGGAAAGGCTTGACATGGTTATCCCAACTGCATGCCAAGCGCATATTGCCTTGAAAACCAGAAAAGTAGCGATTTTAAAAAACGCTGATTATTCCCAAAAACGGATTGTATTTTGGATTTGGAGACAATTGGGAAGAAATCCCAAACATCAAAAGTGAGCCTTTAGGCTATTTCAATCGCTCATAATTCAGGTAAGTAACGCCGGTATTATATTGCCTTGTTTCTTTAAGATTCAATCTGGTAAAATCTAAATCTCCTGCAAAAAGGCTTCGCCCTCCGCCATTCAGAATGGGGCAAACCTGGATATGATATTCATCTATCAGGTCTGCTTTCATCAATGCTTGTGCCAAAGAAATGCTGCCCCAAAGCACCATATCTTTCCCCGGTTGCGATTTCAATTCTCTGATTGCCGCAATGCTGTCGCCTGAAATCACACGTGCATCTTCCCATTTCCCCCAGGGTGCTTTAGTAATAGTATTGGAGAACACAATTTTAGGAAGTTCATTCAATCTGTCTGCAATCACTTCTTCTTCAACCGTGGCGTTTGGCCAGAACTCGAAAAACAGTTCATAAGTTTTGCGGCCTAATAATATGGTGTCAACAGTTTCGAGAAATTTTAATTGATCGCTGTCTGAATATACATTTTGGTCATGTGCAAGCCCGGTGAAAAAATCTAATTGATTATTTTTATCTGTTGCATAACCATCTAAAGAAATCCACTCTTCTAAAATCAGCTTCTTCATAGTATCATATTTATATGATAGAAAGAATTAGTTTGCTAATGCTGAAACTAAATTATTGAATAAATCATTTTACAATTTCCCTTCCGCATATAATTGCCTCATTCTTTTTTTATCAAATTTGCCAACACTTGTTTTAGGTATCTCAGCCCGGCAAATAAATTGATCTGGCAACTGATACTTTGCAAATGAGCTGGAAAGAAAATTCCTCATCTCTTCAACAGTCACTGTATCTGTTTCTTCTTTCATCACAATAATGGCTAAAGGTCTTTCGCTCCATGTTTCGTCAGGAATAGCAATCACGGATGCTTCCTTCACTTTCGGATGTGCCATGATGCTGACTTCTAATGCCACGCTGGATATC
Source organism: Puia sp. (assembly GCA_035295505.1). Taxonomy (GTDB): domain Bacteria; phylum Bacteroidota; class Bacteroidia; order Chitinophagales; family Chitinophagaceae; genus Puia. Next base: position 19,210 of record DATGIX010000008.1, on the reverse strand, counting down.
CATTCACCACCGCTCTTGATCAGGTCTTTTGCGCGGTCGGTGATTTGCAGGTATCCATCTGCGTTAATAACGCCCACGTCTCCGGTTTTGAACCATCCGTCATCTGTGAAAGTTTCTCTGCTGGCTGTTTTGAAATAATCATTGATTACCCATGCACCTTTAATTTGTATTTCGCCTACTGATTTGCCATCCCACGCACAAATCTTTCCATCATCGGATACAATTCTTATTTCAGTGAAAGGAAGTTGCTGCCCCTGCATGGACCTGCGTTTTATTTTTTCATCATCAGGCAATGCGTCATCCTCTGGTTGCAGCCGCGATACTGTGCCAACAGGCGATGTTTCTGTCATACCCCAGGCATGCACCGCCTTGATGCCAAAATCTTTTTGATAGCCTTCGAGAAGACTTGGCGGCATGGCAGCACCACCTACTAAAAATTCTTTCAGAGGCAACGATGTTTGCCCATTCTTCTTCAGCATCGCGTAAACGTTTTGCCAGATGGTGGGAACGCCGCTGCCTTTGTTCACATGTTCATTCATGATGATATTGATAATGGACTCGGGTTGCATTTGTGATGAAGGCATAACGATGGTGGCACCTGCGAGTATGGCGGCAAAAGGCAATCCCCATGCAAGCACATGAAATTGCGGAACGATGATGAGCAATCTATCAGCAGAAGAAATGTTGAGATAGTTTGGTAATGACCCGATGAGCGTATGAAGACATGCAGAGCGATGAGAATAAAGAACGCCCTTCGGCATGCCGGTTGTTCCACTGGTATAGCACATTGCACTCGCATCAAGTTCGTCCAGTGCTGTCCATGGACGATGATCATCGCAATCAGCAATCAAATCTTCATAATGAATACAGTTCGGAACTGTGGTAGAAAAATTCGCAGGTGCATTTAAAATAATATATGCTTCCACAGTAGGGAGCAATTTTGCAATGGGCTCGAGCAAAGGCACCAATGTGGCATCCACAAAAATATAACGGTCCTCTGCATTGTTGATGATAAATTCTGTTTGCTGTGAAGAAAGCCTGATGTTGATCGTATGACAGATCGCACCTGCACCGGGAATGGCGAAATACAGTTCCATGTGCTGGTAATGGTTCCAGGCAAAAGTGCCGATGATATCACCTTTTTTCACACCCAACTTTGATGTGAGCGCATGCATTGTTTTTTTGCTGCGCTTATATAAATCGGCAAACGTATAAGAATGCCTCGATTTGTCAGGCATATAACTGATGATCTCTTTATTGGGGAACATGCGGCTTCCATGATCAAGCATGGACGGGATCGTGAGGGGATAATCCATCATCAGGCCAAGCATTGTCGTTGATTTTGTTTGATTAAATATAACTCATTTAACGCTTGCCTAAGCAAATGAATCTTTTTACTTATCTATGCAAACAGAAAAGAGATGCGGTTATAAGCTCTTCACATTTCCCATATTTCAGATATTCATATCCGTTAATTAAAGTAAATTACAATTATAATTCATAACGATCATGCCATTTACCATTACCCACCAAACAGAGAATGAACTGGAACAAGTTGTGTTGATGGATGAAGAAACGAAAACATCCGTTGTTGTTTTGCCAGCCTGCGGTGCGATGTTGCATGCTTTCAGTTTTCAAACAGGCAAAGATTCATTCAACATTATTGATAACTACAAAAGCATGGATGAATTCAGGAATACGGTTTATGGTTCTCACAAAAGCTCAAAGCTCTCGCCGTTTGTGTGCAGGATCAAAGAAGGGAAATATCAATTTGATAATAATGAATTTGAGTTCGCCAATAAATTTCAGGACGGCTCTGCCATTCATGGATTGCTGGTGAAGAAACAATTTGAAGTGATCAAAGAAGAGGCAACAGAAACTTCTGCATCTGTAACTATGAAATATGATTATCAAAAAGACGATGCGGCTTATCCTTTCAATTATACTTGTGAAGTGAAATATCAATTGGGAAAGAATAACATGCTGACAGTGGAAACAACGGTGATGAATACCGGAAAAGAGTCAGTCCCGATTGCTGATGGCTGGCATCCTTATTTTACATTAGGCGCTAAAATTGATGATTGCGAATTGTCTTTTCAGGCAAAGCAAATGCTGGAGTTTGATGAGAAACTAATCCCGACCGGAAGATTAATTTCGAATACAAAATTCATTAAGCATGAGAAAATAGAAGACACTTTTTTGGATAATTGTTTTCTGTTGGACGAACTAAACGGTAAACCAGCATGTTCATTGAGAAATCCGGCAAACGGATTAGGGCTTTTGTTTTTCGCAGAGAAACAATATCCATATCTGCAGATATATACGCCACCGCACAGAAAAAATATTGCAATAGAAAACCTGAGCGCTGCACCGGATTGCTTCAATAATAAAATGGGGTTGATTATTCTTGAGCCGCAACAGTCACAAATATTTGCTGTAAGCTATCAGGTGTTGGTTCCATAAAAAATTTTCATCTCAGCTTTTTCTTCTTCAGATAATCAATCAATGCTTTAGGATGATCAGTTTGCAATCCTTTGAAACCAAGCTCCAGTGCTTTGTCCCAGTTAAGATGCTCATTTGTGCTTTGTATATCCGGCCACACAGTTTTGCCTGCTGCACTCGCTGTTTTTAATAATTCAGGAGTGTAGTCGCTGTAGTCGCCATCCAATATTTCAAGCGGATAGGTTGCAAGGAATGATTGAAGTTGATCAGCAGCTTTAATGCTGTCAGGCATGCTCAACATCACCGGCATAGACGGCACTAAACTTCTCCATTGTTTGTATTGTTCTTCCGAATTTATATAAACAACTACTTCTTTTTCCATTCCGTGTTTTTTAATCATATCGTAAGATTGCTGAACGCTTGCGCTTTTAAAATCAAGATAAATGTGGATGTTGTTTTTGCAGGTGTTGAGCACTTCTTCAAATGTCGGGATGGGATATTTTTGAGTTGAATCTTTTCTTCTGTCAATCACGCTCAGTTTTCTTAATTCTGCAAAAGTGAAATCGCTGATCTTGCCTTTGCCATTGGTCATCCTGTCGACAGTTGCATCATGCATGATCACAAGAACGCTATCCTTGGTCGTGCGCAGATCAATCTCCACATAATCAACTTCATGCCTGATGGCATTTTCGTAAGCGGCGATTGTGTTTTCAGGAACATCAACATGGTCACCACGATGTGCTATCACAACAAACGAATGCTTGCTTGCAGGCAATGGAGCTGTTTGTGCATGAATAGATAATGCAGATGCGAATAACAAAAACAAAACGATGGTTTTTTTCATGAAATGATTTGCTTAAAGCTTGATAAATATTTTCTTCTTATATAAAATCCACGCAGGAATAAAATTGATACAAACAAACATCAACGCATATAAAAGACTGGCGAATTTTGGATCAGCACCTGCATGAGCAAGCCAATCTACAAACTTTGTGTTCAAAGAAGAGCCGCCGAATTTTATTTCATAAAAAAATAATGCCCATATCTCCGCCAAAAAATAAATAGCAATGGCATTCGCACCGAAAATAATGCCGGGCTTTGTTCCCTGTGTTTTTCCTTTTATATCAACAATGAAATAAAATGCACCAAAAAGAAGAGATGCAAAACCAGATGTGACAAGCACAAAGGAGCTTGTCCATAAATTTTCGTTCACAGGAAATATCAGTCCCCAGAAATAACCAACGAGCGCCAGAAAAACGCCGGCCGTCATCAGATAGTTCACTTTCTCATTCGGGGTTTTATCGCTCAACATTAACCGGCCGGCAATCATGCCTGTGATGCAGGATGCAACGGAGGTGATATTTGTCAATATGCTTTCAGGATCCCATGTCACGCGCCACATTTTGCCAGGGAGAAATTGTGTATCAATCCATGCAACAATATTAACGCCCGGTTCAAGCATCACTTTGCCAACCCCCGGTGTTGGAATGCAGGTTAGCGCAAGCCAATATCCGACAAGCAGAATTGCGGCTATCCATGCCTGTTGCTTCCAGTTGGTGTTCAGATAAATAATAGCAGATATAAAAAAAACAATGGCTATTCTATGCAATGTTCCTGTCCATCTGATATTGTGAAAATCAAAATCGGGCAACAAATTCAGGAACATGCCAACCGCAAATATTTTTAATGAGCGAAAAAATATTTTTTTGTAAAGAGTATTGCGTGGCACACCTTCCGCAACTCTTTTCGAATAGGCAAACACAATAGACGCTCCTACGAAATACAAAAAATAAGGAGCGACCTGATCGGTGAATGATAATCCATTCCATATCGTGTGGCGCAATGTGAAATACACATGGTCTTCACTGCCCGGATAATTCACCATGATCATTGCTGCAATCGTGAAACCTCTTAGCGCATCAAGCGAAATAAGCCGTTTGGTTTGGTTCAGCATAATAATTTAATTTAAGATCGTGAGTGGTGAATAGTGAGCAATGAATACCAGGCAAGAACTTGCAGATTGATTACTGACAATTCAGTGCTTACTATTCACTCTTCACCGGCGCACTAATCACCTTCAAATATCTTCCCATCCAATAGGGAAGCAGCCAGATGTCTCCGGCACTCAATTCAGCATCTCCGTTTTCATGGCCACCGTCTAAATCAAAACGATTTGCATTATGCCTTCTCGTTGGAAGTTCATCCGGTGGCAACACTTCTTTGATAGATTGCCTGCGAAAGTTTTGCGGAATAAAATCAATGTCTTTCCTTTCGCTGTTTGTTATTTTCCAATTAATCAGATCCATTGGATATTTTTCGAGATACCAGATTGCTTCATTCAAATCAAAATGCGGAACACCTGTTATGGCAGTGAAGATATTCCAGGCGCCTTCTTTTTCAGGGCGCTCAATTTGCCAATGATCGAGGATGGCAACTTTGAATTTGTTTTTTAGAGTGTCGTTCAATGCATAGCGATACAATCCCCAATAACCTAAAAAATACATTTCATCATCGGAATGATTCCATCCATCAGAAAGATCTTTGCTAAGCTCATCTGCATCGTCAGGTGCATAACTGATATCTTTCATCGGGCGCATGAGGTTTTCCAGAAAACCATATTTATTAAGAAGCTCCAAAGCTTTGTCCTTAAATATTTTTTTGCCAGTGAAATGATATGCAGTTTGAAGCATGGAAATGATATTGGAAGAAGTAATTTTTCTATCGCCAACCATCTTCGGTCTCGCATTCACGTATTCAGGATTCCATCTTCCCCATAATGTTGGCTTGCCATTCCAATCCACCAAATACATTTCATGGTCTACGATGTGCTGCATCAAAGCATCCATCAGTCTGATCGCTTTATTTTTTATGGAAGGTTCATCAATCAATTCCGCGATCACACCAAAAACAAACATATGCCCGATAGCTTCATCGCTGCTCGTGGTAGATTTCCAATCCCACACAGAATCATCGGCGTGGCGCCATACATCGAAAGGCGATTGAATGCCTGCATTGCCCGGATACTCTTGTTTTATGCTTGTATCAACTTCATTTTTTTTGTGAACATCAGAAACTTCATATCCTCTTCTTTCAAATGAACGCGAAGGAAATCCTTTGAGAGCGTTGATCGTATATAAACGCTCCATAGCGTCTAAAGACTCGCGGCAATTTTGCAAAGCTTCAGGTGATTTGGTAGCACCGTAACGGAACACTTCAGCACCAAGATACATAGCCGTCCAAAGACCATCATTATCTGAATCCTGCAATGAACCTGTGGCAACCTTTCCATTTTTCATTCCTGCTATCGTTGAATTGAATCCTACCCGTATATGTCTTTGACGAACCTGTTGTTCGAAATAGGCAGCTTTATCAGCAAGCGTCATCGGAGAGAAATGGATTTCACCCAATCCTTTGTCCGTAAGAATTAATATGGAATGATCAGCGCCTTCTGAAATATCTCTTATATGATCTCCGGGTATCCATCTCCGTGAAGCATAGTATTTAAACTTACTATCAGGCTGTAACATGAATGCTCCATTTACTGATCCAAACCAAAGTTTGTGTTCAATCTCTTTAATGACAGTGAGATCATTGCAAGGAAGCCTGTTATTGATATCGCCGATTTGTTTTCCTGTTTCTGCATGTAATCTGAAATAACCGCTGTGCGTTCCGATAATTAATTCATTATTTTTATTCGCGAATGCAAAACATGTTAGTCCATCGCCGTTGAATTTTCGCTGTAATAATTTCTTTCTTGCATCAAAAACAGAAATGCTGTGTTCTCCAAGAAGCCAAAAAATATTTCTCTTTTTATCAAATTGGATATCGATCACTTTGTCATCGGAGTTTAATGCTGATATGGTAGAATCCAGATATTGAACACTCGTTCCATTAGTGATTAGAAATGAAAAATCATCTCCTCCACAGATCATCTTTACATCAGATATCGAGTGTGATTTGTATAATTTCCCCGCCCATGCATTGCTTAAAACAGCTTTATCATCTGCATACACAAATTGATCCTGATATATAGCAATGCTTTTTATTTTTTTATCCAACATCGGACGATAAGAAACATCACGAACCAATTCACCTGGAAATAAAAATTGCCCGCCTGATTTTATCAGGATGCCATCAGAAGAAAGTATTTGAACAACTCCGTTTCTATCACAAAGAACTTTTGATAAAGAAATATTTGGTTGAGTTATTTCATATTTGATGCTATAGGCTTGTGAAAATGCAGTGTCTTTATGTACGGATTGATGAAGCGATTTGTGATTTTGAAAAGAGAAAGCATTCAATTGTAACAAAACAAAACTTGTCAGGAACAAAAAATGAGATTTCAACATCATCAAAGAAATTTATATAAAAAAATTTAGCGGATCATTTTAAGATATCTTCCCATCCAATATGGATACAACCAGAACACAGGTTCGCGTTCTGTATTCGGTGCGCCACTGATCGCTCCCCATGGATTTCTATCCCAGCGCACAGTAGCGCGAATGCTTGCAGGCGGCAACTGATCTACTTCCAGATCATCGAGCACCGGCGAATGCACTATTCTCACATCTTCTCTTTTTGTGTGATCGATATTCCAGTCGATCAGATCAAGAGGAGCATCGATCAAAAACCCGACAGAAGATTTCAATTCCACTTTTTTATTTCGTGCATAACAATACAAGAAATTGATCAATGGATTTTTGTCGTTCTTTCTATGTTCCATCCAGTTATCCATGTGATGTTGGTAGAATGCAAGCAGCTTCGGATCTTTTTCACATTCAAGCAGGATAGGATAGAGGTATGATTGCATCGTCACATCGTAATAAATAAACCACGATGGGTTTTGATTGACTAACTGCGACATGTTATCGAGATAATGTTCTTCATTAATGAAGTGCAAATATTGTTTCTGATATTTTTCATCATTTGTTACAAAATAAGCAAGCTTTAAAAAAGTAAGAAGCTCCATAGAATTTTCACTTCTGTCTGGCGACCATTCAGGATCGTGGTTGAGCAGAGCGGGCGACCACACCGACCAGCGTGTATGTGTGCCATCAATATCCATCATGTTGAAGTTGTGCGCTATCAAATGATCAACCAATGATGCAATATGATTGCGCACTATTATTTTTTCTTCATCATCTGCAGCAAGTTTGTAATAAAAATAATAACCCATCATGTGCCCGCACCATTCGTCGCTGCTTGCATCGCCTTTCCATAACCATTTTCCATCGGCGGATTTATGCCAACGAACTTCAACTGGCTTGAATCTGGGTTCTTTCACCAGTTCTTCTGCTTTTTCTTTTTCAGTATAAGAACGATTTGGGTCATGCACGTTGTCTCCCCATTCAACCGGTACAATTGTTCTTGCAAAGTATCCATCACCGTTAGTAATGTCTTTTAACTGCTTTAAAAAATGAAAAGCTCTTTTTGCTTTTTGTCTTGCATCTTCATTTTTTGTAACTGCATAGCGAAATGATTCCATCGAGAGATAATTGCCTCCGAATTCACCATCGTTGTCATCGTCTTCGGGTTTAAAGTTTGAAGTGTCACCTGCATTTATTAAATGTGCTTGTCCGGATATCCATGGTTCTCGGATATGTCTTCGCATCTGTACATCATAATAATAATCCTGTTTGGAAGAAAGAGTCATCCGCTTTTTTTTGATGGCACTAACACCTTGTTCCGTTGCGATCCATGCGTTGCCGTCTTTATCAAAAGCAATATCATTTACGTGATCATCCATCAGCCATCGCCTGCTAAAAAGAAGAGAATGTGTTCCGTTCCGAGAAAATCGCACAACGCCAACTTTTGTTCCGACCCACATAGTTCCGTCTGAAGATTTTTTTACACAAGTAGTATAAATCGATGGACAGCCTTGCTGTGGTGTGACGGTACGTTTTTGTTTGTTGCTTTTAATAATAGAAACCCCACCTAAACCGGCTGCCCATAGATTCTGATCGTTGTCCAACGCAAGCCCTTTAAGTCCTGCGCTTAATAAAATATCTGTTTTATAAAAATGCGTAGTGCCTTTTTCATTTGCGTGATAAAGCCCTACATCACTTGCAATCCACAATCCATTGTTGTTATCAGAAATCACATTTCGCACAGAACGTGCAACGGAATAATTTTTTTGCGTGAAATCGTTGCCATTAAAAAACCAAACGCCTTTTGGCCCGATTGCATACATTCCTTCTTTCGAAGGACAAATAACAGAGACTGGCCCATTGGTCCCTTTGAGTTGAAGAATTGAATTATTTTTGTAAATGAAAACTCCTTTCCATGTTCCCATCCATACAACATCATGCTCATCAATAACAACAGAATACGCAGGACCTTTATCTGCATCTAAAAAATTTAATGCGATCCATCTTGCTTCACCATTCTTCTTAAAAAAAACACCGGCTTCTGTCGCGATCCATACTGTTGAATTTTTATCTACAACAATGCTCCTGATATTATTTTCTGAAGGATTTGTACTTACGGGATATGCTTCATGATATTCCTGCCAAAAACCTTTGTCCTCTATGAATTGCGGTTCAGCAACGGTTTGGGTTTGTTGCTGACCGTTTGCGCTATGCATGACGGTTACAAATAGAATAAAAGCAAGAATTTTTCTCATAAAAATGTTGAAACTGCTGAACAAAAAATTGAATTAATTAATTTTCAGCAGCGCGTTGAATTAATTTTTGAATGGCATCGACAATCTGTATTTCACATCTACCACCTTGTTGTTTTGCTTTGGCAACAACAAGGTGCTTTTCTTTCAACCAATCTTCGTTAGCTTTTTTATGATCATGTAAATATTGTATTGCTTCAATCCCTGCTGATGCCAATGAAGAAAGATTTTCAGATAAGGATGCTGCTTCTTCTAATGCAGGCGAGTTGCGAAGCAGTTGTTTGAATAAAGCATCGTTTTCTTTCCATAAAATTAATTTATCGGAAATATTTTTTTCAAGCTCTGGCGAAGGATGAATGAGGAATTCATCAACCTGTTTATTAAAAATTCTTGCTTCTTTTTGGTCAGGCGTTGCAACATCCGCAATTTTTGTGAAAGGTGAGAACACTGAATACATCGTATCGCCTTGATTGCGCTCATAAATTTTTAATGGCTCGATCACACTTGTTAAAACTTCCAATGGTTTTGTATCCATTCCGTTTGTAAGTTGCCGCATCATCGGAAGTTTGTATGATTCATGACGCAATCCAAGCGCTTCGAGATGCGAGCTCGCAAATTCAAGGCGACGATACATGTCGTCCACATTATTTATTTCTTTCGGCGACCATAACCGCTCTGCAATTGCAGCAGTGCGTGGCCATATTCTTGAATCAACTGTTACAGGAGTTACCAATTCGCTCCACATGGTTGCTTCTCCACCGAGCACTAATTTTTTTTGGGCATCAGAAAGATTAGCGCTGTCGGGTGCAGGATCATTGAGATAATGATAAGAAGCAGGCTGAATAAGATCGATATAATATCCGTAAGAAAGAATTGCTTTATAGCCGAACCTGATCGATTTATAATAATCTTCGTTGCCGCGCCATGATTGAATAACAATTTCTTTCGGAACTCCGGGTTGAAATATTTCGTCCCAACCCATCATTATCTTTCCTGTTTTACGAATGATCGGTAATATACGTTGATTGAAATAGGTTTGCAGGTCCATATACTTCTGCATTCCTTTTTCTTTCATGAATGCTTTTATATGCGGTGTGTTCTCCCAATCTTTCCCTGTATTTTCATCACCGCCGATATGAAAATATTTGTCTGGAAAAAGAGAAGCCATCTCTGAAAAAAGCTTTTCAAGAAACGGATATAGTTTTTCGTTAGTAGGATCCATCACCGGATCAAACACTCCGAAATAACGTTGAAGTTTGTAATCTCTTTTTACACTTGCAAATTCAGGATATGCAGTGAGTATAGCAGTGGTATGTGCAGGAACAACAAATTCGGGCACAATTCTGATACCGCGTTGGTCTGCATAATTAATAATATCACGAATGTCTTGTTGCGAATAATAAATTCCGTCTGAAGCTACCTGTTGTAATCGTGGAAATGTTTTTGATTCAACCCTGAATCCCTGATCGTTTGAAAGATGAAGATGAAGCACATTCATTTTCATCGCTGCCATTCCGTCTAAATTTCTTTTTACAACATCGACAGGCATGAAGTGAAGCACTACATCGAGCAAAAGCCCTCGCCATGCAAATCTTGGTTTGTCATGAATCGATACTCCGGGAAAATAATACCCGCTTTCATCATTGCTCACCAATTGTAATAATGTTTCTAATGCATGAATGCCACCGAGGTCGGTAGGAGCGTTAACTACAATTTGATTTGCACTTGTTTCAATCGAATAACTTTCATCTTCTGCTAATTGTAATTTTCCGGGGCGCAAAATGTGAAGCAGCAGGAGGGAAGTCCTGCTGCTATCTTTCATTGTAATATAACCACCTTGCTTATCTAAAAAGATTCCTGTTTTATTGCTTAAACGTCTGATAAACCTGCTTGCTTCAGCATAGATACGTTTATCAGGGTTTCCGGTTACGGATATACGAAACCGTTGGTCAATACTAATCCTGTTGTTATTGACTTTTATTTCGGATGGTACGGGCATCAGGTTAAAGCTGTTATTAACCTGAGCATGAACAACAAGGTCAGCAATAATGAATGCGCACAATATAAAAGTCCTCCTAAAAAAAATCATCGTGCCATTTTGTATTTTATTGCCATGGCAGACCAGTTCCTTGTAACAACCAGAATTTTGACCAGGAGCTATTATTTCCATCAGGACCATTATAAGATGATGATGTAAGTTTATCGATTGCAACCTGGGCATTTGTTGAATTGTTTTGAAGCTCGGAATTATTATATCCAAATCTAACAGGAATCTGGCCACGATATGCCGCCCATCCGATTTTCAATGTAGGTAAGCCTGTTCTTCTCCAATCCATAAATGCTTCATTGCATGCCTGCCATGCAGCAATCCATTTTTGCTCCATAATTCTTGCCAACGTTCCATCGAATGCAACGGTAGGCTGAGCAATATAAGTGTCATAATCCTTCACACAACCATAATAATTGTCAACATCAGATTGATACGTATCAAACACCTGCCATGTATCGAATGAAGCTTTGATGCCATTGTTATACCATGTTGCAGCATCGCCGCCTACATTCCATCCTTTTAATGAAGCTTCTGCAAGGTCAAAACAAATCTCACTGTACGATGCGATTCTTTCTGCAAGCAGCGGCCCACTCGGGTTGTCATAAATATCTGTTCTGAGATAAGACACATAATTGCTTAATGAAGTTGATTGAGTGCCCGTTCCGTTTACATTATATTGAAACTCGTTATAACTATCATAGTTGATAGGCAGGCCAACATACACTGATGAGGTGTCGTAAAGGTTCCAGATGTTCGCCCTTAATGCACCATAAGGTCTGTCAGTTGAATATGTTGTCATATCAAACTGTTTGTACTGTGAAACTACTGCGGCGGCAGGATTAATATAACGTGTGTTGCCAATAACAACAGTCAGGGTTGTATTATCTCCGGGAGCAAATTTGGAAGCATCAACCGTAGAAGGCGTTACTATCGGCTGAGCCATGATAACGATGCGCGGATCTTTCAGGTCTCTCATCTTCATCGTCATCGTTCCGCACATTTTGTTTCTATGATAACCTGATGGCTGATTAAATTTTGTGCAGAACTGATAGGAACTTGCCTGATCAACTCCGGGAAATGGCATCATGCAATCATCATCGGTGCTTTGAAAAACATTTGCTGCTATGGCTTCAACACCCGACTGCACATCCATTTTTGAAGAAACGCGCAGGTAATAGCGCAACAAAAGTGAGTATGCGAGCTTCTTCCATTTGGAAGGATCGCCCGCATAGAAAACATCTGATGTGATTGTTGTGCTTGTTATTTCAGGATGATCAGTTTGAGTGCCGCTGAAATGAGTAATGGCTTCTTTCAGATCATTAATCACTCTTTCATAAATGCTCTGCTGTGTATCAAACACCGGGAATAAATTTGCTGTGCCACCAACAGAACCATTCAATGCCATAGAATCAGGCGCATCGCCCCAGAAGTCCGCAATATTTCCATAATTAAAAGCTCTCATCACCAATGCAACGCCCTGATGAAAATCCCATTTAGACGCTTCTGCTTTCTGTAATAAAAGTTTGTTGTTTGCAAGCGTCGCATACACGCCGCTCCAATCAAAATCCTGCTGGTCCCATTGGTAATTGCTGAAACCGGATTCGAACGCATCCTGTGACGTTTCCTGCATGGCACCCGAAATTTGGCCGGATCCGTAATTTCCATACCACCTGGCAGTTTGCGTGAGAACACCAGCCATCACATAATCAGGAGATGCCTGATCAGGCGTGACGTTATTTGGATTGCTATTGATCTCAGAAAACTTTTTACAGGAATCGCCCACTATCATTATTGCCAGGAAAACGCATGTAACTGTAAAAATCTTTTTTGCGCTTTTCATCATTTTTATTTTTTAGGATTAACTAAATGTTGAGTTTAGAAACGAACGCTGAGTTTGATGCCCATTGGAATTGTCCATGGAGTGATATTGTAATACTCGATACCTTGCCTGAACTGAAGGCCATTGGCCTGAGGTCCTGGTTGAAAGTTAAAAGCAAGTTCAGGATCAACACCTGCTTTTGCTTTTGTCCAGAGTATCACGTTCTTTGTATAAACTCCTAATGAAATTCCCTGCACGTTGAGTTTGTCGGACAATTTCTTGGGAAGCGCCACAGAAATTGTCAGGTCTCTTAATTTGATATAAGAGGCGTCGAACATATCCATCGTTGCAAAATTCCATCCGCCATTCGTAACTGCATCTTCATAGTTATCATATTTGGTAAGATTTGGATCACCAAGATTCTCCACGTAGCCACCATTTCCATCATCATACACGCCGGGATAAAATGCTCCATCATTAAGCGTGATGTTTCCATTGGTCTGATATGGGAAGCCACCCTGCTCTGTTGAAGGGCCACCTACGAGATGATATTGCTGAAAGCCTGTTACTTTAATAAATGCATTCGGATTTGATTTCAGATAGGCTGGTATGTTATTAGCGTAAGATGCCGGAATTCTGATGCCCACATCTTCCTGTCTTTTGAGCGTTGCATCAGATTGCATGTAGCGATAAGTTTTTGAATAGAAGATACCACCGAGGCGCATATCAACACTTGCGCTTAATGTGATCATTTTATAGGTAACTGATGTCTGGAAACCCATCAACAATTTTGGATTGAAGTTGCCAACAGGTCTTTTTTGCTGAAAACTTCCACCACCTTGTTTCTGGAAGCCGCCACCATCGTCGAGCAAAGGATATCCGTAATAAGGAGAGTTCTTATCAGTAACAGTTGCCATTACGTTGTCCCACATCTGGCCAATCTTGCCATCACTGATCAATTGATTTCCTTTTGCATCAACCTGATTTGGGATTGGCTGTCCTTTTGCGTAAGTCCATGAACCGGTAGGGCCATCTTGCCAGAATGAGAAGAATGTTTGTCCATTGGCCAAGGACATAATGTACGTATTGTTCTTTGTATAATTCACTGTTGCATCCCATGTCCAGTCCCTGTTTGAGATGATGGTTCCGCCCAATTGCAATTCTATTCCCTGGCTGCGGATCAGGCCTGCATTGATCTGTGTGCTGGTAGCGCCAGTTGACCCCGGAATGTTTATACCTAAGATTTGGTTTTTGTTGTCTGAGCGATAGATGGTACCAGAAAAACGCAAGCGGCTTCTCAGGAATGCCAGATCAACTCCAACTTCAGGCGAGGTTGCTATTTCTGGTTTTAAGTTTGCATTCTTTAGCTGACCTGATAATGTTTGAATAAATATGCCACCAAAATTACCAGAGTTTACGTAACCGAGTAAATTATAGGGATCAGTATCCTTGCCCACGCTTGCCCAACCGCCACGAACTTTTACAAGGCTTACATAGTTAGGGAACCTGACCATCTTGCTTAATATAAGACTTAATGAAGCAGATGGATAAAAATAGGAATTATTACCAGCAGGAAGTGTGCTTGACCAGTCATTCCTTCCGGTTAGATCGAGATAAATCATATCATTATAACCTACTGAAGCAGTTGCGTACACACTGTTAATGCTTTTTTGATAACGGTTAGAATTGTAACCGACATTTGCTGGTGCAATATTAGATACATTAAAAAGCTCACCAACATTAAGGCCTGCGCCGGGCTTTGAAAAAACCTGATCAAAAGTCCCTTCGGTGTATAGTAAATTGCCACCTACCGAAGCAGAGATGTCAAATTTTTCCAGGAACCTGTTGTGATAGGTAACCAGCATATCTGTGTTGCTTTCTGTATTGTATCCATTTGACAAACCATAATAACCATTCAGTTCATCGTTCAGGCTCTTGGATATTTTTGTTTCGCGATCTTCATAAAACAAATCCTGTGAGTAGCGAACAAACGCGCTCAAATGTGGGGTGATATCAAAGCTTGCTTTTACGTTCCCAAAAATGTGGTTGCGCAAGTAGCTATTCTTTACCTGATTCAAAACGAAATACGGATTGTTGTCACCATTATCATAAGGATCCAATGCGCCGGGGCTATCATCAGTTCCAACAGGAGGCAATGCTTTTCTTTGCTGAACGCCCGGCGTTATCCAATAATTTTTCAATTGCCTCACATCAACACTTGGTGACAAATAAGCTGCTGCAGCAATTGCACCATCGCCATTGCCAGCTACAATATTATCGCTGCTTGAACGGATGTAATTGATGGAAGTGGACAGTGTAAATCCTTTGCTTACTTTATGATCAATGTTGAGAGCAAGATTATATCTTGTAAGCCCGCTATTTGGCACAATCCCTTTATTGACCATGTTAGAAAAAGCAAATCTAAAATTATCTCTATCAGTAGAATTTTCTACTGACACACTGTTGGTAGAAGTAATGCCTGTCTGTGATAAGTTCTTCAGGTTATCATGCGAAACCATCGGCAATGCTTTATAAGTGCCATCAGCCTGCAATGGGCTATTCCATTGTATTGCATTAATGCCTTTATTAAGCGGAGTGCCGAAACGATACGTATCTGTTCCTGCCAGATCTACGATCACTCCATTCCAGCTGTTATAAGGATTGGGAGTTGTGTATGGGTCGGTTCCTACCGTATAATCTAAGTTAAGAGGAAAATAATGATAAGGAACGGCAGCTTCATCCATTGTGGTAAAAGTGATGCCAAGTCCTTTTGATTTCTTGCCTGATTTAGTAGTTATTAAAACAACTCCGTTACCCGCTCTTGAACCATAGAGCGCAGCAGCGCTTGGACCTTTCAATATTGAAACATTTTCAATATCATTTGGGTTCAAATCTGAAATGGTGTTACCATAATCCACATCATTGCCGCCACCATTATTCTGCGCCACATTGTTCATGGTGTTTTTAACCGGCACACCATCGATAACAAACAATGGCTGGTTGTCGCTATTGAGCGAGCGAATGCCGCGAATGACCATGCTTACAGATGCGTTTGGTGATGGTCCTGTAGAACTAATAACCACACCAGGAACTTTTCCCGCCATTGACGAAAGCACATTTGTCTGTGCAACTTTGTTCATGTCTTCGCCATTTATCTGACCTACATCGTAGCCCAAAGATTTTTTGCTTCGCGAAATGCCCAGCGCGGTAACAACAACGCCAGTAAGCGTGTTATCATTGCTGGCTTGCAGCGTTACATTGATATACGATTGGTCCTTTGCAGAAATTTCAATGCTTTTGTAACCAACATAAGAAACAACCAGCACCGCATCCGCGCTGGAAACATTTAATGTGAAATTTCCGGTAACATCGGAAATCACTCCTTTCTTGCTGCCTTTCTCAGCCACATTTGCACCGGCAAGAGGAGCACCGCTGGCATCGACTATTTTCCCTTTAACAACCTGGCTTTGCGCCAAAACAACATTAAAAGAAAAGAGCACGAAACCTAGTAATAGCAAAGACCATTTTGACACGGGGATAAGCGATAATTTCTTACTCATTTTAATTGTAATTAGCAGTTAGTAAATCAAGAGCCCAAAATTTTAATTTTAACCTAAATTTTTTATAGTCAGAGTGCTGTTTTTTTTCTGGTCTAAGGCTTGAATTTTCTTATGATAAGGATCAGGCTTCAATTTTATCTTTAATACTTTCCTTCATTTCCTATCTGTTCACAATAATATTGGTTTGTCTTTTTTGACGTACGAGGATATCACAGAGCTTGCCGCGGGTTGTTCAGTAACCAGATAATCTATTGCCGTGATATCGCTGATTTTAATTTTTTGAACGGTGTTGAATTTTTCTGCAATGCTGACTACTGCGATTTTTCTTGATGCCTGAATCATTGCTTTGATTACCTGAACAACTTCCCAATCAGAATCAGTTAAGCCTCCCTGAACAGAAATGCCGTTAGTTCCAATAATGCACAGGTCAGGTTTTATATTCGATAGTTCGTTGATGACACTTGCTCCGGTATGGATATTTGCGTTTTTTGCAAGCCTGCCACCAATGGTTATCACATCAATATTTTCGTGCTCTGCAAGGGTAAGTGCAACCTGTGGGCTCACGGTGAGAAAAGTTGCCTGCAGGTCATCGGGTATTTTTTTCGCGATCTCCATGATAGTTGTACCACCTTCTAAGAGGATCAGCATATCTTTTTTGAAAAGGCTTATTGCTTTATCCGCTATAATCTGTTTTGCCTCGAGTGCATAAACTTCGTTCTGCCCATTGAATGGATAATGAAATGTCTTGCTCATAGCGCCGCCATGCACTTTTAGCACAAGTCCCTGTTCAGCCAATTCATTCAGGTCGCGCCTGACAGTATCTTCTGAGACAACCAATAATTCACTCAGGTCGTTTGATAAAACTTTGTTGTGGAGATTGATTTCCCTTAAAATGATTTTATGGCGTTCCTCTTTAAGCATGTCTTGGCGAAATCGTTATTAAAATTGAAATTACGGGTTTTTGCATGAATTTGCATACTTTTGAAAAAAATAATAGAAAAAAAACGCAAAATTAACTCCATGGTAAAAATCACGGAGCAGCCATCACCCCATCGGCAGCTCGAAGCCAAAACCGTTGAAGAAATTACTTCTTTAATTAATATGGAAGATGAAAGCGTTGCTCAGGCTATAAAAAAAGTATTACCGGACGTAAATAAACTTATTGATGCAATTGTAAGCAAACTAAAAAAAGGTGGCCGCATGTTTTATCTCGGTGCCGGCAGTGGTGGAAGATTATCTGTGCTTGATGTAATTGAACTGCCTACAACTTTCGGAATAGAAAAAGGAAAGGTGAATAGCATTCTAGCGGGTGGTATAGAACATCTTATTGAAGCAAGAGAAGAAATGGAAGATAATTTTTCAGAAGGATGGGAGAGATTAGAGTATGAAAATATTTCTTCGAAAGATATTGTTATTGGAATTTCAGCAAGTGGCACAACTCCATTTGTACTTGGTGCTCTTGAAGCATGCAAAAAAAATAATATTGCAACAGGATGTATCGTAAGCAATCCTTCATCGCCTATTGCCGCGTTGGCTGATTTTCCGGTGGAAGTGATCACCGGCCCTGAATTTATTACAGGCAGCACAAGAATGAAATGCGGCACTGCTCAAAAAATGCTTTTTGATATGATCAGCACTACTACGATGATACAGTTAGGAAGAGTAGAGGATAATCAAATGGTGCATGTGATGCTGATCAATGATAAGATCACTGATCGCGCTGTAAAAATGCTGATGGGAAAAGCAGGCATTGCAGATTATGATGAAGCAAAAAAATTACTATTGGAGCATGGCAGTGTTAAAATCGCTTCAGATTATTTAAGATGATAAAAAATACTAACCAGCTCGAAAGAGCGCTCATAAAATGAAGCCAGCTAACCGGTCAATTTTTATCATCGGCACTTTATACTTTGTGTTTGGTTTTGTGACCTGGCTCAGTTCCATATTGATTCCTTATTTAAAGATTGCATGCGAGCTCAGCACGCAGGCTTCATATCTAGCAGCTTCTGCATTTTATATTTCCTATGTGGTGATGGCTATGCCGTCAGCATCTGTTTTAAAATTCACCGGTTATAAAAAAGGCATGTCGCTGGGTCTTTTTATTATGGCCGTAGGCGCTGCAATTTTTATTCCTGCAGCTATTTACAGATTGTATTCATTATTTCTCACAGGTCTTTTTGTACTGGGCACAGGCATGACGATTTTGCAAACAGCAGCCAATCCATATGTAACAATTTTAGGCCCGATCGAAAACGCTGCAAAACGCATGAGCATGATGGGCATTTGCAACGCGATCGCCAGCATCATTGGGCCGCTTTTGCTTGGTGCTACACTTTTAGAAAATGCAGATGATATAAAAATGCAAGCTGATAAAGCAAGCGGTTTGCAAAAAGCCGAGATACTCAACAACCTTTCACACCGCGTTATTCTTCCTTATTCGATCATAGTGGCTGTGTTGATTGTGATAGCAATTTTGATTTTCTTTTCCAGCATTCCAGATATGGAAGATTATACAGAAGATGAATCATCTTCTGTGGCACATAATAACAAAACAAGTATCTTTCAATTCCCTCATTTGCTGATTGGTGTGTTCGCGCTTTTTTTATATGTAGGTGTTGAAGTGATAGCAGGAGATACCATTGTCAGTTATGGCTCATCGCAGGGGATATCGCTTTCGAATGCTAAATTTTTTGCGGGCTGCACACAGTTTTGCATGCTTG
>DATGIX010000007.1:0-50642 GCA_035295505.1 Puia sp. | reverse complement strand
AAGCAGTTTGAGCAGATGAAACAAATGATGAAAACGATGAATAAAATGCCAATGGCTGGCAATTTTGGTTTCGGAAAACGATAAAATTTAGATAATTTATAAAGAAATTATCAACAAGATTATAATCTTAAAACCAGAATTATTATTTTTGGAAAGTTCTTTTGGATAGCTACATTTGCAATCCAATTTTGATTAAACCCTATTTCTTAACGCATTTAAATTTCTATTTAAAATGCCAGTAAAAATCAGGCTTCAACGCCACGGGTCGAAAAAAAGACCCTTCTACTTTATTGTAATCGCAGATGCGCGTGCCCCAAGAGATGGCAAATTCATCCAGAAAATCGGCACTTACAATCCCTTGACAGTTCCGGCAGCAGTTCAGCTCGATCGCCAAAAGGCGCTTGATTGGTTGCACAAAGGTGCTGAACCAACTGACACTGTAAGGAGAATTTTATCTTTCAAAGGTGTGCTCTATCTGAAACATTTGTTGCGCGGTGTGAAACTCGGTTTGTTCGATGAAACTGCAGCTATGGAAAAATTCCAGAAGTGGCATTCAGAGCACGAAGTGCAGATGAAGAAAAAACAGGAAGAAAACCGCAGGCAAAGACCTGGCGGGGGAAGAAGACCGGGTGGCCCTGGTGGCAGACCGGACAGAAGACCGGAAAGAAGACCGGAAGGTAACGGTAAAGCGTAAACGTAAATTACAAACGATTTATACAAATCCCGGTCCCGCTGATGCGGGATTGGGATTTTTTATTAATACAATTTTCAATGGCAGAATACCGCAATATCGGCAAGCTGGCTTCTACATTTGGCGTAAAAGGTGAAATGATATTGAACCATCATCTCGGAAAAAAAACTTCTTTAAAAAATTTAGAAGCTGTTTTTATGGAAGCAAAAAAAGATGAGATGCTGCCTTATTTTATTGAGCACGCGAAAATAAAAAGCGAAACAGAAATCTTTTTGAAGTTAGAAGGAATCAACACCAAAGAAGCTGCACAAAAATTATTGCAGAAAGAATTATGGCTTGCTGAAGAAGATTTTGAAAAGCATGCCGGAAAATCTGCACCGATTTCTTTTGTAGGTTTTCATTTGATTGATAAGGAAAATAATTTGGGAGAAATTACAGAAGTGATTGAGCAGCCACATCAGATTTTGTGCAAGATTTTTATTAAAGGGAAAGAAGCATTAATACCACTTCACGAAGAAACATTGAAAAAAATTGATAAAAAGAAAAAGCAATTGCATGTTGAGCTGCCGGATGGGTTGTTGGAGGTTTATCTGTGAAAGAAGATATCAAATTATTGTTTGGAATAGGAAATTTCACCTTTAAAAGATTTCGCTATTTCATTCATATAATCAAACATTCCGCTTAAATCATGACCACCATAGCTCTCTTTATTTTTGAATAGTTCTGGTGTTATTTCTTTGCCTTCGAAATTTCCTTTCATGTACGCTAAAGAATCTTTTATTTTAATAGTAAAGAAAACTATTCCATGATTTGAAATTCGTTTTGGTATAGTAGATATAGTACTAAAACCGTCATAAGCAACATTGAAATCCTTTTCTTCAAGTGATTCAACAATATGTTTTAGGTTAACACCTTTTACGATAATAGTATTCGTCTCTTTTGGGATGTTTTGCGAAATGCAGATAATTGGAATAAAGAGCAGTACAAAAAAATAGCTACGCATAAATTTAGTTTATATAAATTCATTTAATATTTAATCCTTATTAATTTGCTGCAGCATTCAGCTTAATTCTCCGCCCTTATAAAATCAGCCAGCAACTTCATCCTGAAATAAAGATTGCTCATCATTAATGAAATATTATTCTTGATATCTTTCACAGAACCGGCATTCATCTTCTTGATGTTTTTCAGCTCCACAATTTTTTCATCAATCTTGTCAATCAGCTTTTCGGAAGTCCAGCCGATGTATTTTTTATTTCTGTCATCAAAAATATTCGCAGCTTCAATCGTTCCTTTCTTCAGCTTCTTGAATGAGAAATTGTTTTTGATGGCTTGCTGAATCGCATCATTGCTCAGCAAGTCAATCATGCTGTCGTACGGAGTGTTGTTCATAAAACCATTCTTGAACACATTAAGGTTGTTGCGCAGTTCCATCATCACCTGCTTTTTCTGCACGTCGCTCGTTCTGGATTGCTTGCTCAAAAAAGCAATCAAATCTTTCAGCGGCCCGATGCTTACATTTAACCATTCCATCAAATAAAAGTAACCATTTTCGGCAGTTCTTTTTAATCATTTGGCTAATTTTTTTAGTATATTTGATATCATGTATTTATGAGTGAATCTCAACAAAGAATAATTGCACATTTTGATTTAGATGCATTTTTTGTATCTGTCGAGCGATTGAATGACCCTTCATTAATCGGCAAGCCATTGATTGTAGGTGGGCGAGAAAGAGGTGTTGTTGCGGCATGCAGTTATGAAACCAGAAAATATGGAGTCCATTCTGCGATGCCAATGAAAACAGCGTTGAAGCTTTGTCCGCAGGCAATTGTAGTTGGAGGTTCCAGAGGAGAATACAGCAAATTTTCAAGATGGGTAACAGATATTATTGCGGCGAAAGCGCCTTTGTTTGAGCGTGCTTCTATCGATGAATTTTATCTCGACTTGACTGGTATGCAGAAATATTTTCAGCCTTTTCAATGGGTGATTGATTTGCGCCAGGAAATTATCGACAAAACAAAACTTCCGATTTCATTCGGACTTGCAGCAAATAAATTAGTGGCAAAAATTGCAACTGATGAAGCAAAACCAAACGGTTATCTGCATATTCCTTTCGGTCGTGAAAAAGAATTTTTAGCGCCGCTTACTATTAATAAAATTCCTGGCGCTGGTGCTCATTTGTGCAGCTCGTTAAGAGAGCTTGGTATTGAGACCATCAAAGATTTGAGCGAATATCCGGTTGCGATGCTGGAAAAGCGATTCGGAAAATATGGGATTGATTTACATAATAAAGCTAATGGAGTTCATTACGGAGAAGTTGTTCCTTATCACGAATCGAAATCGATTTCAACTGAGAATACTTTTGAAGAAAATAAAACTGATATTGATTTTTTGATGCGCGAGCTTGTGCGCATGGTGGAGAAAATTGCACATGAATTGCGCAGGCAAGATAAAACCACAGGCTGCATAGCAGTGAAAATCCGATACCCGGATTTCGAAACCACGTCCCGCCAAACAAGCATTCCATTTACTTGTTATGATGATGAGCTGATTGCAAAAGCGAAAGAGCTTTTTCACAAATTATACCGCAAAGGCGAACCTGTGAGGTTATTGGGTGCAAGATTAAGTGAACTTACCGATGAAGCTATCCAAACCAATCTTTTTGAAAATGTGGAGAAAAAGACCGGTATCTACAAAGCCATTGATGATGTGAAAGACCGGTTTGGAAAATACATTATTACGAAAGCAGGAGGTTTGTAATGTTATCTTGGAGGTGACACCTTTCCGGAAAGATGTCACCTCCAAGATAAGGTGGATTTAAAAATGTTTAAAATAGTCTATAATATTTATAGGGAATTAATAACTTCGTAGCCCCAAATTTTAAACCCCGATTAATTAACTTTTAAAAATACAATTATGAGTTTACGTTTAGGAGATACTGCTCCGAATTTTCAGGCGAAGACAACTGCCGGTGATATTGATTTTTACGAATTCTTAGGAACAGGCTGGGGAATTCTATTTTCTCATCCTGCCGATTACACACCTGTTTGTACAACCGAGCTTGGCAAGACTGCATTATTACAAGAAGAATTTGCCAAGCGCAACACCAAAGTGCTTGCATTGAGTGTTGACCCATTAGACAAACATCTTGGTTGGGTGAACGACATCAATGAAACACAAAATGTTTCAGTTAATTTTCCATTGATTGCTGATGAAGACAGAAAGATTTCTTTGTTGTTCGATTTCATTCACCCAAATGCATCAGCAACTGCAACCGTTCGTTCATTATTAATCATCGGTCCGGACAAAGCAGTGAAACTAATTATCACTTATCCGGCATCAACAGGAAGAAATTTTGTAGAGGTATTGCGTGTGCTCGATTCATTGCAGCTCACAGCAAACTACAGCGTAGCAACTCCTGCGAATTGGACTGAAGGAGAAGATGTGATTGTGGTTCCTGCCGTTTCAACTGAAGATGCACAAAAGAAATTCCCGAAAGGATTGAAAATTGTGAAGCCTTATTTGAGGTATACTCCGCAACCAAATAAATAATGCGCAAATAATTATTAGCGAAAGCCCTGCTGCAAAGCAGGGCTTTTTTTGCTCTTTCGATAAACTTTATAGGTATAGCCTGATGAGAGGGATTTAATTATTATCAACGCAAGCCTTGAAAGTATTTTTCATCAGTGCAGCAATTGTCATCGGCCCAACACCTTTTGGAACAGGAGTGATGTAACTGCATTTCGATGCCACTTCATCAAACTTAACATCACCCTTAATTGCAAAACCGCTTTTTTTTGTGGCATCGGCCACACGAGTGATGCCTACATCAATAATAATGGCACCGTCTTTTATCATGTCAGCTCTCACAAATTCCGGTTTTCCCAATGCTGCAACGATTATATCTCCCTGCAAACAAATCTCTTTCAGATTTTTTGTATGTGAGTGGCAAATAGTAACAGTACAGTTTCCGGGATTAGTATTGCTGCTTAATAAAATGCTCATTGGCCTTCCGACAATATTGCTTCGCCCAACAACAACAGCATGCATTCCTTTAGTATCTATTTTATAATGCTCAAGCAAAAGCATAATGCCGTGCGGAGTTGCGGGAACAAAAGAAGGCAAGCCTTGCACCAAACGGCCGATGCTGATTGGGTGAAAGCCATCCACATCTTTTGAAACATCAATAGCATTAATTACTTTCTCATCAGAAATATGTTTCGGTAGTGGAAGCTGAACAAGTATTCCGTCAACATCAATATTATTATTCAGGTCATCAATAACGCCGAGCAATTTATTTTCGCTGATGTCGTCATCTAATCTGATGAGCGAAGATTTGAAGCCGATTTCTGCGCATGCTTTCACTTTTGCACCAACATACGTTTCGCTCGCACCATTGTTGCCAACAAGCACTGCAGCGAGATGTGGCACTTTTTTGCCTTCATTAATAAGCTGTGCAACCTGAATTTTCAATCCGTCTTTTATGGCCTGCGATGTTGATTGTCCGTCTAAAATTTGCATGGCGCAAAGTTAATGTCCGGGGCAATCGAAATATCAAAACCATACCACTAATAGGGTATTGTTGAAAATTAATCTGTAGCCTACCTTCCACAAAAATTAACTGAGTGAAAATAGTGTTCGCGCAGTTAGCCTTATCCATCATTTCGCTTAACTGCTTTGGTCAAATTATTCATTCGCCCATTCAGGCGCATTATGTGCATGCTGCAACGTACAGCAAAGATTTCGCTGATGTTTTTTCTTTCACCGATAATCAGGCTGCGCTAAGCTCGCTAAAAAATATTAGTGCGGGTGTTTATGGTGAGCAAAGATTTTTATTGAAGGAAACAAGCATGTATTCGATGGCATTTGCATTGCCCACATCATCAGGCAGCTTTGGTTTTCAGGCAAATTATTTTGGGAGTAGTGATTATAACGAATCTCAGCTTGGGATTGCTTATGGGAAGAAATTAGGAAAATTGATTGATATCGGTGCGCAGTTTAATTATTATGATGTAAGAATAAATGGATATGGCAGCGCCGGCACCATGAATTTTGAGGTTGCTGCAATGCTTCACCTGACTGAAAAATTGCATCTCGGATTGCACGCATACAATCCCGTTGGAGGAAGATTTGGAAAAAATACAGAGGAGAAGCTGGCATCGGTGTTTAATGTTGGCGCGGGATACGATGCATCTAAACAGGTTTTTGTGAGCACAGAAATTGTAAAAGAAGAAAATAAGCCTGTTAACGTGAATGTGTGCCTTCAATATGCGTTCGCTAAACAGTTCTTTGCAAGAGGTGGCATTGAAACACAATCAACATCGCCTTATGCCGGCGTTGGCTTGCTTTGGAATAATTGTAGGATAGATATTGCTGTTAGCTATCATCCCCAGCTTGGGCTCACTCCGGGAATGCTGCTGATTTATCAGTTCAATAAAAAGGAAGAACAAAATCAGTGAGCATGAAAATCTTATTACTGTTATCATTTTTGTTATCTGTATTATTTGGCTTTGCACAAAGCCAGCCACCAACTCCCGAGCGGGAACAGCAATTAGAAACTATGACTGAAAAACAAGATGCTGAAACAAATGATGACTCCTATTGGCAGCAAATGGAGGAATATCGCAGGCACAAAATCAATTTGAACATAGTTGAGCAAAATGAATTGGAAGATTTACAAATGTTGACCGCATTGCAGATTCAAAATTTTTTTAGTTATCGGAAAATCTTTGGCAACTTTTTGAATATATATGAACTGCAAGCTATTCCTGATTGGGATATTGGGACAATCAAAAATATGCTGCCTTTTATAAAAGTCAGCGATGCGAGCGTTCTTCATGAAACTTTATTGCAAAGATTAGAAGGAGGACAGCGCTCATTATTAATAAGAGTTTCACAGCAGATAGAAAAATCAAAAGGGTTTGAAAAGCCCGACGACTCTTCTTCTTATTATTTAGGCAGCCCTCAAAAGATATTCTTCCGTTATAAATACAATTACAAGAATTTGTTGCAATATGGTTTGCTCGGCGATAAAGATGCAGGCGAGCAATTTTTTAAAGGAGCTCAGAAATATGGGTTTGATTTTTATTCTTTCCATTTGTTTGCAAGAAATATTGGCATTATTAAATCGATGGCTATTGGAGATTTCACAGTCAATATGGGACAAGGGTTGATACAATGGCAGAGCCTTGCATTCACAAAAAGCGCAGAAGTGATAGCGATAAAAAGACAGTCTGCGGTTTTGCGCCCGTATAATTCAGCGGGAGAATTTAATTTTCACCGTGGAGCTGGCGTCACTTTACAAAAAGAAAATTTTGAAGCAACGGTTTTTGCATCATTCAAAAATGTGAGCGCTAATCTGGTTATGGACACTTTGGCTAAAGAAGATTTTATCAGTTCTTTCCAAAGTTCTGGATATCATCGAACGCAAGCTGAGATTGATGATAAGAATAGCCTTCATCAAACAGCGTTTGGAGGAAGCCTAAGTTTCAGGAAAACAAATTTTCGGGTAGGCATCAATGTTATTTCCTATCATTTTTCAAAACCTATCCAAAAACAAAACCTGCCTTATAATATTTATGCCATTCAGGGAAGCTCATGGAATAACGAAAGCATCGACTATAGCTACACTTATCAAAATATTCATTTTTTTGGTGAGATGGCGGTTGATAAAAATTTGAATTTTGCGATGATAAATGGGGCACTCATAAGCGTTTCGTCGTCTGTAGATATTTCACTGCTTCACCGGAAAATGGGCAAGGCATACCAATCATTATATGCAGATGCATTTACAGAAAATACTAATGTTAATAATGAAAGCGGTTTTTACTCAGGTATATCTGTTCATCCGCTTCCGGGATGGAAGTTGGATGCATACATGGATGTATATAAATTTCCGTGGTTAAAATATGGCGTAGATGCGCCAAGCTCCGGAAGAGATTATTTTGTTCAGCTTACTTATCAGCCAAACAAAATTTGGGATATATATACCCGCTATAAAAATGAAAGCAAACAGCAAAATATCTCTGGTAGCGTTACTACCACCCATCAGCTTATATTTGCCCCCAAACAAGACTGGAGAACAGAAATCGAAATTCATTTGAACCGACAAGTTGAATTGAGGAATCGTGTAGAGATTTTATGGTATGATAAAAGCTCTGTTTATAATGAGCAAGGCTTTCTTGGTCTAGTTGATTTATTTTACTCTCCTTCACAAAAAAATTATTCGGGAAATATCAGGCTGCAATATTTCGAAACGAACGGATATAATTCAAGACTGTATGCGTATGAGAATGATGTGCTTTATAATTATGCCATCCCGCTTTTCTACGGGAAAGGATTTAGGTATTATGTGAACCTTCGATATAATTTTAAAAAATCATTCAGGGAAAGAAATAGTAATCAGATGAATGTTGAAGCATGGCTGCGATGGGGACAAACTATTTATTCTGATCAAAATAATATTGGTACAGGCTTAGACCAAATTCAGGGGAACAAGAAATCAGAGATAAAACTTCAAGTGAGTTTTGGCTGGTAGTTTTTTACTCATTCGTGCAATTTTAAAATGGGCACGCCTTATTGTGTATGGTAAAAGCCGTTGGTGGGTATTAAGCTAAAAGATAAAAATGAGAAAGATAGAAACTGCAATTAAATTTTTATGTCTTCTTTAATCCATAATGAGTTTTATAAGTAAAAGATTTTATATGATTAACTAGCTTCTTGATTTTTTAGAATATCTGCTATATTCGAGCCTTTTATTTGTGATCAGGCTTAACATAATTTTTTTGTTTATAATTTTTTTATTTAAAATTGCAGCAATTTTAACAATTAGCCTGTCTTGATAACTTGTGCTATTGTTTATAAAGCAATTGAAAACTAAGTTTTGTACACCATTTTGAAGCCAATTGCTCAGCTAACATTGAATTACACTTACTGAAAGATTGAATAAATTTTTTATTTATAAGGGTTTGCTGAATTGCTATTAACTGCTAGCATTCACAGATTCAGTTAGTATTGTTTATTTAATTAAAAACCAAAACTCACTACACATGAGAAAATTTCTATCACTGCTTGCAGTGCTGGTATTGTGTTCAATATTAGCTCTGGCACAAAAGCGAGAAGTAACCGGCAGGGTTACTGATGCAAATGGAAATCCTGTTCCAGGTGCAACCGTTAAAATAAAAGGTTCTAAAACGGGCACCAGTGCTGATGCAAACGGTACATTCAAAATTTCAGTTGGCTCAAATGCAGTTCTTGTAATCAGTGGCGTTGGGTTCGAAGCGAAAGAAGTCGATGTTAAAAACTCTGAAGCTGTTACAGTTTCTCTGAGTCAGGCGAGCTCTTCACTCAGCGAAGTTGTGGTTACTGCTCAAGGAATCACAAGAACAAAAAAGGCTTTGGGTTACGCTGTAACTACTGTTGACAAAAAAGATCTTGAGTTAAGGTCTGAAGGCGATATCGGCCGTGTTCTTAATGGCAAAGTTGCGGGGCTTGATGTCTTAAATACAAGCGGTATTTCGGGAAGTGGTACAAACATCTCAATTAGAGGTGTCAGCACCATCAATGGAGGCGGCACAACCCCTCTCTTTATAGTTGATGGTGTTCCTTTTGATGCAAGTAACAACTCGCAAGGGAATTTTCAATATGGCGGTGGCACCTCTACTTCAAGCCGTTTTTTGGATCTTGATCCAAATGAAATCGAAAGCGTCAACGTATTAAAAGGTCTTGCAGCGGCAACACTTTATGGTGAGCAAGGAAGAAATGGTGTAATACTGGTTACTACCAAAAACGGCTCATCACGCAAAACAAACAAAAAATTTGAGGTTACTGCTTCTCAATCTTTTTTTGCAAACCAAGTTGCCAACCTTCCTGATTATGAAAATACTTATGGCGGCGGCTTTGATCTCGTGCCTTCTGCAGCATTCAGCAACTGGGGTGCTAAATTCACTAACCCTCCTGCTCAATTAGGTTACTCTCCTTCTTACCAGGCAGCGTATCCTGATTTATACGGTTCAGGAAAAACGCAGGATTACAAAGCATATAATAATGTGAAAGATTTTTTCCGTACAGGGCTTGTTAGTACTACCTCTATTAATATAGCTTCTTCAGGTCAAAATACAACTTTTAATGCAAGCTATACCTATACGGGAGATAATGGATTTACACCTAACAACAGAGTTTACAAAAACAACTTTGGATTAGGTGGCACAGCAAAATTGGCCAATAAACTTACATTAAATGGAGTTATTAATTTTGCTACCACTGATTTTCAAACGCCTTTAGTTGGCGCTAACGGCGGCGGCGGCGGCCCGGATGTTACTTCAGTGTTCGGATTTTTAATTTTTACTCCACGCAGCATCAATCTGATGGGGCTGCCTTTTGAAAATCCCGTGGATCACTCAAGTATTTATTATCGAGGCGATAATAGCATCGAGAACCCCAGATGGACTGCTAAAAATGCATTGTCTGGTGATGCTACTTTCAGGACTTACGGAACTCTTGGTTTGACCTACGAAATTCTAAAAAAGCTCAGTGTTAATTACAGGTTTGGGTTGGATATTTATACTGAAAACCAAACTACTGAAGTTAATAAGGGAGGAATTTCAGGCGGTGCGGGATACGTTAATGGACTATATAGAACAACCAGTGCTTTTAATTCAATTTTGAATCATAAGGTTACATTGAATTATAATACAGAATTTGCAAACAATTTTTCTTTAAATGTTGTCGGTGGTGCGGAAATCAGACATGATAATTATAGTCAATCAGGCTTGAGGAGCACTTACCAAATTGTTTATGGTTTATTTGATCATAGCAATTTCATCAGCCATGATATTAATAGTGAAGGCGGCTATGATTTGGATTATGAAACTCAAAAAATCACTGCAGGTGTTTTTGCTTCTGCAGATTTGGGCTATAAAGATTATCTCTACTTAAACGTTAGTGGTCGTAATGACTGGGTTTCTACTTTGGAATCAAGTAACAGGCATTTATTTTATCCTGGTGTGAGCTTGTCATTCATCCCTACGCAAGCAATAGAAGGGTGGAATAATAACAAGACTGTTAATTACTTGAAGCTAAGAGCAGGTTATTCTACAAGTGCACACTTCCCTGACCCATACCAAACAAGAGCTTTCTTAAATTTAACTACGAATGCATTTGTTGATAATGCGGGAAACGTTGTAAACGTGGGTTCGGTTCCAAATTTAGTGCCTAACCCAAATCTTAAGCCTGAGCTTTTGAGAGAAACCGAAGTTGGTATCGAAGGCAAGTTTTTTGATAACAGAATCAGTCTTGATTTGACAGGATATTTCAGAACGGCTACAAATCAAATATTGAATAGGCAATTAGATGCTTCAACAGGTTACACTTCAACAACCATCAATGCCGGAGCTGTTGATAACAAAGGTATTGAAGCAAATTTAGGTCTTGTAGTTGTTAAGAGCAGAGATTGGAGATGGGAACTTAATGGTATCCTTACTGTAAACCGCAGCAAAGTTCATGGAATGCCTGATGACATCAAACAGATAGAATTGGGTGGTTATTCTGGCGGTCCTGGCTCCTATGCCATCAATGGTAAGCCTCTTGGCATATTGCAAGGCAATTATGTTCTATTGGACACTGGTGCCGGTAGCCATTCAACAGGAAAGAGAATTGTGGATGATAACGGATATTATGTTGGATCATCAACCATTGCTCAGATTGGCGATCCAAATCCAAAGTATAAATTGACAGGAGTAAGTACTCTATCGTACAAAAATTTCTCCTTTAGAATGCAGTGGGATTATACTCACGGTGGCGACATGTGGTCCAACACAGTGAGAACTTTGTTAGCTCGTGGTGTTAGCAAGGATACTGACTTTGATCGCACCTTGCCATTCACAATTCCTAACACAGTGCTGCAAGACGGTTCACCGAATAATATTCAACAAAGTGTAGATAATATCTATTTTAATGCAATAGGTTTTGGTCCAGCATCAATAACAGTATGGGATGCAACGGTTATACGCTTGCGCGAATTGTCTTTGTCTTATAGCGTATCACCAAAAGCATTAAAAAATACTCCTTTTGGAGGAGTTCAGCTTTCTTTAACCGGAAACAATTTGTGGTATTTGGCACCTAATTTCCCCAAATATTCAAGATTTGATCCAGAAAGCAATAGCTTAGGAATTTCAGGAGCTGCCAGAGGAATTGATCTTTTTGCAGGCCCTTCTTCCAGACGTTTTGGTGCGAGCTTGAGAATATCATTTTAATTAAAAAAACTATTGAATATGAGACTTAATAGAATATTATTGGTTTTTATGTCGCTGGCTATAATGCTTAGTGGATGTAAAAAATTCGGGGATAAATTGGACGCATTATTAACCAACCCAAGCGTCCCAACTCCCGAATCAGCAGATGTAGATCTTTATCTAAACAATCTTCAGTTAAACTTCCAAGGCTTTTATCAGGCCGCTTCTGATCTTTCAGATCCGCTTGTTCGCCAGGAAACCATGTTTGGTCCATTATATTACAACGCGTATGGTCCTCCAAGTTTTGATGGCATCTGGGGTACTGCATATACGTCTATTTTCAAGACAGCTAACACCATGATACCAATAGCTGAATCAAAACAAGAATTTGTTCATGCTGGTATTGCTAAGGTGCTTAAGGCATATACAATGATCACTTTGGTAGATTTATTCGGAGATGTACCTTATTCTGAAGCAAACCAAGGAGTAGGGAATACCAATCCCAAAGCAGATGGTGGGGCATCGATTTACGACTCGGCTTTAACTTTGCTGGACTCAGCTATTGCTGATTTTGGTGTGCCTTCACTTGCTTATCCAAAAAATGACATATTTTATAAAGTAACTGCAAACTCGAAAGGAAACATTGCAAATTGGATAACACTTGCAAAAACAATCAAATTAAAAGCTTATGTTCAAACAAGGCTTGTTGATAACACTGTAAAAGACAAAATTGAAGCATTGTTGACGGATGGAGATTTGATTACCTCAGCGTCACAGGATTTTGTTTTTAGTTTTTCAACCCATAATCCAAATCCCGATAGCCGTACGCCACACTATTCTTCCAATTATGGAACAGATAATGGAACGGCAGATTATCTCGGCAACTATTTCATGTGGTGTCTTGATGTTGAAAAAGGTATGGTAGATCCCCGCATCAGGTATTATATATATCGCCAAATGGATGATATCACTGGACCACCAGCTTCCAACTACCAATATGACTATAGTGACCCTCGCTTAAAAGATCAAACTTCAACCCAGTTTGCGCTTGCATGTTATTATCGTACTCCGCCAACTCAATATGCGCCCGGGACACCTTATTGCATTGTAGGAGAGGGATACTGGGGAAGAGATCATGGTAATAACGAAGGAACAGGCCCTGACGTAAAATTGAAATCAACATGGGGCGTATATCCAGTTGGTGGTGCATTTGATGCAGATCAAAATGTTCAGGTGGGTCCAGACTTTGAAGCAGGAGCTAAAGGCAACGGCATAAATCCAATATGGCTTTCATCGTTTACTTATTTTATGGAGGCTGAAGCAGCTTTAACTCTTCAAACAGATGGAGATCCTGAGGCTTTGTTGCTTGCAGGTGTAAATGCTTCTTTTAATAAGGTTGCTAATTTCCCAACTGCTATAGGATATAGCATTCCATCTAATGCAGATACAACGATGATTATAACACCCACTAATCAGGCAAAGTATATAAGCAAAGTAAAATCTCTTTATGAGGGTGCAGCTACTACTGCTGACAAACTGAATGTGATCATGAAGGAATATTACCTGGCAGCATGGGGCAATGGTTTGGAGCCTTATAACAATTATCGCAGAACCAGCTGTCCTAACAATTTCCAGCCAGCGGTTAACCCAGATCCGGGAACTTTCATTATGTCGTTCGTGTATCCTTCTGTTTATGCGAATTATAACAAAAATGCTGTTCAAAAACCTGATCAAACTGTAAAAGTTTTCTGGGATACAAATCCTGATGCATTAAAATAAAAAACTCACACAATGAAAAAAATTATATTGTTATTTACATGCTTATCGATCTCCTTTTTGCTGATCAATTCATGCAAGAAAAAGGACATCAATGGATTTGAGGGCGGTGAAGGATTAATACCAGGATCTTATATTACGCTTGACTCTTTGATTAGCGAGAGTCTTGATTTCAGTAATCAGGCTGCTACTGTGTCTATAATAGTCAGTCAGCATGGAACCAAAGAAATAACCAGCATTAATGTTTATGTAGCAACTGGGTCAAATGCCAACGATCCGTCTACCTGGGTGTTGCTTAAAAATGTGCCTTATGCAAAGGGTGGGGTTACGTTGTCTGTATCTACTGCTGAATTAAATACAGCATTGGCACCTGCAGTAATAAGCCCCGGAAATTCTTATATTTTCCAGAATGAAGTAGTTACATCTGACGGTATGAAGTATTCCGTAACTAATACGCCTACCAATTATGTATCATTACCAGGCTATAATATGGCTTTGACATGGCAGGCAACTGCTGTGTGCCCCTTTGATCAGACTGCAGCTGTTGGTAATTACAAAGTTGTTTCAGATGCTTTCTGGGCTGACTTTAGCGTTGGAGATGTAGTTACTGTAACCGCTGCTCCTGGAAATCAAAATCAGCTCTTGTTATTGGCTTATCCTAACCCCAATGCAGGTGGCATCAACAGAGTGCCGATTGTTATCAATGTTGACCCAAATACTGATGTTGCTACAGTGAGCAAGCAAGTAGTGGGACAATATGCAGGTTGGCCTTATGGCGATCTTTCAATCGTGACAACCGGGTCAAGCAATTTTGTGTTTTCTTGCACTGGTTATATAGGGTTGACTTTTAGTTTTACTGTTGCAGCAGGAAGCTTTGGAAGTGGCTCTTTAATTTTACAGCACGAATAAAATAAAAAGCTATTTTGATCTTAAAACGGGCGGGATTATTCTTGCCCGTTTTACTTTTTAGCTTTGCTTGGCATGCCAGTGTGTATGCTGTTTAATTTGATT
Source organism: Puia sp. (assembly GCA_035295505.1). Taxonomy (GTDB): domain Bacteria; phylum Bacteroidota; class Bacteroidia; order Chitinophagales; family Chitinophagaceae; genus Puia. The sequence goes on along the minus strand of DATGIX010000007.1, from coordinate 35,933 downwards.
AAAATTGTGTTTGTGTTGTTCCTTACATTTGCTTCAAATAAATTTTAATTATGCCAGATCAGCAGCAACCAAATAATCAGCTCAACATAGAATTGTCAGAAGATATGGCAGAAGGCGAATATGCCAATCTCGCGATCATTACCCACAGCCATGCAGAATTTGTGATTGATTTTGTGAACGTGATGCCAGGCACTCCTAAAAGCAAGGTAAAATCAAGGATCATTTTTACGCCACAACATGCAAAGCGTTTTATGAAGGCACTCACTGAAAACATCTCCCGTTTTGAAGCCGCCAATGGCAAAATCCAGGAGCTGGAAGAAGTTCAATTGCCATTAAATTTTGGTGGTCCAACCGCACAAGCATAGTTTTTATAATAAGCCTTCATCAGCAAAACTATAATAACCATCTTCGCTTACTATAATATGGTCAAGTACACGGATATCAAAAAATTTTGCAGCCTCTGTAATTTTAAGTGTGAGCTCTGTGTCAGCTCTGCTTGGTTTTAAATTGCCTGAAGGGTGATTGTGGCAAAGGATTATGCTGACTGCATCTTCTTCCAAGGCTTTCTTTAAAATAATGCGTGGGTCTGCAACTGTTCCTGTGATTCCGCCCTGGCTGATTATTTCAAAATGATTAATCTTATTTGCTCGATTGAGAAAAACAACTGCAAACACTTCATGGTGATGATCGCGCAAAATAGCCTGCAGGTAACTGGCAATTTCTTTGCTATCCTTCACGACTGGTTTTTCCATAGAGCTCATTGCCTGCCTTCGCCTGCCGATTTCCAATGCTGCAGCAATGGTAATAGCTTTCGCTTCGCCAATTCCTTTCACTTTCATCAATTCCCTGATAGATAATTTGCCTAATTCAGAAAGACTATTTTTCCCGGAAGCAAGAAGTTCTTTGGCTAGGTCAACGGCACTTTTTTGTTTTGTGCCATTATTAATGAGTATGGCGAGCAGTTCTGAGTCACTCAATGCCATCGGAGTTTTACTTAGTAGCTTTTCTCTGGGCCTGTCATCTTTCGCCCAATCTTTAATCGAGTGTTTGTTCGCTTGCATGGATAAGGCAGAGCAATTATTTTAGTTATGAAAACAGATAATACTTTATTCATTGCACCGTTATAAAAATAAGGTATATCTATCGATTCGTCACCTTTTGAAAACTGAAATCTAAATCCATGAAATCTAAAACTTTTTCGGCCATCGGCGGATGGCAATCGTTTATGTTCTGCTTAGGAATGTATGTTGTTGCGCTTTTCTTTTCCATTTTCGTTTGCTCTGCAGTTTTTTATGCTGTCAATGGCAGGTCTTCTTCCAATAAGAGTGTTGCTATTGAGAAACCTAATACTGCAAAAGAAACAATGGCATCCGTAGCAAGATAAGTTGTATCAAAACTGCTGTTTAAAGAGGAAGGCTTAGTATTTCGTCAGTTTTATTATTCATATTTAGCTTCTTCATAATCGCAATTCGCTACAACTGTTATCTACGCATATACATTACCGATAGCTAATGAGTATATCAATGAAATCATTTCATTGATTTTTTATTTATAGTAAAGCATTTGAATGGTTTTCTTAGGGCTAACCCAATCTCTTTTATCACCGATTCAAGTTTATTAACAGCCTCGGTTGATAATTTTCCCTTAACACAGGTTCTCCATTCTTTTTTGATTTATATCTTCGCCGCACATACAATCTTCTATGAGCTTCGCTAAAATATTCTCAGGCACAGAATCAAAATACCTGGCTGAAAAAATCTGCCAGCAGTTTGGAAACCCGGCAGGGAAAATAACCATCCAGCATTTTAGTGACGGTGAAATTCAGCCGGTTTTTAATGAGAGCATCCGCGGTGATATGGTGTTTCTGATCCAAAGCACCTGTGCACCAGCGGAAAATTTGCTCGAACTTTTATTAATGATTGATGCAGCACGTCGTGCTTCGGCTTATAAAGTAGTTGCTGTTATCCCTTATTATGGTTATGCCCGTCAGGATAGAAAAGATAAGCCTCGTGTTGCCATCGGTTCAAAGCTAATGGCGAATATGTTAGTGGCTGCGGGTGCCGATAGGGTGATTACCATGGACTTACATGCGCCTCAGATTCAAGGCTATTTTGATATACCTGTTGACCACCTCGACAGCTCTGCAATTTTTATCCCTTACATAGAGCAACTTAAGCTTGAAAACCTTACCTTTGCGGCCCCTGACGTGGGAAGCGCCAACAGGATTCGTGAGATTGCTTCTTATTTCAATGCGGAAATGGTGATTTGCGATAAGCACAGAAAAAGAGCAAATGAAATTGCGAGCATGGTGGTGATTGGCGATGTAACCGACAAGGATATAGTTCTTATAGATGATATTTGCGATACGGGCGGCACACTTTCAAAATCAGCGGGTTTGCTGATGGAAAAAGGTGCGAGAAGTGTAAGAGCGCTTTGCACCCATCCTGTTCTCAGCGGCAATGCTTATGCAAATATTGAAAACAGTGTGCTGGATGAATTGGTCGTTTGTGACACCATTCCATTAAAGCAGCAGTGTTCAAAAATCAAAGTGTTGAGTGTTGCGGAACTGTTCGCTATTGCAATCAGGAATGCACACGAGAACAAGAGTATAACAAGCCTCTTCGTTCATTCTCAGATGAGAAATAAGTAGAGTAAATTTTAAACAAACAATAAATGAAGACAATTACAATCGAAGGACAACTCAGGACCGAGATTGGCAAACAAGCCACCCGCCAAATCCGCTCTGAGGGAAAAGTGCCCGGTGTAATTTACGGGGGTGTAAAGGAGCTGAATTTTTCAGCGCCCGTTGCGGCTTTCAAAAACATCGTGTACACACCGGATTTCCAGTTAGCAGACGTTAAATTAGATGGCAAATCTTACAAATGCATTTTGAAAGATTTACAATTTGACAAAGTAACTGATGATTTAATCCATGTTGATTTTCTTGAACTGGTTGAAGACAAAAAAGTAATCGCAACCATTCCTATCAAATTCACAGGCGCTGCTGCCGGTGTAAAAGAAGGTGGAAAGCTGATTACAAAAATGAAGGCACTGAAAGTAAAAACTTTACCAAAGCATTTGCAGGAAAACATCAAAGTGGATATTACTAATCTGCAACTCAATGGCAACATTCGTGTTGAAGATGTGAAGGCTGACAATTATGAAATATTGAATTCGCCGCGCATTCCGATTGCATCAGTAGTGCTCACACGCGAACTGAAACAAGAAGAATCAGCTACCGCAGCACCTGCTGCCGGAGCTGCTGTACCCACTGCCGGAGCTGCTCCAGCCGCTGCTGCACCTGCTGCTCCAAAAGCTGCTGCAAAAAAATAATTCAGCAAACATTTTTTATTATTAAGCCCGATTATTCATCGGGCTTTTCTATTCTAACTAAGCTCAACATCTTTGCCTATATTCGAATTATTTTTTTGAACAAATTGTATGTCGAAATTTTTAATAGCCGGGCTTGGCAATTTTGATTTAGAATATGCCGGCACCCGTCACAATATCGGGTTTGATGTAGTAGATGCTTTTTCTCAAAAGCACGGCGGAAGTTTTGTGGTGAGTCGTCATGCCGGTGTGGCTGAAACAAAATGGAAGGGCAAAACAATTATCCTGATAAAGCCAACGACCTACATGAACCTGAGCGGCAAAGCCGTGAAATATTGGATAGAAAAAGAAAACGTAGGCATCGAAAACCTGATGGTTATCGTAGATGACAAAGCATTGCCGCTTTCGAAATTACGGATACGCCCAGGCGGTAGCGATGGCGGGCATAATGGTTTGAGGAGCGTTCAGGAATTTTTAGGAACGACTGAATATCCTAAATTGCGTTTTGGCATTGGTGATAATTTCCCTAAAGGCATGCAATCAGAATATGTTCTTGGCAAGTGGAAAACCGAGGAGGTGACGCTGGTGAAATTGAAAATTGACAAATGCGTAGAAGCCCTCGAAAGCTTTATCAGCGCCGGAATTCAACGCACAATGGAACATTTCAATAAATTAGATGTAACTTTATGATTTATAATCTGGAATGTTTACATTCGCAGAATATTGTTTTGCGCTTTAATTAGAAAAGAACATACACGCAATATTCCTATGCAGAGCCTGGCTTTTTCAGCCGATTTTTATAAACATAAATTTTCTATTTAAAACCTTAATTGAATATGAAAATATTCTGTGTAGGCCGTAACTATGTGGCTCATGCAATAGAACTCAACAACGAAGTTCCTGATGAACCTATCATTTTTATGAAGCCGAAGAGTGCTCTTTTACAAGCCCACACTCCGTTCTATTATCCCGAATTCACGAATGAACTGCATTATGAATGCGAGCTTGTGCTGCGCATTTCTAAAAATGGCAAATACATTCAGGATCGTTTTGCAAGCAAGTATTATGATGCGGTTACCGTCGGCATTGATTTCACTGCACGAGACATTCAAAATGAATTAAAAGAAAAAGGCTTGCCTTGGGAGAAAGCAAAAGCATGGGACAATTCTGCTGCCATCGGAAAATGGATTCCATTAGCAAACATCAAAAACAAAAAGGATATTAATTTCTGCATGTACAAAAACAAGGAATTAGTTCAGCAAGCCAATTCGGGCTTGATGATTAACAGCTTTGATAAAGTGCTTGCGCACATCTCCAATTATTTTTCTGTGAATATCGGAGACTTAGTTTTCACAGGCACTCCCGCAGGTGTAGGCGAATGCGTTGTTGGCGATGAGCTGGAAGCTTTTATAGAAGACGACAGCTTGCTGGCGCTTGAAATAAAATAGAATTTCTTTTTATAAATTTATTAATGCCGCTTCTTTGAAGTGGCATTTTTTATTTTTAATACCATCGATGGTAATTCTATTGAGCATCGTTGCGACGCTCCGTTCATCTGTTGTGCTGCTATTGAGCTTCGGGCTGAGTAATGGCAAGTGAGTTAATTTGAATTCTTTTTTATTTCTTTTAACCATTCTTTTCTCTCATCAGAATTAAGATATTTTATATACTTTTTTCTAAAATCACCGGCATTATACTTGATATAACCTAACACTCCATCAGCCAAAAACACTGCAATGTAATATCACGTCAGCTTGTATTTTTGTTACCTCAAAAAAAGGAATTCTTTCAATATCGTCAATCAGGACATATACCAATTGTCCAACTGTAAAATAATCATTTGAGCATTTGTTTAGTATTTTAGTTTTCGTAGTGTCGGTTATTAGTTTTAAAAGCGTAGGTATAATGTCTGTTCCTTTTTTGAGGATAGACAGATATGGAATATCAAAAAATTTACTTTCCTTCTCATCTAATCCTTTATTATACTTAAAAGGAACTGCCGTTATTAGTAATAATTCACGCTTTATTTGGATTGAATCTGTTTGGCAAAAAACATTGATATGAATGCACAAAAAGATTAGGGGAGATGCGATAAAATATTTCATAAGCTAATTTATATAAATTCGACTTCTTAGCAGAGACAAACCTCACTAACTTTTCCAAAGCTTCAAGTCGATGACGAATTTGATGAATCATTAGTAAGCTTTGGAAAAGTTTCAATTTCCAGTGGCTTAACTTCATAAATTTCTTTCTCCGCATTAAATTATATTTTTCGATAGAAGTTCGCCTGAAAACTAAAATTGAAGACGAACTAATATGTCTCAGTGAATCATCATTAACTTCGCTTTACTATAATCCAATTAATCAAAAGAATCAAATACATCCAGGTTCAAACAACATCGGTTGCTTATGCCCAATCAGGATATTTTATTGAAAGCTTATCGTCTTATATGCCATGCAAAGGCAATGGCTGAGACTTATGAAAACAACAGAACAGTTTGCAAATATGTACATTCCACTTCGCGTGGGCACGAAGCCGTACAACTGGCTACAGCTTTTCATTTGCAGCCATGCGATTATGTGAGCCCTTATTACCGCGATGAAAGCATGCTCCTCGGGCTTGGTTTTTCTCCTTATCAATTAATGCTGCAACTCCTTGCAAAAGCAGAAGATATTTTCACCGGAGGTCGGGAATATTATTCGCACCCGAATTACAGAGGCAATGACAAGCCAACTATCATTCACCAAAGCAGCGCAACAGGCATGCAGGCAATTCCATCAACTGGGATTGCACAAGGCATTCAATATTTAGAAACCATCAAATCATCATTATTAAAAAAAGGAAGTAATAATGAATCGCCGATTGTTGTTTGTTCACTCGGAGATGCAAGCATAACAGAAGGTGAAGTGAGTGAAGCGTTTCAATTTGCTGTATTAAAAAAACTGCCAATTATTTTTTTGGTGCAGGATAATAGCTGGGGAATCAGCGTCACTTCACACGAAGCAAGAGTGAATGATGCGTTTGATTATGCGGCAGGTTTTCATGGAATGGAAAGAATCAGAGTAGATGGAAGCGATTTTGAGCAGAGTTATGAAACGATGAACATGGTCATTAATCATGTGCGCAAAACCCGCTGTCCATATATTGTTCAGGCAAAAGTTCCACTGCTAAATCATCACACAAGCGGCGTGCGAAAAGAATTTTACAGAACAAAAGAAGATTTGGAACAGCATGCATTGCACGACCCGAAACCAAAACTCAGGAAACAATTATTATCAAACGGGATTAATGAAGAGCAAATCCTGCAAATAGAAAATGACGCAGAAAAGTATGTTGCAGAGCAATTCAAAGATGCAGTTGCTGCTCCCGAACCTGATACAAGCACAGTTGAAGATTTTGTTTTTGTTCCAACAGCAATTACTGCGGAGATAGGAGAACGTTCTCCTGCAAATAAGGAAAAAATATTGATGGTTGATGCAGCATTATTTGCCATCAGAGAAATTATGGAAGAATTTCCTGAAGCAGTTTTGTATGGGCAAGATGTTGGAAAGCGCCTTGGCGGCGTGTTCAGAGAAACTGCAACACTCGCTGAAAAATTTGGCGAGCATCGTGTGTTCAACACTGCCATTCAGGAAGCATATATTATCGGCTCAACAGTTGGCATGTGCGCAACAGGGGTAAAGCCGATTGTCGAAGTACAGTTTGCAGATTATATTTATCCCGGATTCAATCAGCTGGTTACTGAAATTTCAAAATCGTGTTACTTGAGCTGCGGCAAATTTCCCATTCAAACATTAATACGTGTGCCTATTGGTGCTTATGGCGGCGGTGGTCCTTATCATAGCGGAAGCATCGAGACAACTTTGCTTTCTGTCAAAGGAATTAAAATTGTTTATCCATCGAACAGCGCTGATATGAAAGGATTAATGCGTGCTGCATTTCTTGACCCGAATCCGGTTGTGATGCTTGAGCACAAAGGTTTGTACTGGAGCAAAGTTCCGGGAACGGAAGATGCGAAAATGGTTGAACCGTCAATCGGTTATACATTGCCGTTAGGTAAGGGAAATATTGTTTTGAAAGCTGATGATGAAAAAATAAACTCCGGGCAAAGCTGTTGCATCATCACTTATGGATTGGGCGTGTATTGGGCAAAATCCGCATCTAAAAATTTCCCGGGGCGAATTGAAATTATTGATTTGCGAACATTATTTCCATTAGATGAAGATTTGGTTTTTTTAACGGTAAAGAAGCATGGAAAATGTTTGGTGCTCACGGAAGAGCAACAAAACAATTCATTTGCTGAGGCGCTTGCAGGAAGGATTTCAAAAAATTGTTTCAGGTTTTTGGATGCACCTGTTGAAGTGATGGGTGCATTGAATTTGCCTGCTGTGCCGATGAATATTGCTTTAGAAAATGCGATGTTGCCGAATGCAGAAAAAGTTGCAAAAAAATTAGAAGAATTATTGAGTTATTAATATGAATGAATGCCGAAAATCAATCAGCAAATTTGCTGAGTATGCTAAAGCTTAATAGCAGCGCAACAGATGAACGGAGCGTCGCAACGATGTCCAATCGGAGTTTCAATGCCGGTATCAAAAAATTATTAATTAATAAATGTGAAGCTTTGCGTCTTCGCGTTTTTGCTTGAAACTTTTTTATAAAACAAATTTAAACAGAACTGCAGCAACAGCATAAACCAATGTCACTGCAAAAACCCCTTTGGCTGTTTTATCAAGGCGTGAATTGAAACAATAAGTGAGCAAAGCAATATTCAATACAAGGCATGGAACAGAAATAGCCGTGATTTGATTGGTGTTGCTCGCGATGAAGTGAAAAAAATCTTTCACGGAGAACAAACGGAATTTCCAGAAATAATAAATGACAAGGCTTAATATCGGAGCTAAAAAGCCAAGCAGCAAGCCAAATTTGAAATTGTCTTTTTTAAGCATTGGAAAATATTCGAGTTAGTTTGATGCCGCAGATTAATCTGCGAATTTATAGTCGTTAAAAATTATCCTTTTGTGCATTGAAAGTTATTCGAGTCGACCTGATGTTGCATTCTTATCAATTAATCTGTGAATCTGCGGCAATATTTTTTAATGAATTATTTCAATTTCCAGGTTTCTTCAATTTTGGTTTTAAGAACGTAATTCGTTAAATCAAATTGTACGGGCACCACACTCACATAGTTATGTTCAAGCGCCCAAACATCTGTGTCAGTACCCTTATCAAAATTCACGAACTTGCCTGTGAGCCAATAATAATTTCTTCCATTCGGGTCAACCCTTTCTACAAAATCTTCCTCATATTTTGCATAAGCCTGACGGCAGATTTTCATCCCTTTCATTTTCGAACCAGAGACGGCAGGAAAATTCACATTTAATATGAGATGTTTATCAAGTGGGTTCTTTAAAAGATTTTGAACGATTTCTCTTGCAAATTTTTTCGGCGTGGTCATATCCGCTTCATGGTCATAATTCAGCGAAGAAAAACCGACTGATGGAATACTTTCAATCGCTGCTTCCACAGCAGCAGACATCGTTCCCGAATAAATCACATTAATGGAATGGTTCGCTCCGTGATTAATGCCGCTCAAACATAAATCCGGTTTGCGATGAAGTATTTTATCAACAGCCAGCTTTACACAATCCACTGGAGTTCCGGAGCATTGCCATGCTTCAATTCCTTTAAAAATATGAACCGGATGCAGCCGCAGCGGATTGCCAATTGTGATGGCATGACCCATGCCGGATTGCGGCTTGTCGGGCGCAACCACCACAATTTTGCCCAATCCTTCCACGGATTCTATTAATGCTTTAATGCCTGGTGCTGTAACGCCGTCGTCGTTAGTGATGAGTATGACGGGATCTCGTTTTTTTGCTTTTGCCATAAGATTTCAGGTTGCAAATGTGCCTAATATTTTGGATATAAATATCTAACGCCATTTAGGCGTTGATATTTTCTTCACAATAATGGAATTTAACCTCGTTTCTGTTACCTTTGCCGCCAAATTTAAAAGAGCTTATGGCAGGACAACTGAAGGAAGTTCGTAACCGGATAAAATCCGTTCAAAGCAGCCAGCAGATTACCAAAGCAATGAAGATGGTGAGCGCTGCAAAATTGCGCCGTGCACAGGATGCGATTCTGCAAATGCGCCCTTATGCAAAAAAATTGCAGGAAGTGCTGAGCAATATCGTGAGCAATGCTGAAGGTGACGCAAGCGGCAATCTCGCGGTTGAAAGACCGGTTGAAAAAGTGCTGATGATTGTGATTACCAGCGACCGTGGTTTGTGCGGTGCATTCAATTCTAATATCATTAAGCTGGCGAAGCAGACGATTAATGAAAAATATTCCGCTCAGCTTGCGAAAGGCAATGTGCAGATTTGGGGCATCGGGAAAAAAGGCTACGAGCATTTTGCAAAAAATAATTTCAAAGTAAGCGAAACGTATAAAGATATTTTTTTGCACCTCGATTTTGAGCACGTGCAGGCTTGCGCAAAAGCTGCAGTAAAAGCTTTCGAGAATAAAGAATTTGATGTGGTGGAAGTAGTGTACAGTGAATTTAAAAATGCAGCCACTCAGATTTTTAAAGTGGAAAGGTTTTTGCCGATAGTGAAGGTGAAGAAGAAGGAAGGCGCGACAAAAAGCGATTTCATTTTCGAGCCGTCAAAAGAAGAACTGATTGCGGAGCTGATGCCGAAAATTTTGAACACGCAATTATATAAAGCAGTGCTGGATTCAAATGCATCAGAACATGGCGCACGCATGACAGCGATGGACAAAGCCAGTGAAAACGCCAATGAAATTTTACGTAGCTTAAAAATTTCTTATAACCGTGCTCGTCAGGCTGCCATCACCACTGAGCTGACAGAAATTGTGAGCGGCGCGGCAGCATTGCAGGGTTAATGTGCAAATTTAATAATGTGCGGATGTGCGGATGAGGAGCTTCAATTTTCAAATTCGCACATTTTCAAATTCGCAAATTACAAAATGGAAATCTCTAACATCATTCCACATATTGAGGCGCTGATTTTTGCAAGCGATAAACCATTAACGGCAATGGAGCTGACCGAGCTGATGAATAATGCTTTCAGTTTTATGGAAGATAAATTAACGCTTGAACAAATCTCAACTGCTATAGATGGCATTGTTGAAAAATACAGTTCCGAATTTTATCCGTTTGAAATAAAACAAAGCGGCGGCGGATGGCAGTTCCTTACCAAAAAAGAATATCACAAAACAGTTGCTCAACTGAATGGTGAAAAGTTTTTGAAAAGATTATCAACTGCTGCATTGGAAACGCTGGCAATTATTGCATACAAACAGCCGATTACCAAAAGTGAGATTGAATCCATCCGCGGTGTGAACTGCGATTATTCCATTCAGAAATTATTAGAGAAAGAATTAATTATTATCACAGGTAGAAATGAAGAAATGGTTGGAAAGCCATTGATATATCAGACCTCCAAATTATTCATGGATTATTTCGGCATCAACTCTCCTGATGATTTGCCGAAATTAAAAGAAGTGTTCTCCGAAAATTTTGTGGAACCTACATTAATCAATCATACTCCCGAAATTGAAACTGCTGCTGCAGAAAGCGAAGATGAAATAACGCTTGTCGTTCGGGAAGATGGCGAGCTTGTTGAAAACAACGACGAGCAGGAAAATCCGGAAAAAGAATAGTTATATTTCACGCAACGAAGCCACGAATGCCACGAGGCAACAGGTTAGCTGCATTGCGTTCGTTGCTATCTTTGCGCCCTTTGCGTGAAATAAAACGTGAATCGTATATTCGCAATTATGCCTCAACAACTTTCTAAACTATTTTTAACAGAGCTGGCAAACGAATTCGGAACGCCTTTGTATGTGTATCATGCTGAAAAAATAAAAGAGCAATACGAAAAATTATTAACTGCATTTGCAGATTCCAACACACGGTTTTTTTATGCATGCAAAGCGCTCACAAATATCAATGTGCTGAAATATATTAAAGAGATTGGTTGCAACATAGATTGCAGTTCTATCAATGAAGTGCAGCTTGCTGTGCATGCAGGTTTCGCCAAAGAAAATATTTTATATACGTCCAATAACATTGCCTTTAGTGAAATTGAAACAGCGCAACAATTGGGCGTCAATATTAATATCGACAGCATTTCCAACTTGAAAAAATTCGGGCAGAAATTCGGTCATACATATCCGGTAGGGATTCGCCTTCGCCCGAATATTATGGCTGGCGGAAATCTTAAAATTTCAACCGGACATCAGGATAGCAAATTCGGAATTCCATTAGAGCAGATTGATAAAGTGCTTGAAGTGGTGAAAGAAACCAATTTGCGCATCACCGATTTGCATATTCACACCGGCAGCGAAATAAAAGATGTGGAAGTTTTTGCCAAAGGAATTGAAGTGCTGTTTGAAGTGGCGAAACATTTTCCTGAGCTGGAAGTGATTGATTTAGGTGGCGGTTTTAAAGTGGCTTATAAACAAGGCGATGAAGCAACTGATATTAATAAGCTCGGAAAAAAAGTGAAAGAAGAATTTGATGCATTTGAAAAACAATATGGCAGAAAAGTGGAAGTTTGGTTTGAGCCGGGAAAATTTTTAGTGAGCGAAGCTGGATATTTTATTACCAAAGTGAATGTGGTCAAAGAAACGGCAAGCACTGTGTTTGCCGGAACTGACAGCGGTCTCAACCATTTCATCCGACCGATGTTTTATGGCGCTTATCATATCATCGAAAATATTTCTAATCCCGATGGAGCAATAAAAAATTATAATGTAGTCGGTAATATTTGCGAGACAGATACATTCGCTGAAAACCGCTCGCTGAATGAAATCAGGGAAAATGATTTATTGGTTTTTCAAAATGCAGGCGCTTATGGTTTTGAAATGTCATCCAATTACAACTCTCGTTTTAAGCCTGCGGAAGTGTTGGTGAAAGATGGAAAAGCACAACTGATAAGAAGAAGAGATGAGTTTGGGGATTTGTTGAGGAATCAATTGCTTTAGTTATTTCACGCAACGAGCGCAAAGAAGGCAACGAAGCAACGATAGGTTTTTGTAGACTGTTTGCTTTTGACTGTTAAGTTTTGATTACGTTCTCGCCGTCATTCCCGCGTATGCGGGAATCTGCTTATGCTATTTAATACAGATGCCTGCCTACACAGGCATGACGGTGACTCTCTAAGTCTTTTGTGAGATCCTTTTAATTTGATATCCTTTGCTCAGGCAAAAACTTATTTGGCAATTCTTATCCATTTGGGATTTTCAAGAAATGCTATTCTGCAACCCCAACACTCAAAACAGATTCCATTCTGAAAATGTTTGTAATCTTGTATATATCCCTTTCCTTCACACTTATTGCATAGTTTTTCTTCAACAAACTCTTCCTTTAAAAAATTAAGATAGGTTAATATTTTTTCTTCTGAATGAGTCTTGATATGACAATTAATGCAAAGTGTTTCCAAATCATTTATATCATATTTCCAAGGCAAATTGTTCCAGATGTAAAATTTATGATGAACATTCAAAATAACATCACCAATAACTCTTTCTTTAGCTACTTGTATGTTTCCATATCGTTGAATAAATTTTTGCCTTTCTTCGTTATTCATTTTTGTTTGCAATAATTCCTCATTCATTTGAATCATTGAATTAATGCCATCTTCCTTTTTCTTCATTTGTTCAACAAATGGTATATCCTCTAAAATCAGCCCTTCTTTTTTCCCGCATTTTAAACAACAATGATTATCGCGTTCTATTATTTTATTTCGAAAATCATTCCATTCAAAAGTTTGTAAAAGTTTTTGATATTGTTCTTTCCTACTAAGCCCTAACAATTCAAATTCGATTTCACTAAATCCTTTTAATTCTGTGTAATACATTTTACCAAATTACAAATAAAAAATCAGCCGGTTTGCCTTCTTAACGCTCCGATAGATTTTGTATGAATGGTACTTTCTTTTCTCGCAGATAGCTCAATAGTAGCACAGCCGATGAAAGGATTGCGATCCGCCGCGGCGGACAAGCTGCAACGACGATGCTATGAAAAACCGATGCTGGTATTAAAAAGGGAAATTTCCTGATTATTAATGTTGTTGGTCAAGCGACCAACAACGGCATCAAGAACTTCTGGCTATAAACTATTAACTATGAACTTTCAACTATCATCTTTCTCCCCATTTTTATTTTCAAAAAACTGTTTACTTTTAGCAGAACTAAAATTAATTCTTATGCCTATTCGTATGGAAGATGATCCGATTGATCCGCAAGATAATAGTGGTGGTGGAAACGGTGGTGGAGGTGGCGGAGGGTTTGGAGGCGGCGGCGGTGGCTTGTTTGCGCTGCTCCCTTTATTGTTCGGCTTGTTCCGCGGTCGCGGTGGATTGTTGTTCTTAGTAATCATTCTTGTCGGCGGTTTCTTTTTCTTCAGAGGAGGATGCAATATCGGCTCTGTTGCAAATGCAGCGCAGCAACTCGCAACCGGCGGCGTTCTTGACCCTCGTCAGTTCGACAAAGCAAAAGTGTATGAATCGCTTTCGGATGATGACAGCAAAAATCCTTTGCCTGAATCTGCGAACCTGCAAAAGTATGCGCCGACTGTCGGCGATCAGGGACATCAGGGATCATGCGTTGCATGGAGCAGTGCTTATGGTGCAAGAACGATTCTAGAAGCGGCTCGTACGGGACAAGATCCGAACAGTTTAAAATTCAGCCCTTCATTTTTATATAATCAAATCGGTCTTGATGGCTGCGAAGGTTCTTATGTTGAAAGAGCGATGGAATTCATGACAAAACGTGGTTCTATTTCTTACGATAAATTTCCTTATGACGATCAGGATTGTGCGAAGCAACCAAGCCAGCAATTACTGAATGATGCAGAGCAATTTAAAATGCGTGGTGCAAACCGATTAACAGTTGGCGACAGGACAGATCAGATCGATCTTCGTGCTATCAAAGAAAATCTTTCGCAAGGTGCACCTGTTGTGATTGGAATGATGGTCGGCGGAAGTTATATGCAACCCATGATGGGGCAGGATGTTTGGCAGCCAACACAGGATGATTATAGCATGCAGGGTTTCGGCGGTCATGCGCAATGCGTGGTTGGTTATGATGACAAAAAATATGGTGGCTCATTTTTGATCATGAATAGTTGGGGTTCGCAATGGGGCAACAATGGTTTTGCATGGGTGCGTTATCCGGACTTCAAACAATTTGTCCGTGAAGCTTATGGTTTGGAGCCAATGGCGAAAGTGGGCGCTGCTGCAAATGCGCCATTTAATTGTGAGATAGGATTGGTGCAGATCACATACAACGGAACAAAAACTGTTGCAGGCGGATATATTCCTTTGCACAATACAAGCAATAATATTTTCGAAACAAATTCGCCGGTGAAGTTGGGAACGAGATTTAAAATGGAAATTAAAAATTCAACCGAGTGTTATATCTATGTTTTTGGAAAAGAGACAGACGGCACGAGCTACACTTTATTTCCTTATCCGAAAAAAGATAATCCGACGACCACAAAATATTCTCCGTTCTGCGGCATTGCAGGATACAGATTATTTCCGAAAGATAAAAGCATGGTGCCTGATAGTGTTGGCACAAAAGATTATATGGCTGTTGTGGTGAGCAAAGATTCGTTGGATTGGAATTCTTTAAATAAACAACTTGCTCAAAACCCGCAACAGGACTATGCTTCAAGGCTCAATGCAGTTTTGAGCAGCAAATTGATTCGCAATGTTCATTATCAGGCAAATTCAAAAGGCAATATGCAATTGAATGTGGATGGCGCTAATAATGGAGTGATTGCTTGTGTGGTGGAAGTGGATAAGCAATAAGTCTGAACCGGGATTTTTGGGATTGCAAGGATTAGTGCGATAATAAATGAATCAGAATCTGTGAGATAAAAAATTATCATGTCACTTTATTTTTTTCTAAGATATGGATTGTTATCTATTTTATTAATCGGATGGTTGCTTTATCAGCTTTTTATCAAAAAGAAAAAATGGCCCGATTTAAAAAATGATGCTTTTATAATTTTAATATTTGTCGGTGTATGGGTTTTTCTTGGATATCTTTTTGCAAGTTGATTATATTATAAAAAATGTCGAACACATCTTCCTTCATAAAACTCATGAAACATCCTGTTAAGTTCAGGATGTTTTTGTTTTCGAAACTGCCGAGTGCATTTTTTTCGGGTGTGAGATTGAAAGATATTGATGAAGAAAAATGTGCAGTCACTGTTCCTTACAAATGGTTTTCTCAAAACCCATTTCGATCTACTTATTTTGCCTGCCTGGCAATGGCTGCAGAAATGAGCACTGGAACGCTTGGATTAATGCATATTTATAAAAGAACGCCTGCTGTTTCAATGCTGGTTATAAAACTGGAAGCAAACTATTTCAAAAAAGCAACAGGAGTAACCACATTCACATGTGCAGACGGAAAAGAAATTCAGCAGACAATAGAAAATGCTATTGCTAACGGCGAAGCACAAACGATCATTGCAAAATCTGTCGGCTTAAATGAAGCCGGAGAAAAAGTTGCAGAGTTCTTTGTGACATGGTCTTTCAAGAAAAAGACTAAAAACTAATGCTAAGAGCTAAAATCTACTGAAACTACCTTTTAACAAAATCGTACTTCAATTATCTTATCTTAGAACATTATTTTCATTTAAAAACATTATCATGAAGATTGCTTTCCATGGCGCGGCACGCGTTGTTACCGGCTCTAAACATTTACTTACACTAAAGAACGGGAAAAAATATTTATTAGATTGTGGCATGTTCCAGGGCATGGGTCCTGATACGGATAGGCTTAACCGTGAATGGGGGTTTAATCCTTCCGAAATTGATTTTCTCATTTTATCTCACGCGCATATTGATCATACAGGATTGATCCCAAAACTGGTGAAAGATGGATTTGGCGGAAAAATTTTCTGCACGCCTGCTACTAAAGAATTAACAGCAGTTTTATTAGAAGACTCGGCGGGCATTCAGCAGGAAGATATCAAGTTTGTGAACAAGAGAAGAATCGCAGAAGGGCAATCATATCTTCAGCCATTATATACAGAAGAAGATGCAAGAACAGCAATGGATCTTTTTTCAACAGTAGAATATGAACAATGGTTTTCCGTGGACGAAAACGTTCAGGTCATGTATAAAGATGCCGGCCACATCATCGGTAGCGCAACCATTCATTTAAAAATTAAAGAAGATGGCAAAGAAACGCACTTAACTTTTAGCGGAGACGTTGGCCGTTACAGAGACGTTATTCTAAATCCTCCTTCAACATTTCCACAGGCAGATTATATCCTTATCGAATCAACTTATGGAAACAGTTTACATGATAAAGATGTCGATACTCCGGATTTATTACTGCCATGGATCGAAAAAACCTGCATTCAGAAAAAAGGCAAATTGATTATCCCTGCATTCAGTGTTGGCAGAACGCAGGAATTATTATTTGCCCTTAACCAGCTTGAACTCGATGGCAAACTTCCGGATCTGGATTATTTTGTTGATAGCCCTTTGAGCATTGAAGTGACCGAGATTGTAAAAAAATATCCCAATCTCTTCAATAAAAATATCCAGAACATTTTAAAAAGCGATGCGGATCCTTTTTCTTTTAAAGGATTAAAATATATACAATCTGTTGATGAATCCAAGTCGCTCAATTATCGAAACACACCTTTTGTTGTTATTTCTGCGAGCGGCATGGCTGATGCAGGAAGAGTGAAACATCATATCAGCAATAACATCGAGAACAGCCGCAATACTATTTTAATGGTCGGTTATTGTGAGCCACATTCTCTCGGTGGGAGATTGATAGCTGGTGATAAAGAAGTAAATATTTTTGGCACTCGTCACGAAGTGAATGCTGAAATAGGAAGTATCCGTAGCATGAGCGCACACGGCGATTATGAAGATCTTTCTCAATTCCTTGCCTGTCAGGATGCGAAGCAGGTGAAAAAATTATTTATCGTGCATGGTGAGTACGACGTGCAGCAGGCTTTCAAAGAGCGGTTAATTAAAAAAGGATTTATGGATGTAGAGATTCCTGCATTGCATTACGAAATCGGGCTGGCATAATTTTCCAACTACATAAATGACCAATATGAAATTCAGTTTTGCTATTCTTATCATGCTGTCATCTTTTTATTGCGGCGCTCAGGAAAAACTTTTTTATCATGATGTGAGAACTGATAAAGAAGGAAATATTATTCCATGGTATGATGATGATCCGGGAAAATCTTTCAGCCATGTTATATTGAGCGTTTGGAATTTTTGGGATACGATGCGGCATGACATGAACGGCCTTCCGTATTATATGAATCATCAGGTTTGGAATCCTGCAGTGGATGATCATCGCGGAATGGGCGGAGATCAGCTTGCGATGGCGCTGTCGTCATGGAGATTATTATATGATTACACCGGGAATGAAAGGATCAAAGAAAACATGCGCTTCATTGCCGATTATTATTTAACACATGGAGTTTCTCCGGCAAATGCAAAATGGCCGAATATTATTTTTCCATACAACACACTGATTTATTCAGGCATATTTGATGGCGACATGCGTGCAGGAAGAGATGTTGCTCAGCCTGATAAAGCCGGCTCTTTCGCGCTTGAGCTGATCAGGCTCTATAAAATTGAAGACGAAGAAATATATCTGGATGCAGCAATTAAAACTGCAAACACATTGGCTTCTTATATAAAGCCGGGCGATATTGATCATTCGCCATTGCCATTTAAAGTGAATGTGTTTACCGGAAGAACGGCTTTGTTGAGGCATCATGATTTCACCGGTGGGGCGATTGATTCTGCAGGGTACACGAGCAACTGGGTGCCGACTATGATGATGTTCCGCGATCTGATTGCGTTGAAAAAAGGGAACACTGCGGCTTATCAAAGGGCTTTTGACATATTGCTTGCATGGATGAAAAAGTATCCGCTTCCCAATAATAAATGGGGACCATTTTTTGAAGACGTGGATTGGTGGAGCGAAACGCAGATCAATGCCATGACATTTGCGAGATTCATGATGGAGAACCCTCAATATTTCCCTGAATGGAAAACACAGGTGAAGGGCATTATTGACTGGGTGCACAAAAATTTTAATAATGATGGCTGGAAAAAATATGGTGTGATCGTAACGAACGAACAAACTGTTTATCCGCAACCCGGCGAAAGCCATACATCCAGACAGGGTGCAGATGAGTTGTTATATGTTTCTCTCACCGGCGATACATCTCTTTACACAAATGCATTGCGTGAGCTCATTTGGGCAACTTACACTGTTGATTTTGATGGCAGGAACCTTTTCCCTCATGATGAGCCGTGGCTCACGGATGGATATGGCGATTATGTGCGCCACTACTTACGTGCCATGGCGACATTTCCTGAACTCGCTCCAAATGAGGATCACATTCTCTCGACCACGTCAGTGATTTTGCAATCAGATTATAAGGGCAATCTTAAAAAATTTCAAGTCCCTGATTTTGATAAAGTGGACTCAAGCACAGTAAATATATTCTACAAAACTTTTGATGCGAAAGGCACAGAAAAAATTAAAATGAAAAGCAAGCCTTCACAGATACTGATCGATAACAAACCACTTGCTGAGACTGTTTCAGGCGAAGGTTTTCAATGGCTTCCTTTATCAAAAGGAGGGTTATTGGTGATCAGGCGCATGAGCGGGAAACAAATAATCATCGTTGAATAATTTCTTTAAAGCCCTGAGCAGGAAATTTTCAGCATTAAAGATGTTAACGTGCTTATCCGTTAACATTTCAGCACCCTAAAATGTCGTTTTTATATGAATAGTTAACATTTGAGTACCTATTCATATACGCATTAGTACCCTGTTCTTTTCTTTCCGGCTATAACTTTAGTCAGCTAAAACTTTCGGGAGTGGACTACCATTTCCGGATGCCTGAGAAAGTTGAAAGTAACGCGATTGCCATGCTGGAAAGAAAAATCTTATACCTCTTTGCTGTATTGACACTGCCTTTGTCTTCATTATTTTCGTTTGCTCATGCGAGCGGAAAATCAAAAAAATATTTGAAGGTTGATGATGGCGTAATTATTTACCCCGATGCCAATCAACCGGGAAGCGCAAGCCTTGTCAAGCTGCAGGTTATTTCCGATAATATTATACGTGTATTAGCTTCTCCTTTTGATCATCTTGCTGAAAGAAAAAGCCTCATTACTGTTTATCCTGCCCAATCTTCCGCAAAATGGGATATTAAAGAAGATGAGACGAAATTAGTGCTGAAAACAAAAAAGCTTACGGCTGTTGCCACACTTTCAACCGGAGCTGTTGTTTTTTTAGATTCAGCGGGAAATAAAATATTAGGAGAAAAAGAAACAGGCGGCAGAAATTTCCAGGCTGCTGTTTTTGATGGCTCTCCTTCATATCATATCAGCCAGTCGTTTGATGTTTCTAATAATGAAGCATTATATGGTCTCGGGCAGCATCAGGATGACATATATAATTACAGAGGCCGTCAGGTCACTTTGTTCCAGAATAATACGGAAGTGGCTATCCCTTTTCTCATTTCCAACAAGAACTATGGCATTTTATGGGACAATTATTCGCTCACAAAAGTTGGCGATACCCGCAGTTTCGGGCCGCTTTCAACATTAAGATTATTTTCTAAAAATGGTGAGCAGGGATGGCTGACCGCTTCTTATTATAATGATAAAAGCAATCTGGCTAAACCAGATTTTGAAAAAGCAGAATCTTCCATTGACTATGAATACCTGAATGCTACCAAGCTGCATTTGCCTTCAGACTTTAAAGTTGCAAAAGGCGAAATTTCTTGGGAAGGTTCTATCTCTTCTGAATTTTCCGGCATGCATCAATTCAGATTTACCTATGCAGGTTATGTAAAAGTTTGGGTCGATGGAAAATTATTAATGGACAGATGGAGGCAGGCATGGAATCCGGGTTCAGCATTGCTTGACATTAATCTTGACAAAGAAAAAAAATATTCAATTAAGATAGATTGGATTCCGGATGGATCTGAATCATACTTATCTGCAAAATGGCTTTCGCCTCTTTCAGATGCTGATAAAAACAATTTCAGCTTTTCTTCTGAATCTGGAAAGATGCTTGATTACTATTTCATCTACGGAAATAATATGGATGAAATTATTTCCGGCTACCGGATGCTCACGGGAAAATCTCCCATCCCGCCAAAATGGGCAATGGGCTTTTGGCAGAGCAGGGAAAGATATAAAACACAAAACGAGATACTGAACACCATTAGTGAATTCAGAGAGAAAAAAATTCCTATCGATAATATCGTGTTGGATTGGAGTTACTGGAAACAGGATGATTGGGGAAGCCAGGAATTTGATGCTGCGCGTTTTTCAAATCCTGATAGCATGATTGATGTGCTGCACAAAAAATACAATGCGCATTTCATGATCTCTGTATGGCCTAAATTTTATGAGGGCGTCACTGCATATAAAACTTTCAATGATAAAGGATGGCTATATAAAAGAAATGTGGCAGACGGCCAGCGCGACTGGATTGCCAAAGGATATATCTCTACTTTTTATGACGCCTTCAACACAGATGCGCAAAAAGGTTTCTGGGATTTGCTGAATATAAAATTGTATAAAAAAGGAATTGATGCTTGGTGGATGGATGCAAGCGAACCGGACATATTATCAAATGTAAATCCTGAAAAAAGAAAAGAACAGATGACGCCTACTGCACTTGGCAGTGCTGCAGAATTTTTAAATGCTTATCCACTCGAAAATGCAAAAGGTATTTATGAAGGTCAGCGGTCAACAAATCCTGATCAGCGAGTTTTTATTCTAACAAGGTCTGCATTTGCAGGTTCGCAACGATATGGTGCTGCTATCTGGAGCGGAGACATTGCTTCAAGATGGTCTGATATGAAAGCGCAGATTTCAGCGGGTATTAATTTCTCCTTGTCAGGCCTTCCATATTGGACAATGGATATCGGAGGTTTTTCTGTGGAGCATAGATATGAAAGCGCAACAGGAAAAGACCTTGATGAATGGAGGGAACAAATGACAAGATGGTATCAGTTCGGTGCATTCTGTCCGTTGTTCCGTGTGCACGGACAATATCCTTATCGTGAAATATTTAATACAGCGCCGGAAAATCATCCTGCATATCAAAGCATGCTGTATTACGATAAGCTCCGCTATAAGCTAATGCCCTATATCTATTCATTAGCTGAGATGACTTATCACAAGAACTACACCATCATGCGAGGGTTGGTAATGGATTTTGCGAATGACAGCAACGTGAATGCTATCAATGATCAATATTTATTTGGCCCTTCATTATTGATCAATCCGGTTTATGACTATCAATCCAAAAAAAGAGAATTGTATTTGCCTGCAGGTCAGGGCTGGTATGATTTATATTCCGGGAAATATTTTGAAGGCGGGCAAAAAATGATTGGTGATGCGCCTTATGAAAGAATGCCTGTGTTCGTGAAAGAAGGTTCTATTATTCCTTTTGGGCCGGAATTGCAATATGTTTCCGAAAAGCCTGCTGACCCCATCACCTTATTTGTTTACACCGGAAAAGATGCATCCTTCGATTTGTATGAAGATGAAAACACAAACTACAATTATGAAAAAGGAATGTTTACGTCTATACATCTGCGTTATGATGAATCTGAAAAAAAATTGATCATCGCAAAACGAGAAGGCTCATTTCCGGGGATGTTGAAGAATCGTAGTTTTAAAATTGTATGGATTAAAAAAAATAAAGAACAAAATCTGGACATTGATGCAAGCCCCGGAACAATTATTAAGTATAACGGAGAAGAAAAAATAATCAAACTAAAATAAAAACCAATCTATCATTTTCAAACCACTAATTGCTTGAATATGCGACAAACAAAAATTACGGGCATGATGAAGTCCTATGTTTTGGTCATCATTGCTTTCCTATCTCTCCTGCAACTGCAGGCGCAAAAGCCCGGCGCACGCCTCATCACGGGGAAGGTTGTAGGAGGTGCTTCTAAAACCGCACTATCTGCCGCGAGCGTGTATGTAAAAGGCACGCGAAATGCGATCAGCTCAGGGGTGAATGGAGAATTTAGCATCATGGCACAAACAGGAGATGTGCTTGTTATCTCTTCCATCGGTTATAAAACCAAAGAGATAAAATTAGGCGCGAGCACAAACACTATCGATGTTGAATTATCTCAGGATTATGGCAACCTTCAGGATGTTGTGGTGGTGGGTTATGGTAAAATGAAAAAGACAGATCTGAGTAGCGCAGTTGCAACTGTGTCGAATGCAGAACTGAACAGAACGGTTAACATCACCATGGATGAAGCACTGCAAGGAAAAGCAGCGAACGTGTATGTTTCTCAAACCAGCGGCCAGCCTGGCGCAGGTGCTTCTGTAATCATCAGAGGCGTGAGCACAGTCACAGGGAACTATCAGCCATTATATGTGATCGATGGAGTTCAGATAAGACCAAGTGCTCCGACAGGCGGCACTTACAATCAACCTACAGGATACGCAAATGAATTAGCAGGAATTAATACTGATGATATTGAAGATTATAATATTCTTGAAGGAGCTGCAGCTACATCTATTTATGGAGCAGCAGGCGCGAATGGGGTAATCATGATCACAACAAAACATGGTAAAGCAGGGTTGACGAAAGTGAATGCAAGCACTTTGTTTTCATGGCAGGACAAACCAACATTCAGACCTGTAATGAATTTGCAGGAGTATGCACGCTATATACAAAAATTACAACAGCTTGGATTGGTAGGTGCTGAGCCACCTGAATTGGCAGACCCAAGTATTTTAGGACCGGGCACAAACTGGCAGGATGCATTGTTCCGCCGCACGTTGTTGCAAAAACATTCTTTAGCAATCAGCGGAGGTTCAGACAAATCAACTTTTTATTTTTCGGGAGATTATCTTTCACAAGATGGCATAGCTCTTGGCTCAGGATTTAAGAGAGGATCGGTGAGAATTAATCTCGACAATCAGGCTACCAAATGGCTAAAGTTTGGAGTGAATCTGAGTGTGTTCACCACGAAAGAAGTTGTGAATGTCACGAACAGCAATATCATCAATATTGCGATCACGCAAAACCCAACTATCCCTCTGAAAAACCCCGATGGCTCATGGGGCGGTCCTGAGCCGGCAGAGGCGCAGTATTCACAAACAAATCCTGTTGCGCTTGCAATGATCAATAATAACTACAATACATCGTTCGGTGCCATCGGAGGTGTGTATTTAGACATCACACCCATAAAAGGTTTGTTGTGGCATACAGAAACAAATGGCAATTACAGCACAAATAATAATTACACTTTTTATCCTGCTTATACGATTGGGGCGCTCGTAAATAAAACTACCAATGGAAGCAGAGCCAGTGGGAACAATTATTGGGCTTCATTGAACACACGGCTTCAATATGATTTGAAATTGAACAAGCATGGCATCACCGCAATGGTGGGTCATGAAGCATCTAAATATGAATATGAATCTCTCTATGGTCAGGGATTAAATTATTCAACAGCATCTATTCAGGAATTAACAGTAGCTGATCCGCTCTCATCTCCAAAAGCAACCAGCTCAAGAGGTGACGGCTCCAATGAATCCTATTTTGGAAGATTGAATTACATATTCGATAACAAATACATCGCTCAGGTGGTAGTGAGAAGAGATGGCAGCTCGAATTTCGGAGAGAGCAACCGCTTCGGAACTTTTCCTGCTGCTTCTGTGGCATGGAAAATATCTGAAGAAAATTTTATGAAGGACCTTCATTTTATTAATGATTTAAAATTGAGGGCTGAGTATGGAATTTCCGGTAACACTGGCAGCAGCGGCGGTGCTATTTATTCAAACTTATATGCCGCAGCTACCATTTGGGGAGGAGGTTTTGCACCAGCTAATTTCAACAACCCGTTTTTGAAATGGGAAGAAGATAAATCAACTAATATAGGATTGGACCTGCACATGTTTAACAACCGTGTTGAAGTGATTGCTGATGCTTATGTAAAAAATATCACCAATCTTATCCTCCTCGCTTCAGGTCCGATTGCTCTTGGCGGTAATTTAAGTGGTGGTTATGGTGGGCTTCTCAGTTGGCCGTATCAAAATTATGGCGGCATGCAGAACAAAGGTTTTGGCATCACGGTGAATACAGTTAATATCAGCACAAAAGATTTCCAGTGGAGAACAGGAGTTAATTTTTCTGTAGATAAAAACAAGGTAACAAAATTAGTGAGCACCCTTGTTACACAATACACTTCATTCACGAATAATAATCAGACACAGATTCTAACGCAGGTTGGCCAGCCTTTGAGTATGTTCACAGGATATATTGCTGAAGGGCTTTTCCAGAATTATCAGGACATCGCGAACCACGCAGTGCAAACTTCAAACGGAGTGCTCACTGTTGACCCGACGCAAGGATCGTGGGTGGGTGATATCAAATTCAAAGATATTAGCGGGCCTAATGGAAAACCGGATGGCATCATTGATGAAAAAGACCGCACGATCATCGGAAACCCATGGCCGAAATTCACATACAATTTCAACTCTGCGTTCACTTATAAAAATTTTGAGTTGAACCTTTTCTTCACAGGTGTATATGGAAATCAAATCCTGAACCTGACACGCTATCAAAATGAAATGCCGCTGGGAACTGGGCCATATAGCAATCACTATAAAGTGGCTGCAAATTTTGCAGTGCCAAGCAGTAATAATGTTGCTGATGCATTAACTGCAACTTTATTAAATCCCGGAACTAAAATTCCAAGACCAACAGGTGGTGACCCGAATGGAAACGTTCGCCTGAGCCAATGGGATATTGAAGACGGGTCTTTCTTCAAATTAAAAAATATCAGGTTGAGTTATAGAGTTCCTTCAAGAGTATTATCAACTACGCATGTGTTCAGAGGCATTGTGGTTGCTGTTCAGGTTCAAAATGTATTTACGATCACGAAATATACAGGCTTTGATCCTGAGGTCGGAATGTATAACTATAAAGGCGTAACCAACATTGCAGGAATGGATGAAGGAAGATATCCGGCAACAAGATCTTTTTCATTCAGCCTCGGCCTGGATTTTTAATCAAACAAAAAGTTAGTACAAGAAAAATATAAGTCATGAAAAAATCAACAATCATAATTGCATCGCTCGCAGCATTGTTTGTTACCGCAGGATGTAAAAAAGATTTTTTGAACAGACCTCCCTTATCGGCGCCCACTTCAGGAACTTTTTATGCAACTGATGCAGATGTTTTGTCAGGCACAGGTCCTCTCTACAATGCAACATGGATGCCGTATAATGGCTCTGCTTTGCAAGCCATCGGTGATGTGCTCGGTGGAAACAGCCTGACCGATAATTACAATGGGAGAGCAGCATATCTTACATTTTCTATTTCATCAACAGATGGTAGCGGCAGTTTGCAATCAGCTTACAGCGCTTTCTGGTCTGTGATTGCAAATGCAAATGTGGATGCGTATAATATTCAGAATGCTGCTGCGGGTGCTTCTGCCACTGTGAAAAATGCAGGCATGGCAGAATGCCGTTTCATGAGAGCTGTTGCTTATTATCATCTCGCATTGGACTGGGGCCCTGTTCCGATTATCTATGATAATACAACACAATTAAGTGATACTGCGCTTCGCAAAAATAATCTGGATGATATCTGGAAGTTCATCATCATGGATCTGACATGGGCGAAAAATAATTTGCCAAATACTCCGCTGCAGCCAGGTCGCCTGACAAAATGGAGCGCAGAAGGAATGCTTGCAAAAGCTTATCTCGTTCGTTCAGGCTTAGGGCAATCAGGAGGCACACGAAATCAAACTGATCTTGACAGCGCAAAATTTTTTGCAGGCGATGTTTGCAACAACAGCGGCCTTTCTTTAATGCCGAATTATTATGATTTATTCCTGAGCAAAAATTTCAGCGGCACTACTATTCCCGGTGAATGTTTGTTTGGATTGTATTGGGTACCAAACGGCGATTGGTTTGTTCAGAACCACATGCAGGCAAATCTTGCTTATGATTCAAAAATCACACAGACAGGAGATGGATGGGGCGGATCATTCGGTGCTTCTCCAAGCCTGATGCAGTATTTTATGGATCCCGCAAATAAAGCAGACTCTATTCGCAGAAGAGCGAACTTCTTTATGCCCGGCGATCATTATGCAGATATTAATGTAGCAGCGGGTGGATGGAATGTAGACACTACATTATTTAATAATGCAAAAATTTATACGCCTGGCGATCCCGGAAATGGTTATGGTAACGACCATGCCTATGTGAAAAAATATGTGATTGGTTCGCCGGCTGATAATGGCGGTTATGGCAGCCAACAGAACGAAAATATTCACACTTACATGCTTCGTCTGGCAGAAGTTTATCTCACGTATGCTGATGCGATTCTTGGAAATTCATCTTCCACATCTGATGCGGAAGCTTTGAAATTTTTTAATATGGTAAGATCACGCGCAGGCGCAACAACGAAATCTTCCATCACTTATGCTGATATTTTCTTAGAGAAGAAGATTGAGTTTGCTTATGAAGGCAAGGCGTGGTACGACTGGAAGCAGTGGTATTATTTTGATCCAACAAGTGCGAAACAATATTTCAGCACACAGCATAGAGGAACTTATAATATCTCTTATAACAATGGCAATCCGTTTGTGACTTATTTCGGCGCAGATGGAAAACCTGGTGTTGTGAATTATCAGATTACCGATGCAACGGTAAATCTTCCTTTCCCGGAAGCAGAGCTGGTAACAACGCCATCGCTTTCGCTGGCTCCCGTTCCTTTTGACTTCAGTAAACTAAAATATTGATGCAAAGCCAAAATTTTTTTATATGAAAATGAAATTATTATTCCTCTTAATCATCATAGCAAGCCTGATTGATTTCGCCTGCAAAAAAAATGATGGCGGTCCTCCGATTATTACATCTGTGAGGACTGTTGACACAGCAAAACGTGACAGCACATTCACACAGGCCGTGCCTGGAACTTTGATTGTGATTCAGGGTAGCAACCTGAGCGGATTGAAGGCAGTGTTGTTCAATGATACATCTGCTTATTTTAATCCGGTGTATGCAACCAGCACAAATATCATCGTCACCATTCCTTCAACATCACAAACTGCGGCTGCAAATCCAAATGTGCTAAGCCAGATTAAAGTAGTGACTGATCATGGTACTGCTATTTATTCTTTCACATTATATCTTCCGCCGCCGTATATCAGCTCTTTGTCTTTTGATAATACAGGCTCTGTAGTGTATATCAATGGTGCAAATTTTCAAGGCATTCAGAAAATTACTTTCCCGATCACAGGAGGCCCGGATACTGCATTGTCGTATAATGTGAATAAAACTTTCACGCAGATAGTTGCGCAGATCCCACCGGGAACTGTGTTTCAGGATTCAATACGTGTTCAGTGCACTTTTGGAACTGGTTCTTATTCTTACCCTCCACCAATGAGCATCACTTCTGTGTCGAATGAAAATGGAGCAGAAGGGACAACCATTCTGATTAATGGAACAAATTTTATAGGTATTGATAAAGTTATTTTCCCGGGCAGTATTGAAGTTACAAATGTGCAGACGCTCAGTGTAAATCAGATAAGCGTTACCGTTCCTGCAGGAATCACAACAGCAGATTCTTTAAGGATCCAGGGCGTATTGGGATCAGCAACTGCACCACAACTTTATGCTTCTTATATTACACATCCTTCTCCCGGGTATCTTTCCACTTTCGATGTGCAATACAATACTGATAACACAGGATTTATTGGCTGGACTGGTGGTTACGCGGATGCGCCAACAACAACAACAAATTATCCCGGAGGTACAGGTGGCTCTGCGGTTTTGTTGCAAGGATCTCCAATGTCTGCGAATGCAGGGCCAACATCGCAAGGCAATCCAGGCTTGCTCCAGTTGAATGACGTTCCATGGGTTTCAAGCACCGGAGCATCTGTTAGTGATTATTCATTAAAGTTTGAAGTGTTCGTGAAAACTGTCTGGAGCAAAGGATCGATATGGATTGCAGTAGGAGACTGGTATGGATGGAGCAGCTTCACTGCAAGATATGCTCCATGGGAAACTGCCGATGGAAATAAATTTCAACCCAACGGCTGGGTGACTGTGACAATCCCACTTTCTCAATTTATAAGTGGCAATCAGTTCTGGCAAACAGCATGGAGCACGGCTGGCGCACCGGCAAGTCATTTTACTGATTACCCGACAACCGGTGTTGCATTCTTAATCGCGAACGATCAGGCAACAAACGTTCCTGCAAACAGCATCAACATAGCAATTGATAATGTCCGTATCGTGAAGGGACAATAAAAAACACAAAAAGAAAATGATTATGATTATGAAAATTAAACCTGCATCCTTATTGGCAATAGCAATATTGATTGGAGTAAGCTGCAAAAAAAATTCAACACCTTCCGGCGGGAACGGTGGGGGCAATAATAATGTAGATTCAATTTATAATCCTGTTGATCCTGCAACGGCAGGGTCAATAGGATTTTTTTTGAATGACTGGCAGGCAAAAACTTTTGCAGCTCCTGACTTTACTGCAGGTACTGTGCCTTCTGTTGGCACTGTCACAGACACGCTGACGATTAATGTGAATAATGTGATCACTAAAGTGCCGCAATATGTTTATGGCAATAATTCAAATTTATGGTCAGGGCAAATTGTAACAGAATCATCGTTGATGCAATATTTGAAAGACCTTTCACCCAATATTATCCGCGGACCTGGGGGAAGCATCAGCGATATTTATTTTTGGAATGACACCACCTCTGCTCCAGCAGATGCTCCGGCAAATCTGGTGAATGCGGATGGCTCTACATCTGCTGCTGGTTATTGGTTCGGCGGCAACACAGCATCGTGGACGTTTTCATTGGGCAATTATTACAATTTGCTTTCGCAAACAAACAGCACCGGGATCATCACTGTCAATTACGGTTATGCAAGATATGGAACGAGCGCAGATCCTGTTGCTGCTGCGGCACACCTTGCCGCAGATTGGGTAAGATATGATAATGGCAGAACTAAATTCTGGGAGATCGGCAACGAAAATTTTGGAAGCTGGGAAGCTGGTTATAGAATTGACACAAGCAAAAATAAAGATGGCCAGCCACTCACAATCACTGGCGCTTTGTACGGAGCGCATGTAAAAGTTTTTGCTGATTCAATGAAAGCCGCGGCACAGCAAATCGGTGCGACTATTTATATCGGTGCAGTATTGTATCAGCAAGCGCCTTCGGGAAGCGATGGAGAAAGTGTTCAGACATGGACACAAGGTGTGCTGTCACAGGCAGGCAATGCCGCTGATTATTTTATTGTGCATGATTACTTTACTGCATACAATACAAATTCTTCCGTGTCTGATATTTTAAGCACAGGAAGCACAATTCCGAATCAGGTGATGACATATGTTCAGCAACAACTAAGTTCTGCGGGTGTTGGCAATAAGCCAATTGCGTTTACTGAGTGGAATATTCAGGCAACAGGATCAAAGCAAAATGTTTCTTTCGTTGCAGGTATGCATGCTGCAAAAACAATTGGTGCGATCATCAAAAATAAATTTGGTGAAGCAAGCCGTTGGGATCTTTCAAATGGCTGGAGCAATGGCGATGATCAGGGATTATTTAATATCGGTGATGAACCCAACGCCACGAAATGGAACCCTCGTCCTGCGTTTTATTATCTGTATTATTTCCAGAAATTTTTCGGTGACAGAATGGTTGCTGATACGTTGAAAGGGATCAATAAAGATCTCAGCACTTATTCATCTACATTTTCATCTGGAGAAAGCGGAACTGTGATTGTGAATTCTGGTTTGTATAATCACATTGTGTCAATCGATTTTCAGCATTTTCCTGCAGGCAGCAAATATTATTGGTATGTGCTGACAGGCGGAACTGATAATGGAAGTTTCTCTGGGCAGGTGTATGTGAATGGAACAGGTCCCACTTCTCCGACCGGCGGACCCTTGGGTTACTCAACACTAAATGCATATTCTGCTCCGCTCTCAGGAACGATCAAGGTTTCTGTTCCTGCAATGAGTGTTGTTTATCTGGTTGCAGAAAAAAAATAAACTGACAATAAAATAAAAATAATCCGGAAGAACCAATCATGCATCCGATGGCTGAAAAGTATTTAATATGAATGAAACCCTGTGACACTGTCGGATGCTATTTATTTTTGTTTGATTTTCATAGAGCAACAACAAGATGAGAATTTTCTCATCTTGTTGTTTTTTGTTTCAGATTTGTTATGTTGCTTAAAACATCTGCGTGAAAAAATTCATCACATCGATATTTATTTTTGCAAGCATTGTCATTTCATGCCATTCGCCAAGTAAAAAAGGCTCACTGCAATTTTCTATTCTTTCATCTTCCGAAACTGGTGTTGATTTTCAAAATACGATTACTGAAAACGATTCATTGAACATGTTTGTGAATGAATATACTTATATGGGCGGGGGAGTTGGCATCGGTGATTTTAACAACGACGGGTTGCAGGATATTTTTTTTGCAGGCAATCAGGTGAGCTCGCAATTATATATCAACAAAGGGAAGTTTAAATTTGAAAACATTACAGAAAAAGCGGGTGTATCAACAAATAGTTGGTGTACCGGCGTGAGTGTGATTGATATTAATAATGATGGATGGCCAGATATTTATGTTTGCGTTTCCGGTCGTGTCCCATCACAGAAAAGAAAGAATCTTCTTTTTATAAATCAACATAATCTCACATTCAAAGAAGAAGCTGCTGAATATGGTCTTGATGATACTTCGTATTCTACACAGGCGGTTTTTTTTGATTATGATAAAGATGGAAGATTAGATATGTATTTGCTGAATCATAACCTGAATGATGACAGGCCTAATGATATCCGCGATAACAAAACAGACAGTAATTCACAGGCCGCTGACAAATTATTTCATAATGAGGGAATTCCCTCGGGCATTGATCATCCGGTGTTCAAAGATGTTTCAAAGCAAGCAGGTATTATTGAAGATGGAAATGGCTTAGGAGTTGCTGTGAGCGATTTTAACGGAGATGGATATCCTGATATTTATGTGGCGAACGATTATATTAAAAATGATTTGTTATGGCTCAATAATAAAAACGGAACATTTAGCAATTGCATTGCTTCTGCTATTAAGCATCAAAGTTATTCGAGCATGGGAACGGATGCAGCAGATTTTAATAATGACGGATTGATTGACATTGCAACGCTTGACATGCAGCCGGAAACGAATGAGCGGAAGAAGATGATGTACTCGTTTATGAACGAACAAAGGCGGGAAATTGAAAAGAAAAAAGGTTACCAACCGGAGTTCGTTCACAATATGTTGCAATTGAATAATGGTGTAAGAAATATCAATAACAGGAGGGAGCCGTTCTTCAGCGAGATCGGGCAAATGGCAGGCATATCTGAAACCGATTGGAGTTGGAGCGTCCTTTTTGCAGATTTTGATAATGACGGTTGGAAAGATGTTCATATTGCCAACGGTCTCGGTCGGGATCCGACCAATTCTGATTTTTTGGAATACAGGCACAATACGGTTGTGCAGGCTGGCATCAGTGAAAAAGATTTGGGATTGCAAAGAAGCCTCAATGAACATCTTGCTTCGCTCGGGGAAGTTAAGCTCCGCAATTATTTATTTCGCAATAATGGCAATCTGACATTCGAAGATGTTTCGGCTGATGCAGGCATTAATGAGAAATCAATCTCTAACGGTGTTGCTTATGCGGATTTGGACAATGATGGTGACCTTGATATTGTTACGAATAATATTAATGGTCCTGCATTTGTTATGCGAAATGATATTGATAATGCTGCTGCGTCTGAAAATAATTATCTCAAAATAAAATTGAATGGTGATTCTTTGAACAAAGATGGAATTGGCACAACCATTTATTCTTTCAGCAAAGGGCTTGAACAGATGATTGAGCAATATCCCGTTCGTGGATATCTGTCTTCAGTTGATAACAGGTTGCATATCGGCAGTGGAAAAAATAATATTGATTCTTTGAGAATTGTTTGGGCTGATGGGAAAGCGCAACTGATTCAACATCCGGTATTGAATAATTTACTGCAGATAAATTATAAAGATGCGAATGATATTTATCATCAATCAAGATGTTTTTCGGATTCTTTATTTATTGATGTGACAGAAAAAGCGAAAGCGGACTTTCAACACAAAGAAACTTTCTTTTTTGATTATGGCTTTCAGCCATTAATCCCCCAAAAATATTCACAGGAAGGACCATTCATCAGCACCGGAGATTTGAACGGAGATGGGCTGGAAGATTTTTTTATTGGCGGTGCATTCAAACAATCAGGAAAGATTATTTTGCAACAACAGGATGGCAGTTTTCAAAATCATGATTTGGTAAGTGATGCAAAGAATGAAGAAGACATGCAGAGTATTTTCTTTGATGCAGATGGTGACGGAACTCTTGATATTCTTGTTGTGAGTGGCAGCAGTGAATTTGATTTGAACTCAAGCTATTATCGCCCCCGATTGTATCTGAATGATGGCAAAGGAAATTTTCATCAAAGCCTCACTGCTTTTGCCGGAGATATATTAACGCCCGGCAAAAGCGTTGCTGCCGTTGATTTTGATGGTGATGGGCAAACCGATATTTTTATCGGAGGTCGTGTTCAATTGGGAAAGTATCCGCAAGCACCGAGGAGTTTTTTGCTGAAGAACAATCATGGAAAATTCAGTGATGTTACAGAAGATGTTTGCAAAGAATTATTAAATCCCGGATTGATAAACGCAGCAGTTTGGGCAGATATTGACAATGATAAAAAGCCTGAGCTGATTCTTGCAGGCGAATGGATGAGCCTCCGTATTTTCAAAAATGAAAATGGAAAACTTGTTGAAGTGACTGAAAGCAGCGGATTAAAAAATATTTCCGGGTTCTGGCGAAGCCTTTCGGTTGCGGATGTTGATGGTGACGGCGATTTGGATATCGTTGCCGGAAATCTCGGGTTGAACAATACTTTTCATATTACTGCACAGCAACCAGCTGAAATGATTGCAAAAGATTTTGATGCAAACGGGATTATTGACCCGGTTTTTTGTTATTACATCAAAAATGAAAAGGGAGAGTATGAACTTTCTCCAGGCATTAGCAGAGACCAATTAGCTGTACAGGTTCCTTCCATCAAAAAAAGATTTGACCAGAATATTTTATACGCAAAAGCACCAATGGAAGAAATTTTTTCGAAAGAAGATATAAGCGATGCATTGACGCTTCACTGCAACGAAACGCGAAGTGGGTATTTTGAAAATGATGGCAAAGGAAAATTTACTTTTCATCCATTTCCATTGGCTGCACAAATTGCTCCGGTGAATGCAATGGTCGTTGATGATTTTGATGGCGATGGCAAGAAAGATATTCTGCTTGCAGGAAACGAATATCAATACAATGTTTTCACCGGGAGCATGGATGCTTCCTATGGTCAATTATTAAAAGGCGATGGCAAAGGAAATTTTGAAGTATTATCTCCAAGAAAAACCGGATTAATCATTGATGGTGATGTGCGCGATTTGAAATTAATCAACCTGAAAGATATCGGCAAAGCAGTTTTAGTTGCGAGAAATAATGATAAGATGCAAGTATTGCAAGCCCGACTCATGAAATAATCATTAGCATAATATTTATACAATGAAATTAAAATCACGCTTTCTGTTTCTCTCGTTTTTTATTTGCAACATTTTATTTGCACAAAAATATTCTGAAAAAATTTCTATTAATCAATCTGGCTTTTATCCCAAGGCACCTAAGATGGCAGTTATTGTTGATAGTAACTCATCTTCAAATTTTTTCATTCTTGATATGCATTCAAATGACACAGTTTATAGAGGAACACTGAATGAATTAAAACAGTCGCATAATTCTTCTCTCAAAACAAGGATTGCTGATTTCAGTAAGCTTGAAAAGAAAGGTATTTATTCGGTTGCAGTTTCCGGCTTGGGAAATTCTTACCCTTTTTCTATTTCGAATAATATACATCACGCTGTTGGTGTTGCTTCGCTGAAAGGTTTTTATTATCAGCGTGTTTCAATGCAGCTTGAAAAAAAGTTTGCAGGAAAATGGGCGAGAAATGCCGGGCATCCTGATACTACAGTGCTTATCCATCCTTCTGCGGCTACAACAGAACGTCCAGCAGGAGCAAAAATTTCTTCACCAGGTGGTTGGTATGATGCCGGTGATTACAATAAATATATTGTGAACTCGGGCATCACGATGGGCACATTGTTTTCTGCTTATGAAGATTTTCGTTCTTATTTTGATACACTCCAAACAAATATTCCCGAGAGTGGCAATCACATTCCTGATATTTTGAATGAAGCGATTTATAATCTTCGCTGGATGCTTTCCATGCAAGACCCAAACGACGGCGGAGTGTATAACAAATGCACGAACGCAGCTTTCGACAAAATGATAATGCCTGCTGAAGCAAAGCTGCCAAGGTATGTTGTGCAGAAAGGAACAGCAGCAACATTGGATTTTGCAGCAGTGACTGCGCAGGCTTCTCGAATATTCAAACATTTTGAAAAACAGTTGCCGGGATTATCAGATTCATGTTTATCTGCTTCATTAAAGGCGTGGAAATGGGCTGAGAAAAATCCTGATTCAGTGTATAGTCAGACTGTAATGAATGAAAAATTTGAACCCAAAATTTCTACGGGCCCTTATGGCGATAGATATTTTGATGATGAAAGATTTTGGGCTGCTGCTGAGTTATTCATCACAACAAACGATAATTCTTTTTATCAATCTCTTAAAAAAAGATTTCAGAATTTATTTGTTTTGCCATCATGGAGCAATGTGCAGGCGCTTGGATTTTATTCTCTCATTCGTAATGAAAAAAAATTGCTTCAACCTGCTCACGATAATGTTGAAATGATGAAAAATAACATCACAAAGTTTGCTGATATTTATGTTGCCCACATTTCGGAAAATGCTTTTCAAACTGTTATTGGAGAAAGCACGAAAGATTTTATCTGGGGAAGCAATTCAGTAGCAGCGAATCAGGGAATTGTGTTGATTAATGCATACATGATTACAAAAGAAAAAAAATATCTTGACGCAGCTTTGTCAAATCTTGATTACATCATGGGCATGAATGCAACCGGATATTGTTTTGTTACGGGCATGGGAACAAAATCAACCATGCATCCACATCATCGCCCTTCTATTGCAGATGGAATTACAGAGCCTGTTCCCGGATTGCTGGCTGCTGGCCCTAATCCCGGCAGGCAAGACCATTGCCATTATGATTTGATTGAACCTGAAACTTCTTATTCAGATACTGATTGTGCTTATGCTTCGAATGAAATTGCTATCAACTGGAATGCGCCACTCGTTTATCTTGCGAATGCAATAGAAGCTTTGCAATATGAAGTTGGTTATAGTAAAAAATAAATTTCGGTTTCACGCAACGAGACAACGAATACAACGAACGCAAAGTATTTTTAATAATAAAAGAGCGCAAAAGAAAATCAAAAAAGATTTAGCCTTTGCGCTCTTTGTATTCTTTGTTGTCT
>DATGIX010000006.1:0-44097 GCA_035295505.1 Puia sp. | reverse complement strand
TGCTGAAATGTTTGCCAACCGGCAATTTGCCGAGCGCCTTCCAGATATCGTCTTTCAGCTTATTATAAGTTTGCGAAGTAGTAATGTCTGTGAGATATTCTTTCAACGCACCCACATTCGGGTCGATGCTCATGCAGTTATCATTCAGGATAATCAACATATCAGCATCGGCAACTCCTGCGTGGTTCATTCCTTCAAATGCAATGCCCGCAGTCATGGCGCCGTCACCAATAATCGCAACTGATTTTCTGTCTTTTTCCCCTTTATATTTTGCAGCCATCGCCATGCCCAGTGCTGCACTAATGGAAGTGGAAGAATGGCCAACACCGAAAGTATCATATTCGCTTTCGCTGCGTTTAGGGAAGCCGCTCAACCCGTGATATTTTCTGTTAGTGATAAAATTATCGCGGCGGCCAGTCAAAATTTTGTGACCATAAGCCTGATGGCCAACATCCCAAACCAATTGATCGTAAGGCGTATTAAAAGTATAATGAAGAGCAACTGTTAATTCAACAACACCAAGGCTTGCACCAAAATGGCCACCATGAACGCTCACCACATCGATAATATATTGGCGAAGCTCGTCGGTAAGCTGCTGCAATTGTTCCCTGTTCAATTTTTTCAAATCGGCAGGGGAGTTGATTGTTTTTAGCAAAGAGCCGGGGGTTATCTCTATCATGGATTTGACTTAAAAAGCAAAAGTACAATTTATAATTTTATAGAACGTAAAGCAAGCGCTTACAGTATTTTAGAGTTTTCTTAAATTTCAATCAGATATTAATATCGAAAATATACGAATAGATATTTTTTATAGATTTAAATGCCTGAATCCTGATGATTACAATCGCATTACATTGCTCAACCGATGGGCTATACTATTTAGCCATTAATACAAAATAATGTTTGAACAAGCAATGGAAACCTTTAGTTTTGATTAAATGCCAAAAAACAACACAAAATATTATTGGTGGTGCCAGATTGGTGGTTGGGGCTCAATAGCTCTCATCATGATTTTTGTGGCTTATATATACGACCAGAAAGCGCCTACAACTTTGCTGGCTCAGCAGCTTGGGCTTATTGTTCTTTCAGGCATTTTCGTCACCCATTTGTTTCGCTGGGTGATTCAAAAATTTAATTGGTTGATGCTGCCAATTGAAAAAGTATTGCCAAAACTTATCATCGGCGTGTTGGTCGTTTGCATTTTTGATAGCCTGATAAGAATTGGTATCGTTAATGAACTTAATCTTTCTATATCAAAACAGAAATTTGATTTTCCTAAAAGATTACTAGGTGCCACTTTGGAAAATGGGTTTTTTATCATTCCATGGACATTGATTTATTATTTCTACCATTATATTGAGAAGAGCCGCAAGCAACAGTTTGACACATTGAAATTAGAAGCGCTTGTGAAAGAGCTTGAATTAAAGACAATTAAATCTCATATTAACCCACATTTTATTTTTAATGCATTAAACAGTATTCGTGCATTGATTGATGAAAATCCAGGGCGTGCAAGAACTGCAATAACAGAATTGAGCAACATTCTTCGGAGCAGCATGCAGGCAGAAAAATTGGAGACGGTTACGTTTGAAAAAGAATTGAATATTGTGAAAGATTATCTCGCTCTTGAACATATCCGTTTTGAAGACAGGCTACAGATTGAATATGATATTGATGAAGAAACTTTGAACCAGCCCATTCCACCGATGATGTTGCAAACGCTTGTCGAAAATGCCATTAAGCATGGTATTAGTAAGCAAGTAAAAGGCGGGCAGGTGAAAATTATTTCTGACTTCAGAAATCAATTTCATGAATTGGTGATACAAAACTCAGGCCGGTTGAACGGAACAATGAATGGCGATGGATTTGGTCTGGCAAGCACTAAAAACCGCTTGCAGCTTGTATTTGGTCCGAAAGCAAACTTCGACATCAAAGAAGTGAATGGGGAAATGGTGGAAGCAGTGGTAATGATTCCGGTTGAGATTGCCAAGTAAAAATTTTTTTAAAAAATATTTGGTTTATAAAATAAACTATTTTATTTTTGAGATAAATTTACAAACGGTGAAAAAGATATTTACAATTTTGATGTTGATCGGGGTTTGTTCAAAGCTAACTGCACAGACAATCATCAGCGGAAAAATAAAAGATACAAAAGGGCATCCGATTCCGGGAGCGAGCGTTTCCTTGAAAAATACTTATGATGGCGCTACTTCGGATTCAACTGGTGCTTATCATTTCAGCACAACAGAAAAAGGTGAACAGATATTTACAGTAACCAGTGTTGGGTACAATTCTTATGAGCAGAAACTCACTGTCGCCAACGATCCTATCAAATTGGATGTAGCTATCAAAGAGCAATTGAACGAACTGAAAGCAGTTACAATTACTGCGGGTTCGTTTGCGGCAGGTGATTCAAAACGCGGCGCAGTATTGAGCTCAATTGATGTAGCAACGACAGCTGGCTCTAATGCGGATATTACTGCTGCGTTGAAAACTTTGCCTGGCGCACAACAAGTAGGCGAACAGGAAGGTCTCTTTGTTCGTGGCGGCGCAGGTTATGAAGCAAAGCAATACATTGATGGAACATTGGTGAACAACCCATATTATAGCAGTGTTCCAGACATTGCACAGCGCGGCCGTTTTTCTCCATTCTTGTTTAAAGGAACAGTATTTAGCACAGGTGGTTATTCTGCTTTGTATGGACAAGCATTATCATCTGTTGTTCTGCTTGAATCAATTGATCTTCCTGAAAAATCAGAAATCGATGCGTCTATTTCTCCTTTGGTTGTTGGATTAGGAACACAGCAATTGGCAAAAGATAAAAAATCTTCGTGGGGAGTGAGCTATAATTATGTCAACGTTGGATTGTATTTTGATTTAGTGAAACAAACTCCTGATTATTTCAAGCTGCCGCAATTTCATAATGGCGATGCAAACTTTCGGATAAAAACCAAAAGCGGAGGAATGATTAAGTATTATACCACATTCAGCTTTAGTAATCTTGGATTAAGAAGACCGGACATTGACAGTGCATATTATAAAGATGCATTTGGATTGACGAATCACAACTGGTATAATAATTTGAGCTGGCGTGAATATTTATCCAATGGATGGAAGATGAACCTGGGCTTGAGTTACAGCACGAACAAAGACAATATCCTTCAGCAGGTACAAAATCAAAACAATCAGCCTTTGCAATTTGATTATAACACAACATGGTGGATGCAAGTGAAAAATTTTACACTTGTCAACAGACAAGATCTTTCACAAGCGAAAGCAGTGTTTGAAAAAAAGTTAGGAGGAATTAGCTACCTCAGATTTGGTGGCGAATATCAATACGCTTACAATTCCACTTTGTATAATGACACAGTACATAAATTCACAGACAATTACAGTGCGCTGTTTACAGAGTCTGATATTTATATCACTAATGATCTTGCTGCCAAACTTGGTCTTCGTTTTGAAAATTCTTCCATTCTCGGAAAAGTAGATTTGGCACCGCGTGTTTCACTTGCTTATAAAACAGGGCAGGATGCGCAAATTTCTGCGGCTTATGGAATCTTCTATCAAAAACCGGAGAACATGCAGTTGATGTATACCACAAACCTTGGTTATACCAAGGCAACACATTATATAATCAACTACCAGAGGATGACAAGGCTTCAAACTTTACGTATTGAAGCATATTATAAAAAATATGATGACCTTGTTGAAACAGCTCCTGTGAGCTACAATTATTATTCTTACAACAATAACGGCAATGGTTATGCGCAGGGAATTGAATTGTTCTGGAGAGATAAAAAAACGTTCAAAGATTTTGATTACTGGATCAGTTATTCTTATCTCGATACGAAAAGACAATTCTTAAATTATCCAACGAAGTTGATGCCGACATTTGCTGCAAGGCACACAGCTTCCATTGTGACCAAAAGATTTTTTACTGACCTGAAAATGGGTGTCAACCTCACGTATAGTTTTGCTACTGGAAGGCCTTATTATAATTTCATGACGGATAACACCGGGAAATTTTTCACAGCAGATCAGGGCACAACAAGAGATTATCATAGTGTGAACTTCAGTGCAGAGTATGTTCCAAGCATTGGCAAGAAAAATCCTAAAACTTTTGTGGTTCTTTTTGCAAGCATGACGAATGTGTTTGGTTACAATCCTGTGTTTGGATATAATTATTCTTACAGCGGATTAGTAAAGCAACCGATAGAACCACCAGCGCAAAGGTTTTATTTCATCGGATGTTTTTTGAGCTGGGGAGTTGACAGAACACAGGATGCGATTAATAATAATTTGTAGCTGTGAGAATGAAAGACCTGTCAGGTTTTCAAAACCTGACAGGCCTTGGCAGAAGTAAGTTTGAAACTTATGAAACTGAAGATGAATAGAAAAATAAAAGTACAAGAGTGCGACGCAAGAATGTTGAGAAGAATTACAAATGTTGATTACAAAAAATAAAAACTATTAACTTAAAACAAATAACAATGAAGAAATCAATCCTGGCTTTCGTTTTATTAATCGCTGTTGCTGCAAATGCGCAAAGTGATAAGTTTACTGCCGTGATGCAGAAAAATATTGCGCTGATGGATTCTGCAAAAACTACGCAGGATCTTCAAAGCGTAGCGAATACTTTTGAAAGAATCGGCGATGCAGAAAAAACACAATGGCTTCCGTATTATTATGCCGGTCTTTCATTAACACGTGCAGGATGGGTCGATAAAAATTTAGACAAAGATGCGAATTCATCGAAAGTGAATGCGCTTTGTGACAAAGCAGAAGCCATTGAAAAAAACGCGGAGATATGCACTATCCGCAATATGGCTGCTACACAACAAATGCTTGTGGACCCGCAAAACCGTTGGCAGAGCTATGGACAAGCAGCAAGCGCTGCATTGGAAGATGGGAAAAAATTAGATCCAAATAATCCGCGCTTGTATTATTTGCAAGGTATGAGCATATTCGGGACACCGGAAGCATTTGGTGGTGGAAAGAAAAACGCAAAACCAGTTTTTGAAAAAGCAGTCGAGCTTTACAAAACTTTTCAGGTGAAGCCATTATACCCAAACTGGGGGCAAAATGAAGCGGTGAGCATGGTTGCTAAATGCCAATAATCGTGTTCATTACAAACAAACAGTTGTTCACACTATAAATTTTTCTTTATGCAGGAAGAAAAAATAATGACAGAACAAGAAAGCCTTCGCCTCATAAGCCGCACCATCTATGAGGCGAAAGGCTATTATTATGAAAGCGGCATGTCGGCACTGATGTATGGCTTTAGTGTTTTTGTATGCAGCATACTTT
This sequence comes from Puia sp., assembly GCA_035295505.1. Lineage (GTDB taxonomy): Bacteria > Bacteroidota > Bacteroidia > Chitinophagales > Chitinophagaceae > Puia. Next base: position 38,787 of record DATGIX010000006.1, on the reverse strand, counting down.
GTTATCTGCGTGATGAAAAAATTATTGCATTTCCTTTTCATCCTTTTTATTTACTTATTCCGGTTTTCTTTGTATTGGGCTGGGCTCAGATGAAAGAAGATAAAAAGAAAAAAGCAAAAACATTTACAGATGAAGCGATAGATTATGTGTGGATGGGTTTTATGCTTTCCGCACTTGCTGCGTTTGCAGCAGGTTTTGCAGGCTTATATTATATAAGCATTGCAATTGTGCTTATTCTTATTTCCTTGGCAACATTTCTTACAGGGATGATCGCAAAATTTAAATATCATATCGTTTGTTCCTTTATAGGCTGGGCATTAGCAATTGTTTCTTTTTTTATATTGAACCCGAATATTTATCTCTTGCTTGCTTTTGATGCTGTAATGGTTTGGGTGATTCCGGGATTCATGCTAAGAGCGGCTTTTAAAAAGATTCATGGTGGTGAATGAAAAATATTTTATCGTTTATATGTAGTCTTACCTCAAATTTAGCAGGTAAGGTTTATCAAAATGTGATGAATGTTTAAAGACCTTGACCCGATATTGCATTCGCAGCTAAGGCTTGCTGTTGTATCGCTTCTCATTAGCGTGAAGGAAGCGGAGTTTACTTTTCTTAAAGAGAAAACAAATTCAACAGCAGGCAATCTCAGTGTGCAGATTAATAAACTAAAAGATGCAGGTTATATTGAAGTACTGAAACAGTTCAAGGAAAATTATCCGCAAACCATTTGCAAGATTACACCTGTAGGTGTGAAAGCATTTGAAGCTTACGTGAAAGATTTACAATCATATCTTACCATAAAAAAATAAAACCCTTCCATTTAAGGAAGGGTTTTTCTACCTCTGTTTTGAACCTATAATTATGTTAGCTCTTAATCAACTGCATCACCATTCTTTCATTGCTGTTCACAACGATTTCGAGCTTGTAATTTCCTGGCTTTAATTTGCTTGTTTTCTCAAGGCTGAAAATATTTATGCCTTCATCACCTTTTGCAGTTTTCTTCATCACTTCATTTCCGTCCTTGTCATTTATTTTCATCACTACAAAAGAACTTTCTTTCAATTGCACATTCACCTGAATGTCGTTTATCGTCGGGTCAGGTGTAACGCTGATAGAAGCAACGCTATGCGTTTCATACATCCTAACAATCAGCACTTTTGAATAAGAAGAATTTTCTCCATCAACCTGTTGCAGGCGATAATATAAGTCGTTCTTTCTCGCAACAGATGTTTTGATATTATCATTGAAGGAATAATCGGAAATGTTTTCAGCATTTACTTCGCCAATCTTTTCAAAACGTTCTCCATCAATACTTCTTTCAATATTGAAATGACCTGCAATTTTAGCTCCTGCAAGGTTCCAATGAAGCGATACAGAACGGCTTTCAAATTCAGCGCTGAATTTAACAAGGTGCTCAGCAAGCCATGTGTTTTCTTTGTCTTTTCTATAATCAACAACCTTTACAGAAGGTTTGTGAATGTTGTTGTTGATGTTCGCGAAGATGCCCGTCGATGTTAATACAATACCCTGTACCAACAAAATGTTCTTGAAATGTTGTTTCATTTTGAAAGTTTCAAAAGTTAAAAAATAGGTAACAGCACTAAGGGTATGTCAACGGGTGAGGAAATTCGGAGGATGATATGGATAAAAAATTGTGCTTTGGTTTTAGCCGAAGCAAAAATATAATCGGGCAAAAGTTTTATCTACATTAATTTTCAGAACTATTCAGGTTTCAGGGATTCTGGTTGCAAGAAGAGGATTGTTTCCTGCGGTCTGGAATTATCAGAGGATGATGAATCAAATGTAGAAAATAGAATCATCTTTTGCAACTCTTTCTCAAGAAAAAATTTATACGCTCATTTTTAACCTTTTATCAGGCATTCTGTTCTTGGATTACCTGATGAGCAACTAACTTGCGTTAGAAATAATTAATAAGAAATGAAAAATAAGCAATGAGAAAGTGATTAAAAACCGCAGATTCATTAGCCCAATACTTTCTGATTTCTTATTCCTTATTATTTATTTCTCATTTACTATGTCTATTATCAAAGTAGAAAATCTAAGCAAATCTTTCAACGATTTCATAGCTGTTGACAGCCTTTCATTTTCTGTTGATGAAGGCGATGTATATGGATTTCTTGGACAGAATGGAGCAGGGAAATCAACCACTATCAGAATGTTGCTGACTTTAATTGAGCCAGGTGATGGGGAGATAGAGATTTTCGGGATGAACCTTCGTTCACATAGAAAAGAAATTCTGCGAAGAACAGGAGCTGTGATAGAAAGACCAGATTTATATAAATACCTTACTGCCTTTGAGAATCTTTCACTGTTTGCGAAGATGAGCGGCATAAAACTAACACGCAATCAATTGCTGGAACATCTGGGACAAGTTGGGCTTGCAGAAAGAGCGCATAGCAAAGTGAAGACTTATTCTCTTGGCATGAAACAGCGGTTGGGCATTGCCGTGGCATTGGTGAATGACCCACAATTGGTGATTTTGGACGAACCTACAAACGGTCTTGATCCGCAGGGAATAGCTGATATGCGCAACCTGATTTTACATTTGAGCAAAACGCAGCATCGAACCGTTTTTGTGTCATCGCATTTGCTGAGCGAGATTGAATTGATTGCTAACAGAATGCTGATTGTAGATAAAGGAAAGAAAATTGTTGAAGGCAGAGTGCAGGAATTGTTCAATCCGGCAGATATGATGGTTGAATTACAGACTATGAACACAGCAAAAACTTTGGAAGTGATTAATGATTCTTCTTGGAAAAGTTATTTGCAAAAACAACAGCAGGATATTTTCATTTTCAAAATGGATAAAAAAGATATTCCCGCTTTCAATAATTATTTGGTGAGCAAAGAAATTGAAGTGTTATCGATTCAGCCGCGCCATTCATTGGAAGATTATTTTTTATCATTAACCAGCAGCAACCAGCATGTGGACACTTTTGCGAATTGAACTGTTTAAAATATTCAGGCGACCGAGGACATATATCAGTTTTGGGGCTATTGCTGCTATGATTCTCATCATTCAGTTAGGATTGAAGTTTGATGGAAAATCTTACCTGCAATTAATGATGAGCAGTATTTCAGATTCTTTTTTTGTTCCTTATGACATGATATTGAACGGTTATCTCGTTGCCTTCGTAATCCTCAACACATTATTAATACAGGTTCCATTATTAATTGCATTGGTTGCCGGCGATGTTGTTGCGGGCGAAGCGAATATGGGAACATTAAGATTGCTCGTAACAAAACCTGTCAGCAGGACAGAACTGATGCTTGCAAAATTTTTTGCTTCTGTTGTTTATACTGTTTTATTATTAATATGGATGGCATTGCTCGCTTTGTTTTTGAGCATGCTTTTTTTCGGAACAAATGATATGTTGATTGCGAGAAATGATGTGATGGAACAAATCAGTAAAACTGATGTGTTGTGGAGATATATCGCTGCATTTGGCTATGCCGCAGTTGCACTGAGCACTGTCGCGGCGCTGGCATTTTTATTATCTGTGTTTGCAGAGAATTCAATTGGTCCGATAGTTTCAACGATTAGTATTGTTGTTGTGCTGACTATTTTGTCTGAAATGAAGATTCCATTGTACGATAATACGGTGAAGCCTTATCTCTTCACTTCTCACATGCTGGCGTGGAAAGGGTTTTTTTATTCGAAAGCAAGCGGTGATGGACAAGCAATTCGCGGCTCGATAGAAAACCTGCCGGCGATATTGAGAAGCTTGAGTATTTTATTAAGTTATATCGTTTTGTTTGTGACGACAGCGATACTTGTTTTTAAAAAGAAAGATATCCTCAGTTAATAATTTTTTATGTATGTGGAATAAGAAATTTTACTTCATCCTAATTTTCGCTTTTTCGTCATTCGCGGTTTTTGCTCAAGATGCAAATTCTCTTTTGCAAAAAGTGAAAGACAAACTGAATAAGGTGAATGATTATGAAGCAACAGGCATTATGAAAACCAATGTGAGTTTTTTGAAAGTGCCTGAAGCGAATGTTGTAGTATATTTTAAGAAACCTGATAATCTGAAAATAAAAAATGATAAAGGAATTTCATTAGTGCCGAAAGGAGCTGTGAGCATTAGCCTGAATAATTTATTAAAAGGAAATTTCACAGCGATTGACGGAGGTAATGAAACAATCCAAAATGTGAAAGTAAAAGTTATCAAGCTTTTGCCGGTTGATGAAAGTTCCGATATCGTTCTTTCTACTTTATATATTGATGAAAACAAATTGCTGATTGCAAAGGCAAGGACAACGACAAAAGAAAACGGAACTTATGAAGTGGAGATGAGCTATGGCAAATATGAATCTTATGCGTTGCCCGATAAAGTGCTTTTCACATTCAACACAAAGGATTACAAACTCCCAAAAGGCGTGACATTTGATTATGACGATGGCAGCAAAAAGAAGACTGAAAATTCTATAAATAATAACAAAGGGAAAGTAGAAATTAATTACTCGTCTTATAAAATCAATGGGGGATTACCCGATGCTGTGTTCAAATAGTTTCCAGTTTTGAGCTCTTTAAAAATCAATCAGGTTGTTCGAGCAAAAGAACTACAAACTGTGAACTACAAACTCGAAACTAACTCTCGTTCTCTTCAATCTTCTCATCCACCGCATTTGCCAGAATTGTATTTGTCACTTTTTTCATTGGATTTTTTCTGTTCTCTTCATATTCATGGCGGTTATTAATGATATCAATGCACGCATATATCGAAGCGATAAAAGAAGTCGCATCAGCTTTATTTTTTCCTGCTATGTCAAATGCAGTCCCATGGTCAGGCGAAGTGCGAACCGCAGGAAGCCCGGCAGTATAATTCACACCTTCGCCGGTTGATAAAGATTTGAAAGGAATCAATCCCTGGTCATGATACATCGCCAGCACAGCATCAAATTTTCTTTGTTGGTTGCGAGCAAAAAATGCATCTGCACTATACGGACCAAACACGAGTGAATTGTATTTGGCTTCTTTGATAGCTGGCTTGATAATTTCTTCTTCTTCTTTCCCAATCAACCCTTCATCACCTGCATGCGGGTTCAATCCAAGCACAGCAATTTTTGGTTTATCAATTCCAAAATCTCTTATCAAACTATCTTTTAAAATATTCAGTTTGGAAAGAATGGCGTCGCGGGTAATATGTTTCGCCACTTCACTAATCGGAATATGTTCTGTCACTAAACCAACTTTAAAATTTTCAGCAGCCATGAGCATCAGCACATCGTTCACATTGAATGCATGTTTTAAGTATGGGGTGTGTCCCGTAAAATTAAAGCCGGCTGACTGCGTATTTTTTTTATGAATTGGCGCAGTTACGAGCCCATGAATTTTTTTGTCTCTCAATGCTTCCGTTGCAGCAATTAACGATTTTACCGCATAAGAACCGCCGACATCAGTCAATTGTCCTGGTAAAATCGCGACTTCATCTTCCCAACAATTGAAAATATTCACTTGCTTGTGACTAATGCGGTTAAATTCTTTTGTGCTCTGATAATTGAAGTTGATTTCAGGAATTGCTTTGCGGTAAAAATTAATCACCTTGTTGGATGCAAAAATCACCGGTGTACAAAGTTCCAATATACGATGGTCGCTAAAAGTTTTAATAATCAGTTCAATCCCAATCCCGTTCAGGTCGCCCGTTGTGATGCCGATAAGAGGTCGCTGTTGTTGCATGCTCATTCAAAATTATTTATAGTCTGTAAAAATACAACCTTTTTAGTTTCGGGTTTACGGTTTTCAGTTTCCAGCCCTTATTGCACAGTTTTTGATTAAAAACTAATAAAGACTAATGCATTTGAAGAACTGTAAACTTGAAACTCGCAACAGGAAACTATCTTTGTTCTTCTTATGTACACGCTCAAAAAATCACTCGGTCAACATTTTTTGCATGATGAAAACATTTGCCGCAAAATTGTGGAGAGCATCCGACAAAACCCATTTCATCAATTGCTGGAAGTTGGTCCTGGCGCAGGTGCTCTCACAAAATATTTGATTGAACTGAAAGATATTAATTTCAAAGCAGTTGAGCTTGATGATGAAAAAGTTGATTACTTAATCAATAAATATCCTTCCTTAAAAAATAGAATTATTCATCAAAGTTTTTTGGATATTGAAAAACCGTTTGAAGGGAAATTTACAGTCGTTGGAAATTTTCCTTATAACATCTCTTCACAAATACTTTTTAAAATTTTAGAATGGAACGATGATGTGGAATGCGTTGTCGGCATGTTCCAGAAAGAAGTGGCGCAGCGTGTAGCAGCAAAAGAAGGAAACAAAACTTATGGCGTGATTAGCGTTTTGGTGCAGGCATTTTTCGATGTAGAATATTTATTTGAAGTGAATGAAAAATCTTTTGTGCCGCCGCCGAAAGTAAAAAGCGCAGTAATAAGGTTAAAGCCTAAGGCTCAACACACAAGATTCAAGGATGAGAAGAGCTTTTTTCTCCTTGTGAAGACTGCATTTAATCAGAGAAGAAAAACTTTACGCAATGCAGTGAAGAGTTTGTTTGATGAAAACGAATTGAAGAATGAGATTTTTAATAAACGCGCAGAACAGCTTTCAATAAAAGATTTTGCGAAACTGACATTCAGTATGAAATAATTTATCAATGAAAAAAGCCATCATTACAGCAAAGGTTCATGAATATTTAATTGAGCGATTAACGGTTCAGGGTTATGAAGTAAAGCATCTTCCACAAATAACTTATGAAGAACTGCAAACAGAAATTGAAGATGCAGAAGGATTGATTGTGACAACGAGATTAAGGATTGACAAAAATATTCTTGATAAAGCTTTCAAACTAAAATGGATTGGCAGACTTGGGAGCGGCATGGAATTGATTGATGTTGCTTATGCTGAAAGCAAAAAAATTCTTTGTGTGAGTAGTCCTGAAGGAAATAGAAACGCAGTTGCTGAGCATGTGCTGGGAATGTTATTGAATTTGATGAATAAAATTTCTTCCGGCAATCTTGAAATAAAAGATGGCAAATGGATTCGTGATGCAAACCGCGGAACGGAACTGACCGGAAAAACAGTTGGCATTATTGGTTTTGGAAATACTGGCGGCGCTTTTGCAAAATTGCTTTCATCATTTGATGTTACCATTCTTGCCTACGATAAATACAAATTCGATTTTGCAAAAGGAAATGTCCGCGAAGCGAATATGGAGCAGATTGCACGATATGCTGATGCCATTAGTTTACATGTTCCTTTAACGGATGAAACTTTTCACATGGCAAACGACCATTTTTTTAATTCACTGGAAAGAAAACCATATTTTATTAATGCTTGTCGTGGCAAAGTGCATGATACCTCCGCTGTTATGAATGCCATCAAAAATCAAAAAGTTGCAGGCGTTGCATTGGATGTCTTGGAAAACGAAAAGCTTGATACTTATGCTGCAGAAGAAAAACAAAATCTGGATTGGTTATTATCACAACCAAATGTTATTATCACGCCGCATATTGCTGGCTATAGCCATGAGGCGTTTTATAAAATGGCAAAAGTGATACTGGAAAAGCTCGGGATTTGAGCGGATTTCACGCAATGAGGCAACTAAAGCAGAGTTCGCTACGAAATGTTTCGATTTTCGAATCAATAAAATTTTGATAAAATAAATGTTTTGCGCCCGTGGCATTCGTGGCTTCGTTGCGTGAAATAAAACTTGGTTTTTTGCCCGTAATGCCCTAGCTTTAGTATTACCCTTAAAATTTATATCTTTGTACGAATAGTGCAACGCTTCACTCAAATGAGGCGTTGTATTTTTTTTCTCATTCAGTAACGAGTAAACGAAAAGATTATGAGTGGATTTACTTATCTAACAAAAGATGCGCTTGACCAGTTAAGAGCAGAATTGCAAAAAATGAAGGCGGTTGACCGTCCGGCAGCTTCCAAAGCCATTGCCGAAGCTCGCGAAAAGGGCGACCTGCGCGAAAACGCAGAATACGATGCAGCCAAAGAAGCACAAGGCTTGCTCGAAGCGAAAATTCAAAGACTCGAAGGTGACCTCGCAAACGCACGTGTGATTGATGAAGGCAATATCGACACGAGCAAGGTTTCTATATTGACCAAGGTTACGGTCACCAATCTCAATACCAAAAAACAAGCAACTTATCATCTCGTTTCCGAGCAGGAAGCGGATTTGAAGCAAAGCAAAATATCGGTCACTTCGCCTATTGGCAAAGGATTATTAGGAAAGCATGTGGGCGACGTAACAGAAGTGAAAGTGCCTGCAGGAAATCTGAAATTCAAGATTGAAAATATTACGGTGTAAAATCGGTGCCAGTTTGCAGTTGCAGCGCAAATAGGTTAATTGCCTGCGCAACTGCAAACTGGCAACTGTAAACTGGCAACTCCCGATGACCATCTTCTCTAAAATAATCAAAGGCGAAATCCCTTCTTACAAAATTGCAGAGGACGAATACTTTTTTGCCTTCCTCGATATTTTTCCATTGTGTGAAGGGCATGTGCTCGTCGTTCCGAAAATAGAAGAAGATAAATTTTTTGATTTGCCTGATGACTATCTTTCCAAAATGCTGGTGTTCGCCAAGCCCATTGCGCATGCCATTGAAAAATCTTTTGCGTGCAACCGTTGCGGCATTTCTGTAGTCGGGCTTGAAGTGCCACATGCGCATTTGCATCTCATTCCTATCAACAGTGCTAATGATTTAAACTTCACAAGCCAGAAGATAAAAGTTACTCCGGAAATGCTGAAGGCTGCGCAGGAGAAGATTGTGGGAAATTTGAAATAAGAAATTAGGAATAAGGAATGAGAAAGTTGAGAGAGAAATTTAAATACCAGCTTCAGTAACTCCGATAGGACATCGTTGCGTCGCAATCCTTTCATCGGAAGAATAGAGATTGAGCTTTAGGTTGAGGATGCGTGTTCTTAATTGAATTTTGGCAATAAGATTTTATGACAATTGTGAGAAATGTTACTAAGAGCTATATTTTTGTAATTGCAGACAAATAAACCATCGTATGAAGTTTGCAGTTCTCACAATTACATTGTTTATTTATGTAAGCTCAATTGCTCAGATAAGCGTTAACGATGGTTTGGGTTTTAAAATCCCAGCTCCAAAAAATTTTCATTCCTATTCTTTATATTGGTATCCTTTTTTTAGATATGACGGAGATACATTTCATGTAAAAAAAGTGTTGATTCGTAAAGCAGAATTTGAAAATGCTCTTGAAAAAAAAGTAACCAAATCTTTTGATTCAGAAATTACATCTACCGAAGAGAGTTTTTATAAAGATTCATTGCTTATAAAATACATTAGAAAATTTCCTGGTTCGAAAATCGAAGAAATTTATTATTACAAATATAATCCTGTAACAAATGAATTGATGTCTGCTAAAGGTTATCAAAAGGGGAAACTTATCTTCAGCGAAGAGCAGAAACGCATTAAGGATACTTTGGTGACCAAATCTTTTTCTGATTGGAATTTTCTTTTGACAAAGGGGAAAAGGCTTGTTTACTTTTCTAATGATAGTTTAATGCAAACCAATATTTTGTTTAGAGATTGCAAGTCACAACCAGAATACTTAATTAAGAAATTTAATGCTAAACATTTAGTGATAGAAGAAATTGACTCTTCAAAAGGGAAATTTGGTATGACAAAATATGCCTATGATTCTTTAGGAAGATTGACAGAAATAAAAGAAATAGAAGATTCGGTGTTACGCTCTATCACAGAATATAAATATGGAAATATACAAACTCTGATTTTTACATACAGAGTTTATGATAAAAGCAATATGAAGCAATTAGGCAAGCAGGAATTACAACAATTTGACAAGAACAGTCTTTTGTACGACGAAACAATCAATTATGATAAAGGCGAAGAATCGATAACAGTTGGCACCATAATAAAGAAATTTTATAACAATAGTCGATTAATGAAAGTTGAAGTGTATTCTGACAAAAAGAAAATGAATGTCTATGAGATTAATTACGAATAAAACAACTTGCCGATTATAAACCACCGCTCAATAGTAGCACTACAGATGAACGAATTGCGACGCAATCCGCCGTGGCGGACTTAATAGGAGTTGCTGAAGCTGGTATCATAAAAGCGGATTCAAAAAAGAAAAGATTAAATTTGTTGAAACGAATAATTATGCCTGCAGCATTGAGCAAACAAAAAACAATTGATGAAATCATAAAAGAAGCTAAAAAGCTTGATAAAGCAGAGCTTCAGGTTCTGCTTGCCAGACTGAGGGTAAAAAAAATACTCAAATCAAAAGCCAATCAGGTTGCGGACTACGACAGCCGCAAAGTAAAGAAACTGCCCAGCATGGAAGAAATTGATGCATGGAAACATCAAGCAAGAAAAGATGCGGATAAATAAATTCGTGCTCGATAATAATATCTGGGTCAGCTATTTTATCACAAAAAGAGTTCGGGAACTTCTTGAAATCATCGACAAAAACGAACTGACCGTATTTTCATGTGATGAGCTTTTGGAGGAAATGAAACGGGTGCTGAATTACACTCATTTGAAAAATTTCAAATAAACGTTTCCGCTGCTTTGAAATTAGTGAAAGATGCAACAGTTCATCATGAACTTGTTTATCCGATTAAACGATATATCCCAACAGATGAAAATGATGATTACCTGATTGCCCTTGCTCTTCAAACTTCTTCCGGTTTTATTACTTCCGGCGATAGAGATATTCTCAGCGAAAAAAACAATCTCGAAAAGAAATATAAAAAGCTAAAAATCCTTACTAAAGCAGAGTTTGAAAAAATGTTTCAACTACATTGACATCTCGCTTAAAGCTCGCAGCTCTTAGCTCATCGCTTCTTCAGCCTCTCTGGATTTTTCTTTACAAAATCTTCCCAGCCATTTAATTTTTTTGAAGAGGATTTGATGGTGCTGCTGTTTTGGAAATGATGGCAGACAGCAACTGCAAGCGCATCGGAAGCATCATAATGTTTCAGCTCATTTTTCACGTCCAGGATTTGCTGCAACATTTTCCAGACCTGTTCCTTATCAGCATTTCCGTTGCCGGTGATGGATTGCTTCACTTTTTTGGGAGAATATTCTGTCACAGGAATGCTTGCCTGCATGGCGCTTGCAATCGCAACACCTTGCGCACGCCCGAGCTTCAGCATGCTCTGCACGTTCTTTCCGAAGAACGGTGCTTCAATGGCAAAATCGTGTGGCTTGAATTGCAAAATCAGCTCGCTCACTTTTTGGTGGATGAGCTGCAAACGTTCATGCCCATCTTTTTTTGAAGACATTTTCAGCACGCCCATTTCAATCAGCGTTGCCTTGCGATTGGTGATGGCGATTAATCCATAGCCCATCAGCAATGTGCCCGGGTCGATGCCTAAAATTATTTTAGCCTGCTTTTGCAAGAGGAAAGTTATTTTTGAATTTGATGATAGCCATCAACAAAAATATCAAAATTATAGTCAACTATTTGCTCGGCCCGCTCGTGTTTGTGTTTCTTTTGTTCGCTATTTATGAACAGCTTCATGCAAAAACCAATTGGCAGGAATCTTTGCAACAAATAAAAAATGCAATTACAGGACCTGAGCAATGGAAACTATGGCTGGTGTTTTTATTGATGTTCGCCAACTGGGGAATCGAAGCAAAAAAATGGCAGCTCAGCATTGCGCCTGTGCAGCAAATCAGTTGGTGGCGTGCATTTAAAGCAACGCTCACAGGTTCGACGATGGCATCGTTCACGCCAAACAGAATGGGCGAATATCTCGGAAGAATGCTCTATATAGAAGAAGGAAAAAGGCTTCAATCTATTTCGCTCACGATTCTCTGCAGTTTCTCGCAGATAATTATTACAATGCTCACTGGTTGTGCCGGCATTATTTATCTGCTCTGGCATTTGCACCATAATGAAATGCTGAATGTGGAGATATTGCATTTATGGCTAAATGTCTTGCTGATTATTGTCATCGCAGTATTATTGCTTGCAACCATTTTTTATTTCCGGTTGTCATGGTTAGTGAGATTGATGAAAGCAATTCGCCTGCCTGATAAATATTTAGTTTATGTTAAAATTTTAGAAGATGTGGATGCGAACATCTTATTGCGTATTTTGTTCTTGTCATTTTTTCGGTATTGCGTTTTCATTTTGCAGTACTATTTAATATTTTCTGTTTTCAATGTATCATTATCATTGCCACAAACGTTCAGCAGCATCAGTGTGGTTTTTTTAGTGATGGCGATTGTGCCTACTTTTACATTCTTAACAGAGCTTGGATTAAGATGGGAAGCGAGCATTCAGTTAGTGGAATTGTTCAGTGCGAATACAGTAGGGATTTTTGCGGGCTCATTCGGTATATGGCTGATTAATCTGGTAGTGCCTGCATTGGCAGGAAGTTTGCTGATTTTGGGAATAAAATTATTCAAGAATAAATGAGGCTTTTCGTTACTGCTTTTATTTTGTTGCTAACCACTTTGTCGTTGCCGCTTCGCGCAGGCGATGAATTTTGCGGTGTTCAGAACAAAGCTTTTCTGACTGGAGAATCTATCACTTACAAAGTGTTTTATACTTTGGCGAAAGTGTATGTTGGTGCGGGAGAAGCAACATTTACTACGGCGCTTGAACAGATTAACGGAAGGACAGTTTATCATGTTACAGGTGATGGAAAAACTTACAGCTTCTACGATAATTTTTTTAAGGTGAGAGACAAATATGAATCTTTCATCGACACAGCAACGATGCAGCCTTTGAAGTTTTTGAGAAATGTAGATGAAGGTGGTTATAAAATTTATGAAAACATCACTTTCAACAAAGCAGTGAATACAGCAATTACAACAAAAGGAGTTTTCAAAGTGCCAGCTTGTGTGCAGGATGTTATCAGCTCCATTTATTATGCACGCAATATCGATTTCAGCAAAATGAAACCGAATGATAAAATCCCTTTCACACTTTTTCTTGATAATCAATTATACGATATCTATATCCGTTACCTCGGCAAAGAAGTAGTGAAAACGAAATACGGGAAATTTCGCGCTATCAAATTCAAGCCCTTATTAATCAAGGGAACTATTTTTCAGGGAGGAGAAAAAATGACTGTGTGGGTAACCGATGATGCGAATCATTTGCCAATCCGCGTAGAAAGCCCGATAACAGTAGGCAGCATTATTGTCGACATGATTAATTTCAAGAACCGCAGATACCCGATGACTTCATTGCTGGATGTGAATTGAAATGCTGTGAGCTTTGAGCAATATTCCTGCTCACAGCCCGAAGCTCATAGCTTTTTCAGATTTCTTCTAGCTTAAAAACATTTTTCTCTCTCACGCCGCGTTCAGTCATTTGCAAATCGCAACATTCATTCACCGGGTCATGCTCAAGAAATAAAATGTAATTATTATTTACAGCTTCATTCAGGAATGATTTTTTTTCATTCAATGTGGTAAGCGGGAACATATCATAAGCCATCACATAAGGAATGGGAAGATGTGCAGTTGATGGTAATAAATCAGCCATGAAAACAATTGTCCTTCCTTTATATGAAATTTGTGGGAGCATCATCGAATTGGTATGACCATTGACGAAGCGAATTGAAATTTTGTCTACAATTTCTAAAGGTTGATTTTCAATTGCAGATAAATAATCTTGTTCATTATAAAGCGAACGATTAACGAACTTCAATTGTCCGCTTTCTTTTATCGGCAAAATATTTTCTCTCAAAAAACTTGCTTTCTCTCTGTCGTTAGGTTCTGTTGCCCATTTCCAATGATTTTTGTTGCTCCAATAAGTTGCATTCTTAAATGCAGGGATTAATTTTTCATCATCACGCATAATACTTCCACCGCAATGGTCGAAATGAAGGTGCGTTAAAAAGACATCTGTGATATCATCGCGATGAAAACCATATTTAGCTAATGAAGAATCAAGCGTTTCATCTCCATGTAAATAATAATGGCTGAAAAATTTTTCATCTTGCTTATTCCCGATTCCATTATCAATCAGGATTAATTTATTTCCATCTTCAATCAATAATAAGCGCATTGCCCAGGTGCATAAATTATTTACATCAGGGGCATTTAATTTACTCCACATTGTTTTCGGCACAACGCCAAACATCGCTCCGCCATCGAGCTTAAAAAAACCTGTATTGATAGTATAAAGTTTCATGCGACAGAAATAGTTTTTTGTTGCTTTTGCAATGCAAAAAATAAACCGATTAATCCGATAAAAAAGAAAACAATCAATGCGATGATGGAGTTGCGCATGTTGCCTGTTATTTGTTGAATGAAACCAAAACTAAACATGCCAATCACAATCGCGATTTTTTCAGTCACATCATAAAAACTAAAAAACGAGGCAGTGTCGTGTGTCACCGGCATTATTTTAGAATAGGTCGAACGACTCAATGATTGAATGCCGCCCATCACCAAACCTACAACGCCTGCCAGAATATAGAACTGCATTTCAGTAGAAACAAGATAAGCAGCAACACAAATCAATACCCAGATAAAAACAACAAACATCAGCACTTTCAAATTGCCGAATATTTCTGAAAGTCTTGACATGATATACGAACCTGCAATGGCAACGAGCTGGATAATTAATATGCATGCAATTAATTTGCTCGTCTCTAAATGCAACACTTGGCTGCCAAATAAAGTAGCTGCAAGCATGACGGTTTGAACGCCCATGCTATAGAATAAGAATGCGAATAAATATCTTTTGAGTACAGGCAACGTTTTTACCTGTACCCAAACCTTTTTCAATTCAATAAAACCATTTGTGAAAATATTGTTTGCGGTGTTTTGTTGTGCAGGTTTGTTTTTCGGCAATGTTGCAAATGTGATTTGCGCGAAGCCAACCCACCATAACCCTACTAATAAAAAAGATAAACGTGCGGGAAAACTGGATTCTTTTGAGATGCTGAACCATTCAGGTTTTAATACAAATAAAAAGCAAATCAACTGCAAAAGCACGCTGCCAATATAACCGTAGGCAAATCCTTTTGCGCTTACTTTGTCTCTATCTTCTTCAGCAGCGATTTCAGGCAGATAAGAATTATAAAAAACAAAACTGCCACAATAACCGACTGCAGCCAATATGCATGAAATAATTCCAAGCGTCAGCGTGTCTTTAGTGAACCAATACATCGCGCAGCAGAAAAAACCTCCGAGATAACAAAAGAATTGCATGAAATTTTTCTTATTCCCTTTGTAGTCTGCGATAGAAGATAAAATGGGTGAGATGACAGCAATGATTAAATAAGCAAATGCCAAAGCATAATTATATAACGAGGCGCTTTCAAAATTTGTTCCGAGAAAATTTACTTTATGGCTGATGATTTCACCTTGTGCATTTTTTGTAGTAGTAATAGCATCGTAGTAAGCCGGGAAAATAGTTGAAGTGATGACAAGATTGTAAGCGCTGTTTGCCCAATCATACATCGCCCAACCATTAATGACTTTTTTAGGAGCAGTCTGCATTTGGCAATTAATAATTAATAATTAAAAATTAAGAATTATTATCTTAACTAATAACCCCTTTCCAGATTAATATAAATAGAACAATACTCGCAATAATTCTATAGTAACCGAATAGTTTGAAGCCATGCTTCTGTAGAAAACCAATAAAAAATTTGATTGCAATCATTGCAATAACAAATGCTACCACATTGCCCAGCAACAATGCCTTAATATTGGCATGATTATGCAGCATCTCCGGATTTTCTTTATATGCTTTTAATAATTTATAACCTGTTGCAGCAAGCATTGTTGGAACTGCAAGAAAAAAAGAAAATTCAGCAGCGACTCTACGCGTTAATTTTTGCTGCATGCCGCCGATGATGGAAGCTGCGCTGCGGCTTGTTCCGGGAATCATTGCCAGACATTGCCAGATGCCTACAATGAAAGATTTTCTGTTCGGTATTTCATTTTCATTGTCGATAGTTGGTTTTTTAAAAATGTTATCAACAAAAAGTAAAATGATTCCGCCGATGAGCATGGTGATAGCAACAGTCAGCGGGCTTTCTAATAATGCATCAATTTTTTTTGAAAAAAGAAATCCTAAAATGATAGCGGGAATTACACCGATAATCAGTTTGATATAGAATTTAACTCTGCTGAAGTCAAAAAACTTTTTCCAGAATAAAACAACTACTGCGAGAATAGCACCAAGCTGAACTGCAATCTCAAATAGTTTCGTGAACTCTTCTTTTTCGATGCCCATTAAACTGCTTGTCACAATCAAATGTCCGGTGGAAGAAATCGGCAGGAATTCAGTTAGCCCTTCAACAATAGCCAATATTATCGTTTGGATAATGCTCATAAAATGTTAGTTGATTGAGCGTAAAAGTAAAAGAAAGTTTGCAGGATTTCGTATAAGAATGTAATGAAACAAAGATTAAATATTCGTTTTCGTTGCGCTCTTTGTATTCGTTGTTATCGTTGCGTGAAAAAAACAAAAAAAGCGATGAAAAAATTCACCGCTTTCATTCAAATACAGTTAGTATTGTTTATTGTGCGTCGTTGCTCTTTGATTTTTTGAAGATGGCAAAAATTTCAATGCCAAAACCAGCAAGAATCAGAATCGGTGCAAGTGTGATGCGTGTGAAGCTGTACACTTCATTCGGGTTGAACACATTCGGATCCTTGCTTTTTCCGCCACCCATCAGGAACAATCCTAATGCTACCAACACAAGACCAATCAGCATCCAACGATAATTATCTTTGGTAAAGAATGGAGTTGTATTCAATGAAGGCTTTGCTGCCTTTGGTTTTTTTGTTTCTGGTTTTACTTCTGCCATTTTTGAAAATTGAGGAACAAATATAGGGAAAAGTTGATAGTTGATGGCTCATGGTTCATAGTCGAGTTTGATAATGTAGCTTCTTACCATGAACTATCATCCATGAACCATTAACTTCTTAATACAAATCATCCAGTTTCATCTTCAGATATTTTATCACGCTGCGATGTGTGCTCACGAATGAAATGCCGATGCCTAATATAATAATCGCAACGAACATTAATCCGAGCAAATTATAATCCCGCAATGCCTTTATTTCAGGAAGCCATTTTTCTGAAACCAATATCACGCCAACTATTCCTGCAATGGCGATGACACCGCTTATTAATCCATTCACCAATGCACGGGCATCCATTGGTTTTGCAATGAACCAGCGTGTTGCTCCAACCATTTGCATGGTTTTAATCAGAAAACGGTTGCTGAACATCGCCAGGCGAATAGTATTATCGATAAGAATGATAACCAGCACTGAAATCACAACCGCGACAACTAATAATATCAAACTGATTTTTCGAATGATGTTATTCAGATTACTCACCAATGACTGATTATACTGCACATCACTTACAGCAATATTTTGTGAGAGCTCACTTTGAATTTTTGTGAGTGAATCAGTCGTTGCGTATTGGCTTCTTATTTTAAAATTGATACTTGCTGGCAAGGGATTTTTATCTAAAACCGCGCCCCAATCTTTATTACCGTCAGCGAGATATTTTTGTTTCGCCAAATCTTTTGTTACGTATTCGTAAGATTTCGTGTAAGGCTGTGCAGCAATGTGGTTCACCAATAAAGCGCTGTCTTTAGCAGAAATATTTTCGCGCACATATACACGCACTTCCACATTTTCTTTGAAATATTCACCTAGCTTATTTGCATTGATAACAAACCAGCCCATTACGCCGAGCAGGAACAGCACAACAGATACGCCGACAATCGCCATAATGTAGGAAGGAGTGGAACGCTTTGCATAGCCTTTTCCGAATTGAGCCATGATAATCAGATTTTCAGGGTTAGTAATCCTGTTGAGATGCGCAAAAATAACAGATTTAGCAGCATAAACCGTATTTTTGTTGCCTTCAAAACGAAGCGGAGACAGCATTATTTTGAAAATAGAAGGCTTTAACTTTTTCCCAACTTTTAACCGGGATTAAATGATTTGACTGATTATCCTGATTGAAACGTTTAGGTTTTTCATTTCACACAAATCATATTAATCACATAAATCAAGGTTCAGACTATTATTATGGAATATAATTTTCGAGAGATAGAAAAAAAATGGCAGGACGAATGGAAACAAAAGGAAGTTTATAAAGTAAGCAACGATTCTCCGAAGCCGAAGTATTATGTGCTGGATATGTTCCCGTACCCGAGCGGCGCGGGCTTGCATGTGGGGCATCCGCTGGGATATATTGCCAGCGATATTTTTGCGCGATATAAAAGATTGAAGGGTTTTAATGTTTTGCATCCGATGGGTTATGATGCGTTTGGTCTGCCTGCGGAACAATATGCGATTGAACATGGGATACACCCCACCGTTAGTACCACAAATAATATTGAAAATTTTCGTGCGCAACTTGATAAGATTGGTTTTTGTTTTGATTGGAGCCGCGAAGTGAATACGAGCAAACCGGGATATTATAAATGGACGCAGTGGATTTTTTTGCAACTCTTCAAAAGTTTTTATAATAGAAAAACACAAAAAGCAGAAAGCATTGAATCATTAATAAAGATTTTTGAGAGCGAAGGAAATATTAATCATCCAATCCCAAATTCGCAATTTCAAATCCGCAATCCGCAATTCTCATCAAGCGAATGGAATTCTTTTGACGAATTCATGCAGCAAACCATTTTGATGGAATATCGCCTCGCTTACTGCGGTTATGGCGAAGTGAATTGGTGCGAAGCATTAGGAACTGTTCTTGCAAATGATGAAGTGATTAATGGGGTGAGCGAACGCGGCGGTTATCCTGTTGTGAAAAAAAAATTGCGCCAATGGTATTTGCGCATTACTGAATATGCTGACAGATTGCTCGATGGATTGCAGCAGGTTGACTTTAGTGATGCGATGAAAGAGATGCAGAGCAATTGGATTGGAAAGAGCTTCGGGGCTGAGATTGATTTTGAAATCGCCTCACCCCCAGCCCCTCTCCGTGCGGAGAGGGGAGCCAGTCCCGATGAAAAAAATGATGATGATAAAACTCCATCAGGGAATTATTATAAAACGGCAGATAATTACTATTGGAATATTTTAAAGGAATTTGGAAGGGAGAATAGAAAAAATCAAACTGAGGCAGAAAATATTTTATGGCAACGATTGAGGAATAATCAGGTTGGTACAAAAGTGAGAAGGCAACATGCCATACAGGGATATATTGTTGACTTTGTATTGTTGCAGGTGAATCTTGTAATTGAAGTGGATGGAGATTATCATAATAATGAAGAACAAAAAAGATATGATGATGCAAGAACAGGCTACTTAAAAGAATTTAATCTGCATTTGCTGCGTTTTACAAATGATGAAGTAATTAATCATACTGACACGGTCATTGAAAAAATTAAGAAAGAAATTTCAAATAGGAAAAGTAATTCTGAAAGTGAAGCATCAACTCCCCTCTCCGCACGGAGAGGGGTTGGGGGTGAGGCTTTGACCGTTAAAGTTTACACCACCCGCCCAGACACCATCTTCGGAGTTGATTTTATGGTGGTTGCTCCCGAACATGAATTGATTCAAAAAATAACTTCTCCTGAACAACAGCAAGCAGTTGATGAATACATCACTTATGTGAAAAGCCGCAGCGATAGAGAAAGACAGGCGGAGAAAAAAATCACCGGATGTTTTACGGGTGCTTATGCTATTAATCCATTCAATAAAAAAGAAATCCCGATTTGGATTAGCGAATATGTTTTGGCAGGATATGGTACCGGCGCTATCATGGCTGTGCCTTGTGGCGATGAGCGTGATTTTAAATTCGCGAAGCATTTTAATATTCCCATCACTAATATTATCGGAGAATATTTTAATGGTGAAGAAGCGAATGCAACTAAAGAAGCGAAATTGACCAACAGCGATTTTCTGAATGGCATTGTGATGCGCGACGCGATTGAAATCGTGAATAATAAAATTGAAGAGCTCGGTATCGGCAAAAAGAAAGTGAATTATAAAATGCGTGATGCTGCGTTTAGCCGTCAACGTTATTGGGGCGAACCGTTCCCGATTGTTTGGAAAGATGGGATTGCTTATCCGCTGGATGAAAAAGATTTGCCATTAATACTTCCTGAAGTTGAAAAATATGGACCAGGTCCTGATGGAGAAGGGCCATTAGCGAATCTGAAAGATTGGGTTAACCCAATCGATTTGCCACCGGCTTCAGCCGGTGGGCAAAGAGAAACTAACACGATGCCCGGTTATGCCGGAAGCAGTTGGTATTTTTTGCGCTACATGGACCCGCATAATAAGGAAACATTTTGCGACAGAAAAGTGAGCGATTACTGGGGGCAGGTTGATTTATATATCGGCGGAACAGAACATGCAGTCGGGCATTTATTGTATAGCCGCATGTGGACAAAAGCCTTATACGACCTAGGTTTGATTGGGCATGATGAGCCTTATAAAAAATTGGTGAATCAGGGAATGATACAAGGAGTTTCTGAAAAAATACTTTTATCTGCAGTAAGCTTTCAATATTTAAAAGCTTTTAAAAAGCAAAATAGCTTTAAAGTTCCTATAGATTTTGATGGCGGGTATGAGGTCGATGTGTATGACCCGAAAGAAGACGAACCTATTGCAGCAGCAACCGATATTATTCATCAACGTAGATTTAAACTCGAAGACTTCTTCATAGACAATTTTTCAGCAAATACTCTTGAATATAGAGTTGATATTTCAAATGTTGATAATCATGAATTGGATATTGATTCATTTATCAAATCGCATCGTGGAGCTCAATTTAAAAACGCAGTCTTCCTATGTGAAGGCGGTTTTTGGTTTCAGGGGAAATTTCATAGAAAAAATAACGGGTCTGATAAGTTTTTTACAGAACCGGAAGTTGAAAAAATGTCGAAATCAAAATTTAATGTTGTCAGTCCAGACGATTTGTGTGAGAAATACGGCGCTGACACTTTCCGCATGTATGAAATGTTCCTCGGTCCGGTGGAGCAGAGCAAACCATGGGACACAAAAGGCATCGAAGGTGTTCATCGGTTTCTGAAAAAATTATGGCGTTTGTTTTATGATGAACTGAAAGGCAAAGTTTGGAATGATGAAAAAGCAAATGATGCTGAATTGAAAGTGCTTCACAAAACCATCAAAAAAATTGAAGAAGACACAGAACGTTTTTCTTTCAACACCGGCGTGAGCGCATTCATGATTGCAGTGAATGAACTTGCCGATTTGAAATGCCATAAAAAAGAAGTGCTGGAAAAATTGCTCATATTATTAACGCCTTATGCGCCGCATATTGCAGAAGAATTGTGGCATCAGCTTGGTAATGCAGCAACAATTTTGGATGCTGCATTTCCAAAAGCGGAAGGAAAATATCTGATTGAATCAAGCAAAACTTATCCGGTTGCGCTCAACGGCAAAACAAAAACGGAATTGAATATTTCTCTCGATGCAACACAACAACAAGTGGAAGAAATTATTCTTGCTAATGAAACGGTTAAAAAATGGCTGGAGGGAAGAACACCAAAGAAAATCATTTATGTGAAAAATAAGATGATCAATGTGGTGATGTGAGGGGTGAATGGTCAATGGTGAATTGTGAATGGTCAATAGTGAATTAAGCGTGCCACGGTTTAAACCGTGGCACGCTTTTTAAATTTCGGAGTGTTTCGACTAGCTCCGGGCTGAAGCCCGGAGAAATTAAAAATAATTGTTGTTGGTCGTCGAACAACAACGGCGAAGACCTGTCAGGTCTTTGATTTTTCGCAAGCAGCGAAATTATCATCGTCATTTCGAATCACGCATCAGGTTTTTATTCTCTAATCGAATCTATGCGGGATGAGAAATCCGCCCAAAAATAGAAGTCAGATTTCTCACTTCGCGTATAATTGATGGCAAAGCGAGTTCTTGCCGCTACGTTCGAAATGACGCTGGCTTTATTTCGCACCAATCAATTCACAATTGACCATTCACCATTCACGATCAACCATTCATTTAACAACTTTCTTTTTCTCCTTCAGATAAAATATCTTCATCATCCAAAATTTTTCTGACATGAAGAAATTACTTGCTATTGCTGCATTTTCATTTTCAGCATTATTTGCTTCAGCACAAAATAGCGAAGCTTATTTTTTATCTCAGCCATGTCTCACTCCCGATGGACAAACAGTCGTTTTTAGTTTCGAAGGCGATTTGTGGAAAGCCGATGTTGCGAACGGAAATGCGACTCGCTTAACAGCCATGCAAGGTTATGAAACCAATGCGCGTGTTTCTCCTGATGGAAAATGGATTGCATTTTCGGGTCGCCAATATGGAAATGCAGATGTGTATATTATGCCGGTTGCAGGCGGCGAAATCAAACAGCTCACCTATCACAGCGCCGGTGACGAAGTGAGTTCCTGGGGCTGGGATTCGAAATATATTTATTTCACTTCAACAAGAGAAAGCCGCGGCTCAGGATATAAAGTGAGCATTAATGGCGGAACGCCGGTCCGCGTTTTCGGGAATTACTTTTTTCAGTACGACCATAATCTTTTCGAGCATCCATCCAGCGGTGAAATATTTTTTAATGACACCTGGGAAAGCAGCAACCAGGTGCAGCGCAAACATTACAAAGGTCCTTTCAATCCTGATATTCAATCTTACAATCCTGCCACAAAAAAATACAAACGCTACACGGATTATATCGGAAAAGATTTTGGGGCAACGCTCGACAAGAAAGGAAATATTTTTTTCATTTCAGATGAAGCCAATAATGAATACAATCTCTACACTTTTGATAACGGAAAGAAAACACCACTCACAACTTTCAACAGTTCCATCAAAAATGCTATTGTGAATGCAGATGGCGGTAAAGTTGTTTTCGAAAAAGATTATCAATTGTATATGTATGATGTTGCTGCAAAAAAAGCGGAGAAGCTGAAAATAAATATCATCAGGAACAGCATTCTTTCCAAAGAAAAAGATTTCGATGTGAAAGGCAACATTACCAATTTTGATGTTTCTCCCGACGGAAAAAAATTAGCGTTCACTTCACGCGGAGAAATTTTTGTGAGCGATGTAGAAGGAAAATTTATCGAACAAATAAAAAAAGGCTCAGCAGAAAGAGCACTTGAAGTGAAATGGCTGAGCGATAATAAGACGATTCTTTTTAATCAAACAGTTGGTGGGTTTTTAAATTGGTTCACTATCGCAGCAGACGGAACTGCGCCATTGAAACAAGTAACAAATGACAAAGACAATAATCGTTTGATTTCTTTCAACAAATCAAAAACAAAAGCGGTTTATCTCAGTGGGCGGGATGAAATGCGCATACTTGATTTAAAAACGCTCGAAAGTAAAGCTGTTGTGAAAGATGAGATTTGGGCTTTTCAAAATTCCGGCCCTGTTTTTTCTCCCGATGAAAACTATGTTTGCTTTACTGCTATCAGAAATTTTGAGCAGGATATTTTTGTTCATAACCTGAAAACAGGAAAGACTATCAATCTCACGAACACCGGGATTACTGAAGCAGACCCAATCTGGAGCCCGGACGGGAATTATATTTATTTTGAATCAGCAAGATTGAAACCTTCTTATCCGTTCGGCATGCAAGACCCGAAAATTTATCGGCTGCCATTGCAAAAATTTGATGAGCCTTTCCGCATGGATAAATATGATGAGCTTTTCAAAACAGAAAAAAAAGATACGGCAAAAAAGGATACTAAGAAGGATTCCGTTGTGAGCCCGATTGCGATTGATGCGACAAATATCATGGAAAGGATTGAACAGATTAGCCCTTCATTCGGTTCGCAATATTTGACTGGTGTTTTTCAAAAAGATAAAAAAACAATTGTGCTTTATACAAGCAATCACGATCAGGGAAAAACCGCTTTATGGAAAACAGTCATTGAGCCTTTTGAAAGTAATAAAACGGAAAAGATAAGCGGAGCTGATGCTTTTGGTTTTGATGTGGCAGCAAGCAGCGATAAATATTTCACGTTATTCAATGGAACGATTAATAAATTGAACCTGGATGCAAATAAGGTTGAACCAGTTTCTATCAGCTATACTTTCAGAAGAAATTTGCAGGAAGAATTCAATCAGATTTTTGATGAAGCATGGGCGCAGCTCGATGAAAATTATTACGACCAGAATTTTCATGGTGTTGATTGGGTAAAAACGAGAGACCATTACAAAACATTTCTTCCTTTTGTCAACACACGTTCAGACTTGCGCGTTTTGATGAATGATATGCTCGGTGAATTAAATTCTTCGCATCAGGGATTTTCTACATTCGGTGAAGATGAAAAAATTTCCTTGACGAACAGTACGATGGAAACTGGGATTATTTTTGAGACTAATAATCCTTATAAAGTAAAATACATTGTCCGAAAATCTGCTGCCGACAAAAAAGATATCGATGTTGTTGCAGGCGATGAATTAGTGAAAGTAGATGACGTTTCTGTTGACAAAAACATTGACCGCAATTTTTATTTCACAAAGCCATCAAATGATAAAGAATTAAAACTGACTTTCAGCAGAGCAGGAAAAATGTTTGATGTGAAAGTGCATCCGCAACTAAGTGTGATAGACAATTTGTATGACGAATGGATTGATAATAGCCAGAAACGTGTTGATGAAAAAAGCAACAACCGTATTGCTTATGCCTGTATGAAAAATATGGGGACAGGAGAACTGGAAAAATTTATTATTACCATGACGGAGCAGTTACAGAATAAAGATGCTTTGATTCTTGATTTGCGCTATAATACCGGCGGCAATGTACATGATGAAGTGCTGAACTTTTTATCTCAAAAATCCTATCTGCAATGGAAATATCGGGATGGAAAATTAACCCGCCAGCCAAATTTTGTGCCCAGCGATAAACCAATTGTTTTATTAACGAATGAACAAAGTTTAAGCGATGCAGAAATGACTTCGCAAGGATTTAAGCAATTGAAGCTCGGCAAGATTGTCGGCAATGAAACTTATCACTGGATAATATTCACAAGCGGCGCAGGTTTGGTGGATGGCTCATTTGTGCGCTTGCCATCTTGGGGATGTTACACATTGGATGGGAAAGATATTGAAGCAAATGGCGTGAAGCCTGATATTTTAGTGGTGAATACTTTTGAAGACAAAATAAATGGTCGTGACCCGCAGATTGATAAAGCGGTTGAGGAAATAATGAAGGATTTGAAGTAATATCTCACGCAAAGACGCGAAGGCGCAGCAAGGAGTCACGATTATTCTTTGCACCGTAGTGTGAGATATGTCTACTTCATGCATTGTGCCGTAGGCACAACTCGTGGGTGGAACTTGATTGAAATAATACCATACGTTCCGAAGGAACGTTTGGCGCTGAATAAAGTGCTACCGACCAGATGCTCCTACGGAGCAATAAGGAAATAATAAATAAAAATCTTCTCAATGATGCTCGAAGATTTATTAAAAAAATATGCTAACGATTTTCATCCCGTTGTTCCTTTCAATCCTGAAACAGATAAATTATTCCCATTCGATTTCACAGAAAATAATAAGGAACTGACAGCAAAACAAATTGCAGACACCGAAAGCTTCGCGAATTATATCAACGCAAAATTGAAATCGCACAATTACAAATATGGAATTGGTGGTTATGCAGAGAACAGAACATTGTATGCAAGAAGCAAACATTTCGACACAAACGAAGAACCAAGAAGATTGCATCTCGGCATTGATATCTGGGGCGAAGCAGGAACAAGAATAATGTCGCCGCTTGATGGTATCGTTCACAGTTTTGCATTTAATAATAATGACAGCGATTACGGCGCAACAATTATTTTAACTCATAATCTTGAAGGAATTTCTTTTCACACATTGTATGGGCATCTTAGCCTCAACTCAATAAAAAATCTACACGAAGGAAAACGGATAACAAAAGGCGAAGTGGTCGCTGAATTCGGTATGCGTTTTGAAAATGGCAATTGGCCTCCGCATCTGCATTTTCAGATTATCATCGATATGAAAGAATGGAAAGGCGATTATCCGGGCGTTTGCAAATTCTCGGAAAAAAACCAATGGCTTCAAAATTCTCCTGACCCTGATGCAATTCTTCAAATGAATCGTTATCTGTAAAAAATTGCTCGCTCAAATTCGAAATGTCATCCACATATTTGGGTAAATTTTAAAAGCAATAAATAAATAATATCATTTCCTCCTAAAACTTCCACATCTTTATCGTTCTTAAAATTTTCCAATCTCCTTCACATTTATTCATCAAACCAAAACTTCTATTTATGGCATTTAATGTTGTGGACACAGTAAAAAACCTGTTCGGCGATGAAATGGTCAGCAAGGCTGCTGCATCGCTCAATGAAAGCGAGACAAGCATTTCAAAAGCAATTTCAGGGATTATTCCATCCATCATCGGTGGCATTGTTTCAAAAGCTTCATCAGGCGACCATGGTCAGGGGACAATTTTAGATTTGGTAAGGTCCGCAGCGAACAGTGGCATCTTAAATAATATCTCAAGCGCGTTCGATAGCAATTCAAATATCCTAAGCAAAGGATGGGAAATGCTGAAAACAATTTTTGGCGACAAGCTGAATGGCGTTGTTGCTGCTGTTGCAAATTATGCAGGCATTAAAGAATCTACATCATCATCATTAATGAGCATGGTGGCGCCTGCGGCGTTGGCATCTATCGGTCAGCACGTGGAGCAAAATCATTTGAATTCATCAACATTGACAAGCTGGCTCGCATCAGAAAAAAATAAAATTATCAGCGCCATACCAAACGGTCTTGGCTCATCATTAACAGGATTGCTTGGACTAAGTTCCATTGGAAAAACTGTTTCCGCAACAGCGCACCATGCGGAAGAAGCGGTTGAGAAAACAGGCAACAGCATGAAATTTTTATTGCCTGTGTTCCTCGCCATTCTTGCAATCATTTTATTGATATATTTTTTCAAAGGCTGCAACGGCGCGGATAAAGCGAGCACAGGGACTGATACTTTACAAGAACACGTGAAGGCAGATACAATAGCAGTGACAACACCTGCGCTTGAATCAATCAAAGTGAAATTGCCGAACGGTATTGAGCTTGATGCATACAAAGGCGGTATCGAAGATAAATTAGTTGCGTTCCTGATGACGGATTATGCAAAGCTTGGCGAAGATTCATTGAAAAAAATATGGTTTGATTTTGATAACCTCACTTTCAAGTTTGGCAGCGCAGAAATCACTCCTGAAAGCCAGCACCAGATTGATAATATCGCTGCGATTTTGAAAGCATTTTCCAAATCAAAAATCAAGATTGGCGGTTATACTGATAAGACAGGCGATGAACCTGTCAACAAAAAATTATCAGGCGATAGAGCGACTGCAGTAAAAGCAGCGCTTGACAAAGCAGGTGTGGGCAAACAGGTGATTAGCGCTGAAGGTTATGGTTCTGATTTTGCAGTGTATCCTGCAAACGCTCCCGAAAGCGATAGAGTTCATGACAGGCACGTATCCGTAAGCGTTAGATAAATTTTTTTCGGGGTTTAAAGGGTGAAAAAAGCCTCCTGGGTTCAGGAGGCTTTTAATTTTGAATTCGTTCTCTACTTTCTAATTCCTCATTTCACATTTCTTATTTTTAATTATTAAAACAACATTTCATAATAACGCACTCACAATCTCCTCCCATTCTTTTTGCAAAGAATAAGAAGGCATCGTTTTCCCTGCTCTGCGATACCAATAATTTGCATTTGAAACATCGCCTTCTTTGCGGTGAAGATATGCATGTACCCAATATGCTTTTGTTTCTTCAAGTTCATCAACCAAATTGTGCGCCCCACTCCAATTTCCTTTTGCATCAAACCACAAAGATTGCAGCAGCACCGAAATTCCTAATGGTGGATGTATTTCCGATAATGATGTTTTGAAATTTTCTAAGTCCATAAATAAAATTAATAAAAAGCTTTGAGCTGCGAGCAATGACAACTCATGTGATCTAGTTTTGCATCGCAGCCAAACTTTTCCAAAGCTTAATCGTGCTTTATAAAACCCATCTTCAATTTGAAGCTTTGGAAAAGTTGTTATAGGCAAAAGTGTTCTTTATTGTTATTCGATTTTTTTGAATACCAACAGAGTAACTCCGATGATGCATCGTTGCGTCGCAATCCGTTCATCCGTAGTGCTGCTATGATGCTTCGGCATCCTCCGCGAATTTAAAAATTACACTAAAAGACCTGTCAGGTTTTCAAAACCTGACAGGTCTCACTTTGAATAAAATATTTCTTTTATGATTTCAATAATTTAAAAGCATGAGTCCATTGATTTTTAAGAAATCCGGGAATACACCACAACATGCAAAGTGGTTCAATCGCACGTGCAGCTTCTGCTTTTCCCATGTCTTCAGTTTCCCATCCGAATGAAGTTAAAATATCTGTTACCGTTTTTTTCGCAGCGTCATCATTTCCGCAAATGAACATGCTGGGTTTTCCTTCTTTGTAAATCGGTTTATACATCTGCGTATTACCAACACTGTTGAAAGCTTTCACCAATTTCGCCTCGGGAATTTGTCGCTGGATCTTTTCCATCAGCGATTCATCAAAGCTTGTGAAAAATTTAAGCACGCCATTAACCGGCGGAGCAGCAGCAATTGGATTCGTAGCATCAATCACGATTTTATTGCTAAAATTTTGAATGCCTGAAAGATTAATCACATCTTCTGCAGCAGCTCCCTGAACTGCAAGCACAATTAAGTCAGCAAACGAAGCTGTTTCTTCAAATGTGCCGATATGAATCTGTGGGTTTGTAGTTTTGAACTTTACTACTTCATCTTTTAAAATGTTTCTGGTGCCAAGTGTAACTTCATTGCCTTCAGCAAAAAAAGCTTTTGCAAGCACTTGTCCAACAACTCCCGAACCAAGAATTCCGATTTTCATGAGATTTATTTTTAGGTTAATAATTAATGCAGCACTGCTTCGCTTTTGCCATTAAATACTGCCGCAAATGTTTTTGCAAAATCTTCCAGCTTTGTTTTTTGCAAAGTTGCAGGATGGTTCTTCCAATAACCCGCAGTCATTTTTCCTGATTGCATGCTCTGGTTCATCTCCTGATAATTCTTCGCAACTTCTTCAGGCAAACCGGCTTGTATCATTCCTTTCAATGCATCTTCATCACTAAAGACAACCCATTTCAAATCAGGTTTTCCGATTGCGTTGCCAAACACTGAGGCAATCTCATCCGTCGTTCTTTCATCGCTTGCGATATAACGAATGCTGTGCCCTTTAAAATTGAGATTCAATAATTCTTCTGCAGCAACTTCAGCAATATCTGATGGATGAACCATAACGACTTTTAGGTTTTGTCCGCCAAAATTAGTTCCCATAATACCAATGTTTTTTATCATCCCAACATTTGATAAAAGGTTAGGATAAAAAAATGCAGGGCGTAAATTTTTGATGTTCACATCGCTTAATTCAAACAATGCTTTTTCTGCTCTGTGAAGCCCTGTAACCGGCCCGACACCTTCTGGCAAATCTGCGCCGATGCTGCTGAGATTCACCACATATTTTACACCATTTGCTTTTATTGCCTGTGCATAATTCTTTCCGATTTGTGCTATCCATCCTTTCCAATCTGAAGCACCCATATTTGGTGGAACCATTGTGTATACCGCATCTGCGCCTGCAAATGTTTTAGTAAGAAAACTTATATCTTCCACTGATCCAATGGCTGCTTTTGCGCCTTTCGCAACAAGTTCTTCGAGATTTTTTGCATTTCTCCCGATAACAATTACTTCATTGCCCTTTGCTAATAATTTTTCTGCCAGCGGTTTTGAAATGTGGCCCGCCCCACCTGTGATTACTAATTTCATGTCGTTTTGTTTTGTGTTATAAAATATATTTGTATATACAATTATTGGTTCAAAAAAAATTAACTTGTTAACCTGTCTGCGATTTTATTCATGCTTTGAATAAGCTTTGTGCTTTCCTCTTTCCCAAGGATCGAAGAATAACTTTCATAGAAATCAGTTACGCATTGTTTTAATTTAGGCTGTAATTCTTTTGCTTTCGGTGTTGGGTAAACATTCGTCAATTTTCCTTCATAAGTTCTTACCAATAACTTTTTGTCTTCCAGCTTTTCAATCAAACGTGTGATGGTAGAGGGTGTCAGGTGCAATTCTTCACTTAGTTCGGATGGTTGAACCCCGGGATTTTCAATCACCAGCATTAATAAATAAGCATGGCTTGGTGAAAGATTTACTTTTTCCCACGACTCCTGCGCAATCTTTTCAATCTTTCTTGCCAGCGCATTTGAAACGAAATACATGCATTTATTATAGTGGCTCTCCGATATTTTTTTCACGAGGCAAAGTAAAGACATTATTATTGTATATACAAATATATTTTTATTTTCTTTTTATAGGATACAATTCATCCTGGATAACTGCATTAATTCATCCAACTTTGCGCGTCTGCGTGAAATCTCTAAAAATAGCTTTTTCCGTTTTGCTGTTTGCTTTCTAACTTTGATGAATGCCGAATGCCAACTTAAATAATGAAAAAGAATTGCTGACTTCTGCTGATAAAGAATTTGAGAACAATATCCGCCCGAAAGAAATTGAAGACTTCGCAGGGCAATCACAAATCATCGACAACCTGAAAATATTTATCAAAGCTGCGAAGATGCGCGGCGAAGCGCTCGATCATATTTTATTTCACGGGCCGCCCGGATTAGGCAAAACAACATTGAGCAGGATTGTCGCGAACGAAATGGGAGTGAGCATCAAAGAAACTTCAGGGCCAGTAATAGAAAAGCCAGGTGACCTTGCAGGGTTATTAACCAACCTTGAGTCACACGATGTTTTATTCATTGATGAGATTCATCGATTGAGCACAGTTGTTGAAGAATATTTATATGCAGCGATGGAAGATTACCGCATTGACATTATGATTGACAGCGGCCCGAATGCAAGAAGCATTCAGATTAATATCAACCCATTTACTTTGGTCGGCGCAACAACAAGAAGCGGGTTACTCACTGCTCCGCTGCTTTCAAGATTTGGGATTAAATCAAGATTAGAATATTATACTGCTGAAGTTTTGTATAAAATTATTTTGCGCTCTGCAAAAATTCTGGAAACAAAAATTACATCAGATGCTGCCAATGAAATTTCGAGACGCAGCAGGGGAACGCCGAGAATTGCAAATGGATTGCTTCGCCGTGTGAGAGATTTTGCTCAGGTTATCGGCAATGGTGTGATTGATTTACGTATCACACAGCATGCATTGCGTGCATTGAATGTGGATGAGCACGGGCTTGATGAAATGGATAATAAAATTCTATTGACGATTATTGAAAAATTCAAAGGTGGTCCTGTTGGTATCACTACAATCGCTACTGCGGTTGCTGAAGAAGCAGGAACTTTAGAAGAAGTGTACGAGCCTTTTTTGATTCAGGAGGGCTTTTTGCAACGCACTCCCCGTGGGAGAGAAGTTACTGCGAAAGCTTATGAGCATCTTGGTAAAAAACCTTTCGGAAAAGAAGGAGAAAATCTTTTGTTTTAGAAACATCTTTAGGTTATAAACGAAAAAGGGATTGAAAATTTTCAATCCCTTTTTCGTTTTTTTCATAAATCTTTTTTAGACAGTTTGCGGCGCAACGAGTCTGAAACCGTTTCCATGGATGTTCACAATTTCAATGCTCGAATCATCTTTCAGATATTTTCTAAGCTTGGCGATATAAACGTCCATGCTTCTTCCATTAAAATAAGTATCGCTTCCCCAGATTTTTTTAAGTGCCTGTTCTCTCGGCAACAAATCATTCACATGTTCTGCAAGCATTTTCAGCAATTCATTTTCCTTTGGAGAAAGTGTTTGCATTTGACCTTTATGGCTTAGCTCGCGAAGCTTCGGATTGAAATGATAAGAACCAAGATCGAATTCTTTGTTTTCAGCTTCTTTGTTCAAATCTTCGTTGCGCTTGAGAATGGCTTTTATTTTCAATAATAAAACTTCACTGTCAAAAGGTTTTGTGATATAATCATCAGCGCCTAATTTATAACCCTGAATAATGTCTTCTTTCATTGTTTTTGCACTTAGGAAAAACAAAGGAATATCAGGATCTACGTCACGGATTTCTTCAGCTAATGTAAATCCATCCATGTGTGGCATCATGATATCGAGCAGGCATAATTCAAATTTTTCGCGCTGGAATGCAGCGAGGCCAAGCCTTCCGTCACGTTCTAAAGTCACGTCAAAATCATTCAGCTCTAAATAATTTTTGAGCACCATTCCAAGGTTCTGATCATCTTCGCACAATAATATCTTCGGTTTTTTGCCTTCCATATTTTTTAATTTAAGTACAAATAAAATTAAATCATTTGCGGCTATGATGTTTGTGCGACTAATATTTTGTTAATAATTAGATGAGAGGCTCAGCCATAGATTGTACAGATGCACACAGATAATCAAATCTTGTCTTCGAAACGATCGCTGTTTTGTCTCGTCAATCCATAAAGCTTCATTAATTTTGTTGATTATTTTTCAAAATAATAACCATATATAATGCATATCACAGCAGATAATAAATTTAAAAAATTAGTAGTGATCGGAGACAGGGTTTTGATTCGCCCTTCAAAGCCTAATGAGCGAACAGATTCAGGATTATATCTTCCTCCGGGTGTTCAGGAAAAAGAAAAAGTACAACAAGGTTATGTGATAAAGACAGGTCCAGGCTATGCGATTCCAATGCCGGTTGATGATGAGCCATGGAAAAACCAGGATGATCAGGTGAAATATGTGCCGCTTCAGGCACGCGAAGGAGACATTGCTATTTTTCTTGTAAGTGGAGCAACAGAAGTTTTGTATGAAAGCGAAAAATATTTCATTGTTCCGCAAAGCGCCATTTTGATGCTGGAAAGAGAAGAAGATTTATGATTTGCAAATGTGTAAATCTGCGGATGTGCGAATGATAATGAATGAATTTTTATTCCGCATTCGCACATCCGCACATCTTCACATTGGTTAATTATATTCGTTGACGAATCGTATCTTTGTCGGCTTAATCAAAAAATGAATGGATCAACATTTCAATCCAGACAAGCAGCACACATTAGCTTCAGCTATCAGCATTTCAGGAACTGGTTTGCACACAGGTATTAAAGTGGATATGACATTGAAGCCAGCCAATGCAGGTTTTGGTTATCAGTTTCAAAGAATCGATTTGCCCGGGCAGCCGATTATAAAAGCAGATTGCGATCTTGTAACAGATACTTCCCGCGGAACGACTCTTGAAGAAAATGGAGTGAAGATTAATACAGTTGAACATGTACTTGCAGCGCTTGTTGGAATGGGCATTGACAATTGTCAGATTGAAATGAACGGGCCTGAAACGCCGATTATGGATGGTAGCTCAGAACCTTTTGTTGAGATTATTGAAGACGCCGGAGTGATTGAGCAGGACGCTGCAAAAGCATGGTATAGCATTGATACAAACATTACTCACTATGACGATAAGAAACGTGTAGAAATGGTGGCGATGCCTTCTATGGATTATCAGGTTACTACACTTATTGATTTTAATAGCCCTGTTCTTGGAACACAGCATGCAGGATTAAAAAAAATAAAAGATTTTAAAGAACAGATTGCTCCATGCCGCACATTTTGTTTTTTGCACGAGCTTGAAATGTTGCTTGATAATAATTTGGTAAAGGGCGGCGATATCAATAACGCAATTGTAGTGGTTGATAAGCCGGTCACTGATGAAGAAATGGCTCGTCTTGCAAAAGCATTCAATCGTGAAAAGATTGAAGTGAAAAGTGGTGGATATCTGAACAATCTTGAATTGAGATATCCGAATGAACCAGCTCGCCATAAATTGCTGGATGTAGTTGGAGATCTTGCATTGATTGGTTATCCGATCAAAGCACACATTATCGCGAACAGGCCCGGGCATTCAACAAATGTTGATTTCGCAAAAAAAATCAAGCAGTACATCAAAAAGAACAAGCATGTCAGAAACGTGCCTGTTTATGATCCTAATCAGCCTCCTATTTTTAATTCCCAACAAATAGAAAAGACATTGCCTCACAGATATCCTTTTCTGTTGGTGGACAAAATAATTGAGCTTTCAGATAAGCATATTGTCGGGATAAAGAATGTCACTTTCAATGAACCATTTTTCCCCGGCCACTTTCCCGGCAACCCTGTTATGCCCGGCGTTCTGCAGATTGAAGCGCTTGCACAAACCGGCGGCATACTCGCTATTAATGCGATGCCTTCAGGAGACTACGACACCTATTTCCTGAAAATTGATAACTGCAAATTCAAACAAAAAGTCGTCCCTGGAGATACTATGATTTTGAGACTCGAACTAAACTCTCCGATCCGTCGTGGCATTTGCGAGATGAGAGGAACTGTTTTTATAGGCAACAAAATTGCGACTGAAGCTGACCTGGTTGCTCAATTGGTGAAAAGAGGTTAGAATAACAAGTTCTTAACGAACAGCATTAGTGATAATTAAATTATATTTGTCAGTCATCCAAGTTGCTGGTAAATAAAAAAATTATCGTAGACTCTTTGATCGAAATCCTTAAATGAGCGTCAGTGATAACTACAACCACTAAAACAAAAAGGCCAATGATTCATCCGCATACATATATTCATCCTAATGCTAAACTGGCCACCAATGTAAAGGTTGATCCTTTTTCGGTGATCCACCAGAATGTGGAAATAGGCCAGGGCACCTGGATTGGAAGCAATGTGACGATCATGGAAGGAGCTCGCATTGGAAAGAATTGCCAGATTTATCCCGGTGCTGTTATTTCGGCCGCACCGCAAGACCTGAAATTCGATGGAGAAGCTACCACTGTTGAAATAGGTGATAATACAACTATCCGTGAATTTGTGACCGTTCATCGCGGAACGAAAGACAGATGGAAAACGACCGTTGGCAAAAATTGCATGATTCTCGCTTACAGTCATATTGCGCACGATTGCATCATTGGAAATAATTGCATTCTTAGCAACAACTCACAAGTGGCAGGTCATGTTGTGATTGGTGATTGGGCAATACTTGGAGGCATGTGCGCTATTCATCAGTTTGTGCAAGTTGGCCAACATGTTTTCATTGCAGGTGGTTCATTGGTTGGGAAAGATATTCCACCATACATAAAAGCAGGAAGATTGCCATTGAGCTATGCTGGTGTGAATTCTATCGGATTAAAACGCAGAGGATTTACTGTTGACAAGATTAACCACATTCTTGACATTTATCGTGTTGTTTATAATAAAGGAATGAATACCAGCCAGGCTCTGGAGTTTCTTGAAGAAGAGTTCCCGGCTACTGATGAGCGTGATGAAATTGTTACTTTCATTCGCGAAAGCGGCAGAGGCATTATCAAACGCTACTCCAAAAATAATATGGATGAAGATTACGCTGACTGATGTTGGCAAACGTTTCAACCGCGACTGGATTTTCCGCCACATCCATTACGAATTCACTAACGGTCATAGCTATGCGATTATCGGACCGAACGGTTCAGGCAAATCAACTTTATTGCAAGTGATTGCAGGAGCAGTTGCAGAAAGTGAAGGAAAAGTTAGTTTCCGGTTTGCAGTTTCCGGTTTGCAGTTTTCAGACTCTCGGCTCTCAACTGATAAGTCCCGACTGATAAGTCCCGACTTGTTCTATCAACATATCTCTATCGCCGCTCCATATCTTGAAGTCATTGAAGAAATGACGTTGATAGAATTTCTTCAGTTCCACCAAACTTTTAAACCGTTTATAACGGGGATGGATATCCAAAAAATTATTTCAGAAATCGGTCTTGAAAAATCTTCTAACAAACAAATCCGTTATTATTCTTCAGGAATGAAGCAAAGAGTGAAACTGGCACAAGCTTTTTTTTCTGATATTTCTGTTTTGTTATTGGATGAGCCCTGCACTAACCTGGATAAAGAAGGGATCATTTTGTATAACCATCTTATCAAAAATTATTGTGCTGATAGAATTGTGATTGTAAGCTCAAATGATTTGCAAGAACATAGCTTCTGTGAAAAGAGCATTAATGTTATGCTATTTAAATAAGTTTTTTATATTTGAAGCTTATACATTAAACCCAAGCTATTATCATGAGAATTTTCTTTTCAGCTCTTGCAATTGTTATCCCTGTATTAGCCTTCTCTCAAAAGTATAATGTTCATTCAATAGTAGTAAAAAAAAACAACGACTCGCTGCATGTGCTTATTTCAGCAAAGGAAAGGCAACCCCCCACATTTGTAAAAACGCTAGACTCTGCTTCAGGTCAGTTCCATGTTTATAAAGCATACGAAATCAGCGAGCTTATTGTGAATAATAGTGAATATTATAAAAGTGCGATTGTAATTATTGACAGAACTCCTTACAATGAAGAGGTTGCTGCTAACAAATATGTTCCCAAACAAAGTACTGATACAGTATTGTTGAAAGTTGAATATTTGAGCAATAATTTAAAACTATATAGTTTAAATGATGGGAAACGTCCTCATTTTTTTATTCAAAAAGACGACAAACAAATTGAAGAATTGATTTACAGAAAGCTTTTCCTGAACAGAAATGGAACAGCTTATGAAACCGAGGAGAAGAAATTCATATTGCAATTAAATGAACTTTTGGCGGATTGTTCGCAGG
The DNA here is from genome assembly GCA_035295505.1 of Puia sp. Classification (GTDB taxonomy): domain Bacteria; phylum Bacteroidota; class Bacteroidia; order Chitinophagales; family Chitinophagaceae; genus Puia. The sequence goes on along the minus strand of DATGIX010000006.1, from coordinate 2,224 downwards.
CGGTTTCTGATATTGACAATATAAGTTACACCGTTCAGGCCATTGAGAAAGTATTAGACAATTACAATCGCCAATGTCACAAAGAAAACGTTGCGCAATATAGAAAAACTTACAAGGCAAAATTTGAAATTTCTGCTTTGGCAGGCATTAGCTTCACCTCATATAATCTTGTTGATAATTCGGGGTTTGCTGTTATAGGTGATAATACATTAAAGTTAAAGAGAGGGATATATCCGGTCATTGGCGCAAGGTTTAATTATATACCTGCGCTTTTAAATAATAAGTTCTCCATATTGGCTGATTTATATTACTCGGGTTTTTCAGCTTCCAGTTCGTTTTATTCAAATTATATTGACAGCGGATTTTATACCAGAAACACGATTCAGTTGAAGAATGGATATATTAACCTGGCTTTTGCTGCGCGATATTACCTTCTTGGAGAAAACAAAATATTAAAGCCCTATATTAATGTTGGGTATTTGGCCGGATTTCTCATTTCATCTGACAACAGGTATTACAAAGATGATTTTTATAATGGTAATCATACAGTGACACAAACTGATGCATTTCCTAATAATGGATTAAAAAAGAACCAATTTGGTTATTTTGCCGGAGCCGGGATAATCTTTAAAAAATTTAGCCTTGATTATCGCTATTTGAACTACACGAACTATTTGGATTATACAAGTGAAAGGATGACTGGTAGCTCTAATAATATTACTCTTGCTTACAAATTGAATTAATAAATTATTGATGGGTCATCGCTGGCTGGCTATCAGCAAATTCAAATCTGTATATTTTAAATCGAAACGCTGGCTGAGATGAAAATTAGTTAATGCGCCTTTGAACAAATAAATGCCGCTGCGCAAATGCACTTTGTGCCAAACGAGATTTTCAAAACCACCTTCATCAGCCGCTTCAAGAATCAACGGCATTAATACATTGCTTACCGCCTGCGAAGCTGTTCTCGCAAAACCGGATGGGATATTCGGAACACAATAATGAATCACTCCGTATTTCATAAAAATAGGATGCTCATGCGTCGTGATTTCTGAAGTTTCAAAACAACCGCCACGGTCGATACTTACATCAATAATCACACTTCCGCTGCGCATGTTGCTCACCATTTCTTCTGTTACAACAACAGGCGTTCTTCCACTTTGAGATGTGAGCGCCCCAACAGCCACTTCACAAGTTTTTAACTGCTTCGCTAAAATGCGCGGCTCCATCACAGAAGTCCACATGCGCTGACCAATATTATTCTGCAATCTTTTTAATCTGTAAACACTATTGTCAAAAACTTTTACTGATGCACCAAGTGCAAGAGCTGCTCTGGCTGCGAACTCACCAACAATGCCCGCGCCAAGTATAATCACTTTTGTTGGAGGGATTCCTGAAATGCCTCCGAGCAAAACGCCTTTGCCATGATTGGATGAACCAAGATATTGCCCGGCAATCAGCATCACTGCGCTTCCTGCAATCTCGCTCATGCTTCGGACAATGGGATAACTACCACTGTCGTCCTTTAAATTTTCAAATGAAATGGCAGTGATTTTTTTCTCCATCATTTTTTCCAGCAATTCTGCTTTCATTGCAGAAAGATGGATAGGTGAGATAATAACCTGGTTCATTTGCAATAAAGACAAATCTTCTTCCACAACGGGCGCACTTTTCACCAGCAATGGGGCTTTAAAAACTTCTGCTCTGTCATACACAATTCTTGCGCCCGCTTCGCTGTATTCCTTATCGCGGTAATGTGTAGGCTCTCCGGCATTGTGCTCAATCACGACTTCATGCCCATTGCTCACCAGCACACTCACAGCTTCGGGCGTGAGCGCAATGCGGTTTTCCTGAAACGCAGTTTCCTTAGGGATGCCAATATGCAATTGAGCACCCTTCGGTTTTATATCAAGCGTTTCTTCTAAAGTTTCGTAGCTGAACGACGTACTGATGATAGGTTTTTGTTGCGACATGTCTCAGGGCTTCTATAACTTTTTTTGCAATCGTGATGTAACAGTAAATTACAATTTTAAATTGAATTGAAGATTATTAATGCTTAATTAACGATAATTTTTCTGGTGCGCTCATCCACCTGCTGCAAAGAAACTTTCACCGCATCATCCGCAAAAAGTGCCGGAGCTTTTTCCGCCCATTCCACCAGACAAATTTCACCGGAATAAATGCAGTCCTCAACTCCTGCGCGAACGGCTTCTTCTTCATCTTT
>DATGIX010000005.1:0-14490 GCA_035295505.1 Puia sp. | reverse complement strand
CATTTTTGGCGGCTATAACAATCAGATTGATATTGTTGATGAAAGCAACCACGCTGCTGAAAAAAGATTTAAAGTAGAAGTCGGTGTGTTTTATACCAACCCTGATTTTTTTGACATCTTCAATTTTAAATGGCTATCCGGAAATGCTCAATCAGTATTATCACAGCCTAATCAGGCTGCGCTCACAAAAGATGTTGCAGAAAAATATTTCGGTTCGTGGCAAAATGCCATCGGGAAAACATTTAAAAAAGATAATAATGAGCTGATCCAGATTTCCGGCATTTTAGAAAACCCGCCTGCGAATACTGACTTTCCTTTTCAGATTGTTATTTCCTACATCACTTATGCAAAGAGCGACAATGCAAAAAGAGTTCTTAATGACTGGGGAAGCATCGGAAGCAGGTCGCAATGTTTTATCAAACTGCCGGATGAAAATGAAACTCCTCGCATCATGAATGCGATGATAGGCTTTCGCAAAAAACATCTTGATGCTGGCAACACAACAGATTTTTATACGCTGCAACCATTGCGCGATATTCATTTCAACGAACATTATGGAAATTTCAGCTTGCATACCATCAGCAAAAAAACTTTGCTCTCGCTTTCATTGATTGGCGTTTTTTTACTGGCATTGGCGTGCATCAATTTTATCAATCTCGCTACAGCACAAGCTGTGAAGCGCTCACGTGAAGTCGGTATCAGAAAAGTTTTAGGAAGCCGCCGCCTTCAATTAGGTTTTCAATTTTTGGGAGAAACATTTGTGATTGTGGTCGCAGCAACTATACTTGCCATTGTGCTGCTTACTATTCTTTCGCCACTCACGGAAAAGATTATGAGCAAGCCCATTTCGATGAACCCATTGCACTCTCCGCAAATTTTGCTTTTTGGCGTTGCCATTATTTTTGCAGTCACATTTTTTTCAGGATTTTATCCGGCAATTATTGTTTCTGGGTTTAAGCCCATACAAGCACTTAAAAATAAGATCACATCAAACACGTCATCAGGGATTTCGTTGCGGCGCATTTTAGTAGTTCTGCAATTTATGATTGCACAAGGATTAATAATCGCTACGCTTGTTATCATCAGTCAGATTAAATTTTTTCAAAGCTCTCAGCTTGGTTTTAATAAGGATGCGATCATTACGGTTAGCCTTCCCCGTGATAGTGTGAGCAGAACTAAATGGGAAGCGTTCAGACAGGAATTGCTGCAGAAACCCGGCGTAGAAAACGTGAGCCTTAGCTTTTCAACACCGGCATCACGGAGCAACAACACTACTTCCTTCAGGTTCAATCAGAATATTAAAGAGGAAAATTTTGAAATCAATCTGAAATCAGGTGATGCAGAATATCTGAAGACTTATCATTTGCAATTGCTTGCGGGAAGATTTTATGAAGCTTCGGACACTGCAAGAGAGGTTTTGGTGAATGAAACATTATTAAAAAAGGAAAGGATCACCGATTATAAAGAAGCATTGGGAAAATATATCATTCTTGGTAATGTACAATTGCCCATAGTCGGTGTAGTGAAAGATTTTCACCAGTCATCGTTAAGAGACCCGATTGAACCTATCGTAATCCAACCATTCAAAAACGGATATCGCATTGCGGGCATAAAAATTAATCCAAAAAATATTTCTGCGACATTATCATCTGTAGAACAATTATTCAATAAAGAATTTCCTGCTTATCTGTTCGAGCAAAACTTTCTTGATGAAACCATCGAAAAATTTTATGTGCAGGAAAAGCAGTTGTCTCTGCTTCTAAAATTATTTGCCGCAGTCGGCATTTTTATAAGTTGCATCGGCTTATATGGATTGATTCTTTTCATGACCATTCAACGCATTAAAGAAGTTGGCGTGCGGAAAATTTTGGGGGCTTCGGTTTCAAATATCGTGATGCTTTTTTTCAAAGAGTTTATCTGGCTTATAACAATTGCGTTTGTAATTGCTTCATCCGTCACCTGGTATTTCATGAACAATTGGCTAAATGATTTTGCATATCACACACAAATTTCGTGGTGGATGGTATTGGCTGTTGGGCTTGCATCTGTGCTGCTCGCTATGATCACGGTGAGCACACAAACCATCAAAGCTGCTATTGCGAATCCTGTGAAATCATTAAGAACAGAATAAAGTTGATTTAAAATATACTATCATGTTCAAAAAAAATTTAACAATAGCATGGCGCAACCTGCTGAAGAATAAAATTTTTTCATTTATAAATATTGCAGGTTTGTCAATCGGTATGGCTGCTTGTGTGCTGATATTGCAATATGTAAATTTTGAACTAAGCTACGATCAGTTCAATAAAAATGTTGGGGATCTTTATCGCGTTTACAATGACCGTTATCAAAACGGAAAACTTGTTCAGCATGGAACAATTACTTATTCAGCAATAGGGAAGGCGATGCAGAATGAATATCCTGAAATCATTAATCATGCACGCGTTGAGCCTTTCGGGAATGGAATCATCAGCCTTCCAAACAGCGATAGAAAATTTGATGAGCAGAATGTGATTGCTGTCGACAATTCTTTTATTAGCATGTTTTCTTACTCATTGATTGCAGGCGATCAAACAACACCTCTGAAAGATCCATTTGCTGTGATCCTCACTGAAAATGCAGCAACCAAATATTTTGGAACTAAGGATTTTTCTTCAGTGATTGGAAAAGCAATCATCATGGGCCGCGATTCCATGCCCTATAAAGTGACAGCCATTTGTAAAAATATTCCTGAAAATTCTCATCTGCAATTCGATATTCTTGCTTCTTATACAACGATGCTGGCAGGCAAAAATCCTTATAAAGAAGCCGACTACGATTTCACGGATTCTGATTTCTGGCATTATGTGCAGTTGAGGCATGGAACAGATTACAAAAAACTACAGTCAAAATTTGAAGCCTTCAGCCAAAAATATTTTCAGGGAAACAAAGTTTCAGGCAGCGTTGAAAAATTTTATTTGCAGCCTGTAGCAAAAGCTTATCTGTATTCAGACTTTGAATATGAACTCGGGAAAACAGGAAGTGCAACGGTCGTTTGGGGCTTGCTCATCATAGCTGTGTTCATTATTGTGATCGCATGGGTAAACTATATCAATCTTTCAACAGCACGTTCTGCGGAAAGAGCTAAAGAAGTCGGTGTTAGAAAAGTTACTGGTGCTACGAAAACTCAATTAATAAAACAGTTTCTTTCAGAATCTTTTCTGATCAATATTATTGCACTGACGTTAGCATTATTGCTTGTTATTATTTTGCAACCTGCTTTCAATGCGCTTATCCAACACAATCTGTCTTTCTCTGATTTATTTCAAAAAAGCCTTGGCGGCTATAGTATCACAATAGGATTACTAATACTCATTTTAACAGGCATTTTTATTTCAGGTTTTTATCCTGCATTTGTGCTGTCTTCTTTCAAACCTATTTTGGTATTGAAAGGGAGATTCAGTGCATCAAAAAAAGGGATCCTGCTTCGCAAAGGATTGGTGATTGGACAATTTGCAATCACCGTTGCGCTGATCATTGGATCGTTTGTAGTCTATAAACAAATACGCTTCATGAGCAAACAGGAGCTTGGGATGAACATCGATCAGATGCTTATTATCAAAGCTCCTGTGCTTAGCGATTTTGATTCGTCATTCATCGCAAGAGAAAATAGTTTTAAACAAGAAGTAAGAGAAATTGCTAATGTGAAAGGCGTTGCTACATCAAACAGAATTGCAGGCGATGAGACGAGCCGAGCTTTTGATTTGCATAGAACTGACGATAATAGCGGCAATAAATTCACAGTTAGAAACATGGGAGCCGATTTCAATTTCATAAATGTGTATGGCATAAAATTATTAGCAGGAAGGAATTTTTCAAGTGTTGATTACAATCTGGATTATAATCAACTGCATAATGTTCTTATGAATGCATCGGCAGTGAAACTACTTGGATTCAAATCAAACGACGATGCTGTTGGAAAGTCAATCATATTAAATGGAAAAAAGTGGGATGTGATTGGCGTGATCAATGATTATCATCAAAAATCACTGCGCTTTAATTTAGAGCCGATTGTTTTACAACCATTTTATGGAACATATAATCCTATTTCAATAAAAGTTAACACTACAAATATTACTTCAACAATTGCAGCTATCAAAACAAAATATGCTGAGTTCTTTCCCGGCAATCTGTTTGATTATTTTTTTCTTGATGAACGGTTTAATCGCCAATATAAAAATGATAAGTTGTTTGGAAAAGCATTTGCCATTTTTGCCGGCTTTGCCATTTTCATTGCATGCCTTGGATTGCTTGGCTTATCGTTGTTTGCAACTGCACAGCGCACCAAAGAAATCGGCGTGAGAAAAGTGTTGGGCGCATCTGTTTCAAACATTGTGTTGCTTTTATCAAAAGATTTTATCAGGCTCATCATTATCGCATTTGTGATTGCATCGCCGATTGCATATTTTATTATGCATGGATGGCTGCAGGATTTTGCTTATCGCATCAATATTGAATGGTGGGTTTTTGCCGTTGCAGGAATACTTGCCATTGCAATTGCTTTGGCAACGATAAGTTTTCAGGCAATCAAAGCAGCAATGGCAAACCCGGTGAAGAGCTTGAGGAGTGAATAGTGAATGGATAATTGAAAATTGAAAATGAAGAATCATAGTATTCAAAAAATCATTTCAATCATAGTTCAGAAATAATAAGAAATGAGAAATAAGGAATGATAAATTAGAAAGGAAAGGTTGAATTGAAAAAATAGCAAATCATAAATCTCAAATCGTAATTCGTTAATCATATCATTATGCTGAAGAATTATCTCAAAATAGCTGTTCGCAGCCTGCTTAAGAGAAAAGGCTACACGATTATCAATGTTCTTGGGCTTGCAACCGGCATGGCTGTTTGCTTGTTGATCGTGCTTTTCATTCAAAGTGAATTAAGTTATGAAAATTTTGAGGAGCATGGAGATAATATTTACAGAGTCGCTCTTGAAAGAAAATACCCAGGTCGTTCTACTTCTTATTCAATCATACCGCAATCAATCGGAGAAGCTATTCAGCATGAAAATCCTGAAGTGCTCCAATGCACAAGGCTTTTTGATTTCCTCGGAAAAAATGGAAATTTCTTTGTAAAAATTGGCGATAAAAATTTTGAAGAGCGCAAAGTGTTATTGGCAGATTCAAATTTCTTCAGTGTGTTCACAGCAAAATTATTAAAAGGAGATCCGGCTACTGCGCTTGAAAAAGCAAACTCTGTTGTTATTAATGAAACTACAGCAGAAAAATATTTTGGATCCGCAGACAATGCGATGGGCAAATCTTTTGAATCAGACAATGCCACTCATTTTATAGTTGCAGGCGTGTGTAAAAACTGGCCCGACAATTCACATTTCACTTTTGATATGTTGATTGCGAGCTCAACTTTTATAAGGCCTGAGCAAAAAAACTACATTAATTTTTCAGCGCACACATATTTGTTATTAAACCCAAAAAAATCTCCTGCGGCATTGGAAGCAAAATTTCCAAAGATTATTGAAAAATATGTGTCGGGAGAAATAGGGAGAAATTTTGGCGTGAGCTTTCAGCAATTTCAATCGGCAGGAAATGGGTATCATTATTATCTGCAGCCGCTGAAAAAGATCCATCTCATTTCCGATCTGGAAGGAGAATTAAAACCAAATGGCAGTATCAAAGCTGTTTATATTTTTGCTGTGATCGCTGTTTTTATTCTGGTGATTGCATGTATCAATTTCATTAATCTTTCCACAGCTCGTTCTGTTGAGCGTGCGAAAGAAGTGGGCATCCGAAAAACATTTGGCTCCGAAAAAAAATCTTTGATCTGGCAATTCCTGCTGGAATCAGTAATGGTAAGCCTTCTGAGCATGGTGGTGGCAGTTTTATTGATCGTTTTACTGTTGCCATTATTTAACAAAGTATCAGGCAAAGAGCTTACCATTACTTATTTCATTGAACCGGTAAAAATTATTTTGCTGTTTGCATTTGCCATTTTCATTGGAATTATTGCTGGTCTTTATCCTGCCTTTGTGCTCTCCTCTTTCAAACCGATTATGGTGTTGAAGGGAAAATTCAAATCAAATAAATATGGCACTGCACTCCGAAATGGTTTGGTTGTTTTTCAATTTGCCATTTCAGTAATTCTTATCATTTGCACTATTATCGTGAACCAGCAAATGCAATATATGTTGGGCGATAAACTTGGTTTTCGCAAAGATCATATCATTGAAATTGAAAGAGCTGATTTGCTAAGAGAAAAAGTAAAAGCATTTAATAACGAAGTCGCAAAAATTTCCGGGGTTGAAGCAGTCAGTAATTGTTCCTCTCTTCCGGGACAAGGAGGCTTCTTTGGAAGCGCATTCCAGGAACTCAATTCAAAACAGCCGATGACGGGAAGAGCAGTAATTGTGGACGATCAGTTTGCTCCCATATTAGATCTGCAATTAAAAGAAGGCAGATTTTTTTCAAAACAATTTTCAACAGATTCTTTGGCGATGGTGATGAATGAGCAAGCTGTTAAAGAGCTCGGATTGAAAAATCCAATTGGCGCAAGAATTACAAGCCCTGATTTCAATGGACAAAATGGTGAAGAAACTATTTATACTATTGTTGGTGTTGCAAAAGACTTCCATTATCAATCGTTGCATCAAAAAATTGAACCGCTTGTTTTTATAAATGCTGAAAAATTCCGTGGGGCAATGGGAACAACAGGTGTGCGCATCAAATCTGATAATTTTAAATCTGCCATTGAAACCATTGAAAAAACATGGAAAGAATTTGTTCCCGAGAAACCATTTCATTATGATTTTCTGGATCGCACGCTCGCTGAACAATATGAAGCCGAACAAAGAACACAAAGAATATTCACCATTTTTTCTGTGTTGGCGATTTTCATTGCATGCATTGGATTATTAGGTCTTGCTGCATATGCAACACAATTGCGCATGAGAGAAATCAGCATCAGAAAAGTTTTAGGCGCAAGCGTGAGCGGTATTGTGAGCATGCTCTCCAAAGATTTTTTGAAACTGATTATTGTTTCTGCAGTTTTTGCATTTCCACTGGCATGGTGGGGCATGCACAAATGGCTGGAGAACTTTGCATATCGCACAAGTATTTCATGGTGGGTATTTGTGGTGGCGGGATTAATAGCGGCGTTCATCGCATTAATAACAATCAGCTTTCAGGCAATCAAGGCAGCGATGAGCAATCCGGTGAAAACGCTGAGGAGCGAATAGAAATTAATAATTGATAATTAGTAATTAATAATTCTTCGGAAGAAATCAGACATCTTAAAATCAGACATAAAAAAATTCCTGTTTTATGCTTAAAAACTATTTCAAAATCGCCTGGAGAAATTTGTTGAAAAACAAAACTTCTTCTTTTATCAACATCAGCGGGCTTGCGGTAGGCATGGCTGTTGCTATCCTCATCGGCCTGTGGATTTATGATGAGCTTTCGTTCAACAAAAATTTTAAAAATTATGATCGGATCGCTCAGGTTGGGCAAAATGCGACGATGAATAATGAAGTGGGAACAGGTTTTACGCTCCCACATCCGATGGGCGATGAGCTCAGGAGAAGTTTTGGAAATGATTTCAAAAATATCACAATGGCTTCATGGAATGATGGCCATATCCTTGCGTTCGGAGAGAAGACATTGATGACGAACGGGACTTTTTTTGGGCCATCGGTTATTGATATGTTTTCGATCGAAATACTAAATGGATCAAAAAGCGCACTGGATGATCCATCTTCCATCATGCTTTCTGAAACAGCTGCAAAAGCATATTTCGGCGATGCTGATCCAATTGGCAAAATGATGAAGATGGATAATGCGCAGAACTTAAAAGTGACCGGTGTCTATAAAAATTTCCCTGACAACTCATCATTTTCGGGAACAGATTTTATTGCGACATGGGAAATGTTCGCCACTATTCAGGGATTCAAATACGAGAGCGACCAATGGCGCTGCAATTGCTATTCTGTTTTTACTGAACTGAATGAAAATGCAGAGATAAAAAAAGTGTCAGCAAAAATCAAAGATGTCAAGCGCATCAATGCCAATAAAACAGAGCTCAAAGAAAAGAATGAAGTTTTTTTATTCCCAATGAGCAAATGGCATTTGTATTCTGATTTTAAAAATGGCATGAGCGTCGGGGGCCGTATACAATACGTTTGGCTGTTTGGCATCATCGGCACATTCGTATTATTGCTCGCATGCATTAATTTCATGAACCTCAGTACAGCACGTTCAGAGAAACGTGCAAAAGAAGTTGGCATCAGAAAATCAGTGGGGTCGCTTCGTGTTCAATTGATATTTCAATTCTTCAGCGAGTCCTTGCTGGTGGCTGTTCTCGCATTTGCATTATCCTTATTGCTTGTGCAACTGATATTGCCTTTCTTCAATAATGTCTCGGGGAAAAAAATATCCATCTTATGGAACAGCCCATTATTCTGGCTGATGGGAATCGGATTTAGCATCATTACCGGGCTCATCGCAGGAAGTTATCCTGCATTGTATTTATCATCATTTAATCCTGTGAAAGTTTTAAAAGGAACATTCAAAGCAGGGCGGTTTGCATCTGTGCCGCGCAAAGTATTAGTAGTTGTGCAGTTTACTGTTTCCGTTATTTTGATCATCGGAACGATTGTCATTTTTCAACAGATCCAATTCGCAAAAGATCGCCCCATTGGTTATAACCGCAATGGGCTTGTCACCATGTCAGTCATCACCGATAATATACACAAGCATTTTGATGTAATAAAAAATGAACTAACCAGCAATGGGGCAGTTGCATCAATTGCGGAATCGAATAGCCCGACCACAAGCGTTTGGTCAACCAATTCAGGTTTCGACTGGAAAGGAAAAGACCCAACACAGGGTGTAGAATTTCCAAACATTGATGTTTCGGAGGATTACGGCAAAACAGTCGGCTGGCAAATTATTGCAGGAAGGGATTTTTCGAAAGATTTTATTTCCGATACCGCCGCTTTTATATTGAATGAATCTGCTGCAAAATTTATTGGTTTCAAAAATCCGATAGGTGAAATCGTGAAATGGGATGGAGAACCTTTTAAAATTATCGGCATCGTAAAAGATCTCATCACTGAATCGCCTTACGAGCCGATAAGACCTACGCTATATCATACTTACACTTATCCGGGCAATGTCATCACGGCAAAATTGAATCCGCTCGCAAGTGCCAGCCAATCGCTGAAAAAAATAGAAGCAGCATTCAAAAAATATAATCCTTCAGAGCCTTTCAATTATAAGTTTATTGATGAAGCTTATGCCCAAAAATTCGGCAATGAGCAGCGCATTGGAAAGCTGGCCAGTTTTTTTGCGGTGCTTGCCATTTTTATTAGCTGCCTCGGATTATTCGGAATGGCATCGTTTATCGCCGAGCAGCGCACAAAGGAAATTGGCGTGCGAAAAGTGCTGGGCGCATCTGTATTTAATGTATGGAGATTATTATCAAAAGAATTTGTGATGCTCGTAATAATATCATTATTGATAGCAATACCCAGTGCATATTATTTTATGCACAATTGGTTGCAGAACTATCAATATAGAACAGGGATTTCATGGTGGATTTTTGCGGCTGCGGGCATTGGCGCATTAATGATCACAATAATAACAGTAAGCTATCAGGCAATCAAAGCTGCGGTGGCGAACCCGGTGAAAAGCCTTAGGACGGAATAATGTGCGAATGAAAAATTAAGAATTGATAATTAGTAATTAATAATTCAAAAGAATTGTATGAACCGGACAAATCGTACATCACAAAATCAGGCATAAAAACTCTTTGGCATGCTTAAAAATTATTTCAAAATCGCGGTTAGGAGCCTTTGGAGGCACAAAGCTTTTTCTTTCATTAATATTTTGGGATTAGCTGTGGGCATAGCAGCATGCTTCCTGATTTTTTTATATGTGCGCTTTGAAACAAGCTATGATAGTTTTCACACAAAAGCGGATCGCATTTATCGAATTGTGGCTGATGTGAAAACGCCATCTGAAACAATTACAACGCAGGGAATAACATCGGCACCTATTGCCATAAATGTGAAAAAAGATTTTCCGGAAGTGGAAGATGCAGTGAGATTAGGATGGGACGGATATCTGGTTAAAAAAGGAGATGTGAAATTTCAGGAAGAATATTCAGTGCTTGCAGACTCTACATTATTTAATGTATTTGATTTCCCGCTCATCGCAGGAAATAAAAATACGGCACTGAAAGAGCCGATGAGCATCATCATGTCTCAGACGACAGCGAAAAAATATTTCGGCAACGCGAATCCATTAGGGCAACAAGTGCTGCTTACCGGAGCTGCAATCAATGCCACAGTTACGGGTGTAATGAAAGACATTCCTGAAAATTCACAGATCAAAGCGAACATGTTCGTGTCTATGTCTTCTTACAAACAGATTTATGGATTTGCTACTTCAGACAGTGAATGGACAAACCACATGTTCTATACCTATCTTTTGTTGAAGCCAAACACAAATGTAAAAGCGCTTGAAGCGAAATTCCCGGCGTTCATGGAATTTCATCATGGCCGCCAGGCAAAAGAATTGCAAATGCAGGATTATCTAAGCCTCGAGACATTGCATGATGCATATCTAAAATCGAAACGCGACAATTTCGTAAAAGGAAGCATTAGTAACGTGCGTATTTTTTCAGTAATCGGCATTTTCATTTTGCTGATTGGGTGCATTAATTTTATTAATCTCACAACAGCGCGAAGCACCGAGCGGGCAAAAGAAGTAGGCATCAGAAAAGTAGTCGGTGCCGGAAAGCTTCAGCTGACCAGGCAGTTCATTGGCGAGTCCATAGTTATTTGCTTAATAGCATTTGTATTATCAGTTTTATTATGCTCCATAGCAATGCCGTTATTCAACCAGCTTGCAGGAAAAACAATAAGCACAAATATTTTTAATAATCCATCATATATTTTCATTCTTTTTCTTCTTTCAATTGTCATAGGAATGATGGCAGGTTTTTATCCGTCATTAGTTCTTTCTTCCTTTAAGCCTGTGAGCGTTCTGAAAGGAAGTTTTTCAACAACTACAAAAGGATTGATATTAAGAAAGGGATTGGTTGTTTTTCAATTCACTATTTCGATTGTTTTGATTGTAGGGACTATTGTTGTTTACACGCAGCTCAATTACATGCGCAATCAGGATCTTGGCTTTAGCAAAAGCCAAACGATTGTTATCAATACAAATTTTGATAAAAATAAAGATGTGTTTAAGCAATCGCTCTCAACTGAGCCGGGAGTGCTTTCAACCACTTATTCATCGAGCGTTCCCGGTAGCGGCCACACTTCTGCTTATTCGGAAATGCAGAACAAAGCTGGGGATATTCAAAAAACAAATCTTGATTTATATTTTGTTGATTTTAATTATATCAATCAATACCAATTCAAAGTCGTTGCAGGTCGCGGTTTCTCCGGAGATTTTAAAACAGACAGCACGCAGGCGATGGTGATTAATGAAAGCGCTGCAAGGTCATTGGGATATTTGAACCCCAACGATGCTATTGGCAGAAATTACAGCCAGTGGGGAAGCAAAGGAAAAATTATTGGCGTGCTGAAAGATTTTCATTATCACTCGCTACAGCAAAATATAAATCCTTTGGTCATGCGCTATGAGCCCTGGGCGTTGGGATTGATTTCTATAAAAGTGTCGTCAGCAAACTTGCAGTCAACTATAAAATCCATTGAAAAGAAATGGAACAGCACAATCCCTAATCGTCCGTTTGATTATTATTTTCTGGATGAATTTTTTGATAAACAATATCGTGCTGAAGAAAAATTCGGCAACCTCTTCACCAATTTCGCAGTGCTTGCGATTTTCATTTCTTGTTTAGGATTATTGGGCCTTGCATCATATAGCACTATTCAGCGCACCAAAGAAATTGGAGTGAGAAAAGTGTTGGGCGCTAGCGTTTCAAATATCGTGAACATTTTATCCATTGAGTTTATAAAACTGGTGTTGATTGCAATTGTGATTGCCTCGCCGATCGCATGGTTCGGAATGAACATCTGGCTTCATGATTTTGCGTATCGCACAAGCATCACATGGTGGGTGTTTGTAATCGCAGGCCTGTCTGCATTAATGATTGCATTTGCAACAATCAGCTTTCAGGCAATCAAAGCTGCGGTGGCAAACCCGGTGAAGAGTTTGAGAACGGAATAATGTGCAAGTGTAAAAAATTGCAAATGTGCGAATGAAGAATTAATAATTGATAATTAATAATTCATCAAAATTGCAAAGGTTGAAAAAATCAGACGTCACAAAATCAAAAATCTAAAAATCATTTTTCATGTTTAGAAATTTTTTGAAGATCACGATCCGCAAATTAAGCCGTAACAAAGGAACGTCAGCTATTAATATTCTTGGTCTTTCAATTGGTATGGCAAGCGCCATGCTGATTTTATTATGGGTCCAAAATGAAGTAGGGACTGATCGGTTTTTTTCTAATACAGAAAGGCTTTACAAAATGTATAGAAAAAATCAGATCAACGGATTGCTAAGAGCAGTTGATGGAACACCCAATATTCTCGCACCGACTTTACAACATGATTATCCTGAAGTAGCTCAGGCAACCAGATATAACAACATCACTTTTCTGGTGAGCGCCGGTGAAAAACATTTGAATTTAAGAGGTGCATTTGCTGATAGCAGCTTTCTGACCATGTTCAGTTTCCCGCTTATCAAAGGCAATGCTGCACAAGCATTGAACAGCAGTTCAGGAATTGTGCTAACGGAAAATCTTGCAAAAAAATTATTCGGCAATGAAGATGCTTTCGGAAAAATCGTTCGCATTGACAGCAATGCAAATTTTAAAGTAACCGGCGTGTTGAAGAATCTGCCGGAAAACACTTCGTTCAGTTTCGAATATATATTGCCATGGAGTTTTTATGAAAAACTCGGCTGGTCTGATTTTAACTGGACAAATAATTTCACTGATACTTATGTGATGCTGAAAGATGCATCATCACAAAATGCTTTTGATGCTAAAATAAAAAACATCATCATTGACCGCACAAAAGGGCAAACTTATGAATCAAAAGCAGAATTGTTCACGCACCCGATGAGCAGGGAATATTTATACTCACGTTCAGAAAACGGAAAATTAGTTGGCGGAAGAATTGAAATGGTGAGACTGTTCGTTATCATCGCCGTATTTATTTTACTGATTGCCTGCATCAATTTCATGAACCTAAGCACTGCAAGAAGTGAGAAGAGAGCGAAAGAAGTTGGCATTAGAAAAGTTTCCGGCGCACAAAGAGGATCATTGATTTTACAATTTATTGGCGAGAGCGTTACACTTTCTGTGATTGCATTTATCATTGCGATTGTGATGGTGCAACTTTGCCTGTCACCATTCAATTTGCTTGTAGGCAAAACGCTTTCCATTGATTATAACAATAGATCATATTGGCTTTTTGCAATTGCATTTGTTGCTTTCACTGGTCTTATTGCCGGAAGTTATCCTGCTCTTTACTTGTCGTCATTCTCGCCTGTGAAGGTGCTGAAAGGAACATTCAAAAATGTGAGCGCAGCATTAACTCCACGCAAAGTGCTTGTGGTGCTTCAATTCACATTTGCGATCATCCTTATTATTTCAACAATTATTGTGAAGCATCAGGTGGATTATGCCCAGCAACGTGATTTGGGATATAATAAAAATAATCTTGCATTCACATTCATGCAGGGAGACGCTGATAAAAATTATCAGTTAATTAAAAACGAATTGCTGAGTAGCGGAGCAGCAGTTTCTGTAACAAGAACGGCTAATCCTATCACTCAAAGGTGGAGCAGCGGAAGTGGTTATGAATGGAATGGCGCTACTAAAGCAGATAACAGAACTGAATTTGTTGAAATGGGTGCTGACGCAGGTTTTGTGAAAACGATGGGGCTTCAATTGCTGGAAGGAAGAGATATTGATATATATAATTATAAAGCTGATACAATGGCTGTATTGCTGAATGAATCAGCAGTGAAAGCCATGCACCTGAAAAATCCTGTTGGGCAAATTATCAGGAGAACAGGGTACACAGAAAAATGGAATGTGGTAGGCGTGATCAAAGATTTTATTCTGGAATCGCCTTTTGAAGCAACCATTAATCCGACAATTATAAAAGGTCCTTCTTATTTTTTCCAGGTACTTCATTTCAAATTAAACACGGCAAACTCAACTGCAGTAAATCTTTCAAAGGCAGAAGCAATATTCAAAAAATACAATCCTCAATATCCGTTTGAATATGTTTTTGCAGACGAAGCTTACGACAGAAAATTCAGGGAAGTAAGCCGTACAGGGAAATTGTCGCTCTTATTTGCCGGTCTCAGCATATTTATTTCCTGCCTCGGTTTATTTGGGCTGGCAAATTATATGGCTGAGAACAGAACAAAGGAAATTGGAGTTAGGAAAGTGTTGGGTGCAAGCGTCGGCACCATCACAGTTTTATTATCAAAAGATTTTTTG
>DATGIX010000004.1:0-7124 GCA_035295505.1 Puia sp. | reverse complement strand
AAATATAAATTTTTCTTTACCGCATTTTTTGGCGGCCAGCTATCATAGTTTTTCCATGTGTTGCTACCAGTCTGAAATGTGATCGCTTCTGCAAAATTGCCGTCGCCTTTTCCTTTCAGGTAATAAGCAAACCATCTCGCCTGAATCTCCTTTCTGAATTTTTCTCCTGTGGGCGAGTCGAAATTTATATTACCTAATTTATCTCCAGGCCCACCAGCCCATCCTCCATGATTCCACGGGCCGATGACTATATAATTCTTGTGATGCACATCCGTCTTCTCCCATTTTTCATAAGCTTTTTGCGGGCCATAAAAATCTTCCTGGTCCCACCAGCCGGCAACATTCATGATATGAACACGTGGTGAATCGAGACGATAAGGTGTTGATTGCTTTTTCCAGAACTCATCGTAGTTCGGGTGATTCACAAAATCATTCCACGACGGAAGTTTATTAAAGAAATATTTTTTATTCACGTTTGATAAAGGGCCGAGTTTCAAATACCATTCATATGTGTCATAATTATCAAACGGGAAAAGTGAATCTGTTTTAGTTGCTTCTTCCATAAAAGCATATTCAAAACCGTAGCTCAAACGAAATGCGCCATTGTGATGAAAGTCGTCACCCAAAAACATATCAGAAGGAGTAGCCTGCTCGGAAACCGCTACCAGCGCAGGATGCGGATCAAGCGCTCCCATCACGGTTGTCCAGCCATCATAAGAAATACCATACATGCCTGCCTTGCCATTATTGTTCTTGATGTTTTTTAATAGCCAATTAAAGGTATCGTAAGTATCTGTGCTTTCATCAATGGCTTTCGGGTCTTTTTTATTTCTATTGAAACGCTGCATAGCAAATGTGCCTTCTGAAAGGTAACGGCCACGTATATCCTGATAAACAAAAATGTAGCCATCATCAGCCATATCTTTTATGTAGCCATTTTTTTCAGGGCTTGGGTAATCGCTGACGCCGTAAGGTGTTCGCTCCAACAAAAAAGGCAAAGCTTCTGCTTGATTTTTTGGCGTGAAGATGACAGTGTGCAATTTGATTCCATCACGAGCAGGAATCATTACTTCCTGACGGCTGTATTTGTCATCAGCCTTTGTTTGTGAAAAATTTTTTTGAGTAATAGAAAACGAAAACAACAGAATAGAAATTCTGATAGCAGTTAGTCTCATAATTGTTGAATTGAATGTTGAATTTACAGAAAAACTTTAAGGCTTTAATGAACTTCCCAGCCAAGCCATCATTCCCATACCAATTTCAATCGCAGATTCATCAATATTAAAAGTTGGAGTATGAACTCCTGAAGTAATTCCTTTTTCTTTATTCATCACGCCAAGTCGGAAAAAACATCCGGGAATTTTTTGTGTATAATAGCCGAAATCTTCTGCACCCATGCGCATCTCCGTTTCTGAAACATTTTCTGCACCCATGTAAATGCTTGCTTGCTCAACTGCTAATAAATTCAACTTGTCATTGTTCTGAACAACCGGATAACCGACATCAATATGCAAATCAATTGCTGCGCCCATGCTTTCAACTAAACCAATTGCCTCCTTGCGGATAAGCTCATGCGCTTTAAAGCGCCATTCCTCGTCCATGGCGCGGAAAGTGCCCATCAGCTTCACTTCGCTGGGAATGACGTTTGTCGTATAGCCACCCTGAAAAGATGAAATGGTTAATACTGATGGAGAAAACGGATTTCTGTTGCGACTAATGATTTGTTGCAAGGCAACTACTAAGTGAGATGCAATTAAAATTGTATCTGAAGTTATATGTGGCGCGGCTGCATGGCCACCTTTGCCTCTAACGGTAATGTATATCTCATCTGCGCTTGCCATCACGACTCCGCTGCGGAAACTTAATTTGCCTGTTTCCAATCCCGGATGAACATGTAATGCAACAATTGCTTCAGGTTTTGGATTCTCCAGAACATTTTCTTTAATTAACAAACTTGCGCCACCGGGGTTTCTTTCTTCACCCGGCTGAAATATTAATTTTATCGTTCCTTCAAACTCATTTTTTAATTCGCTTAAAATTTTTGATGCACCTAATAAAACGGATGTGTGCACATCATGCCCGCACGCATGCATCACGCCTTCATTTTGTGATTTGTAAGGAACATCATTTTCTTCTTTGATCGGCAATGCGTCCATATCGGCACGCAATGCAATTATTTTTTTTGATGGATTTTTTCCTTCTATTAAACCGATGACCCCTGTTGTTGCTTTGATTTCAAATGGAATTCCAAACTCTGTGAGTTTTTGTTGTACAAACTTTGAAGTCTCAAATTCTTTATAGCTTAATTCGGGATGCGCATGCAAATGATGTCTTGCTTCAATAAATTCCGGTGAGTATTGTTTTGCGAGCTGCTTGATCTTTTCCTGTAGCATGATGTGCAAAAATACGGGTTTAACGCAAAGGCAGGAAGCAACATCGAAGAAGAGTGCCACGGTTTGAAACTGTGGCACTCTACTATTTCAACAAGAAATCCCGCAAAAATTTCATGAAACTTTGAAATTTATGCGGGGTTCTTTGTAGATAAATGCACCTCTTTATCTTAATCCTTTTTTGTTTTTTTATATACAGACCAATTGTTCAGATTATCGCTTTTTAAAACAACTGACTCGTCTGCATTTTCCAATTTAATGATATAACCTGACTGATGCTTTGCTGTAAATTCCATTAACTCTGTGATCCAATAGCCTTGATAATCCATTTTCAAACCTGCCTGCAACATCATCGGGAGCTTGTCTGATAAAATGTTATGCGAAACACCGATAAAGTCTTCATCGCTTGAGTAATAAGCAACGAGCACATTTCCATGCAAAGCAAAGCTTGCCTGATAGTAATTATTTTCTTTTTGCCAGCTCACATTTTGAGCGGTAGCAAAATGTCTGCTGAAATCAGCTTGTATGGCATTAGGAATTTCTTTGGTTGTGCCATTTGCAAAAGTAACTGTGATGGTGAGGATGAATGCTGCTGCGAGCATTGAGATTTTCTTTTTCATTTTCTTAGTTTTTTATGTTGAATGTTTTGAAATAAATAATGACGGCACAAAACTAATATCGTAATTAGAATTTTATTTGCAAATGAGACGAGAACGAGAAAGTTAGCGACGAAATGAAAAAGTTTCGGGTTTGTAGTTTGGAGTTTGTAGTCCTTTGGGTGCGTCAGTGAGTATAACATTTATCATCATGAATTCTCAGGCGAGGCTCACGCAGGTTTCATGAGACTGGAAATGCGTAATGCGGAAACTCGCCTGGGAACTAAAGGCCGGGGAATGATAATAACTTCCTTGAGTCATCTTAAGAGTATTGCTGTTTATTACTTAGTTACGCTCTTACCGTCATTCCCGCGAATGCGGGAATCCCACTGACAATAACATCAAACTAAATGCATGGGATACCTGCCTGCGCAGGCATGACGGTAACTCTATGATTAATCTTAGGACTATTGTTGTTTGAAATTAATTTCAAGTTGCATTTAGTTCATAGAGCAGATGGCTTCGTTCCTCGCCATGACATGTAACTCACTAATTAATTTTGAAAATACATCCTCAGCCTAAAGCTCAATAGATATTCTACCGATGAACGGATCCGCCGCGGCGGACAATGATGCTATGAAAAACCATCGCTCGTATCCTAATAAAAAAACTAAAAAATTTCAGCAACTTGCTATTAATAAGAACCGGAAATTGAAAACTTGAAACTGGAAACTGAGAATATCCTATTTTTGGGCAAATTATAATTTTTCTGCTATGAGCATTTTGGTGAATAAAAATTCGAAGATTATTGTGCAGGGCTTTACCGGAACGGAAGGCACTTTTCATGCAACACAAATGATTGAATACGGTACGAATGTGGTTGGCGGCGTTACGCCGGGCAAAGGCGGTACGCAACATCTCGACCGCCCCGTTTTTAATACCGTTGCCGATGCCGTGAAAAAAACGGGTGCAAATGTTTCCATTATTTTTGTTCCGCCTGCATTTGCTGCCGACGCGATTATGGAATCTGCGGAAGCGGGCATTGCGCTGATTGTGTGCATCACGGAAGGCATTCCTGTGCAGGATATGGTGAAAGTGAAAAATTATTTAACGGGCAAGCCTACCCGATTAATCGGGCCGAATTGTCCGGGTGTTATAACTGCTGATGAATGCAAAGTAGGCATCATGCCGGGCTTTGTTTTCAAGAAAGGGAAAATCGGCATCGTTTCTAAATCGGGAACATTAACTTACGAAGCAAGCGATCAGGTTGCAAAAGCCGGCCTTGGAATATCAACAGCTGTGGGCATTGGTGGCGACCCGATTATCGGCACCAACACCAAAGAAGCTGTTGAATTATTGATGAACGACCCTGAAACAGAAGGCATCGTGATGATTGGAGAAATCGGTGGAAGCATGGAAGCTGATGCCGCAAGATGGATAAAAGAAAATGGTACAAAACCGGTGGTTGGATTTATTGCCGGACAAACTGCTCCTCCCGGAAGAAGAATGGGACATGCCGGCGCAATCATCGGTGGTGCTGATGACACGGCTGCTGCGAAAATGAAAATCATGGAAGAGTGTGGCATTCATGTGGTGAAAAGCCCTGCGGATATTGGAGCGATGATGGCGAAAGTGATTAAGTGAGTGGCGAGTAGTAAGTTGTCATTGGTAAATGATGGTTGAAAAGTTTATAAAAATTATTTCCGCTAAGTTGATTGTATAAAATTTTCGTACTTCTTCGAGAGCAAAATTTGCGCATAAGAGTTTGTGTTGGTTTTTCAAGCAAAAATATTTTTCGATTTTTCCACAGAATGTTAGGATTTTATGTTTTGAATAACAAAACGAATCTCTACTTTCGCTCTGTTTTTAAGAACAATCTGCTTTCCTTAGTTACCTGCCTGAAATACATCCTAATCGTAGTCGTTTGAAATTAAAAAAGTAATTCGCCCGAAAGTTTACTTCCTGCTAAACCTGTGCGTTTTAAATGAATGAAGATTTTTATTGTGTGAATCGTTTATACAATAATAATAGATGAAGAGTTCAAATAAAACAGAAACCACGGCAGTGCCTGCCTTCAATATATTACATCTGGACGTTGTTGATCGTACCACTAGAAAACCCCCTCGATGAAAATCGGGGGGTTTTTGTTTTAAAAAACTATCTATGAAAATGAAGGCCAATTAGAACCTGTCGTGGTAATCGTTATCAAAATATTTATGGCGCTGAAGTTTTTTTATTTCAAAACGGATTTCAGCAATCTCACGTTTTTCGTGGCGTGCTTTCTGCCAGTCACCACATTGTCTTGCGCGGTCAAGCTCATCCATTTCATGATTTAACTGTTGCTGAAGATTGAACATTTTAGTTCTGTAATCGAAATTATCTCGGCGCTCGTAACGATTGTCGCTGCGGAAACCATTATCGCGATGGTCATTATCATAGCCGCGATCCTGCGCCATTGTTGCAACTGAAACTAATAAACCTGCTGCAATAAGAAGTGTAAATTTTGCTTTCATAATTTTTGTTTTTAATTGTTAGTAAAAAATGAACTCGTTAATAAGATGTTGCAGGGTTTGATTTGTTTAAGAAAGAAGAGTTATAGTGACGTTAAAGAAATTTCCGCAACGAGTTTAGTCAAGTGTACCACGCCTCCAATAACTAAACAAAAGTTATCATGCTTGATTAGGCATGGCACACTTTGATATTCTCTGCGGTTAAATTCCCTCTTTATGCAAAAAAGCATATTGTTGCATCTCTTATCCAAACAAAAAGTAACTTTAAAAAACCTTTACATGAACATCAGGAATATTGCTGTACTAATATTTTCAATCTTTTGTTTCGCTCAGCTCAGTGCACAGAACCTGCAAAATAATTATGCAGAGAAATGGAAGAAAATTGACTCGCTGATTACTAAAAAAGGATTAACTCAATCTGCGTTAGAGGAAGTGAATTCCATTTATGCAACAGCAAAAAAAGATAAGAACGATGCACAGCTTATTAAGGCATTGTTGTACAAAATGAATTTGCAGGAATCGAAATTGGAAGGCGCTCCGAAAAAAAATATTAATGACCTCGAAAAAGAAATCACACTAATTAGTGAGCCTTCGAAATCAATACTGGCAAGCATTCTGGCAGAAGCATATTGGAATTATTTTCAACAAAACCGATATCGGTTTTATAATCGTACTGCCACAGTTAATTTTAAGAAAGATGATATTACTACATGGAGCCTGGATGATTTCCACAAAAAAATCAGCGAGCTATACCTTGCTTCTCTCAAAAATGAAAAACTGTTGCAGCAAACAAAGCTTGAACCTTTTGATGCTATTATTATTAAAGGCAATGTCCGCTATCTGCGACCGACATTGTTTGATTTGCTCGCCCATCGTGCGTTGGATTATTTTAAGAATGATGAACGCGATATTAATAAACCGGCTTATGCTTTTGAAATAAATAATGCCGAAGTTTTTGCTGATAAAAGTGTGTTTGCTTATTATCACTTCAAAGCAAGCGATTCCGCTTCTCTTCATTTTAAAGCGCTGCAATTATTTCAGCAGTTATTATTATTTCATTCTAATGACGCAAAACCTGATGCATTGATTGATGTCGATATTGAAAGATTAGTTTTTGCGAATCAATATGCGGTGATAGATAATAAAGATGAATTGTATTTCAAATCTCTTGAAAACATTACTAATAAATATCAGAACGAACCTGCCGCTGCACAAGCATGGTATTTACAAGCAGAACAATTTTCAACAAAAGCTGCTCAGTATAATGCGCTCACTGACACATCTAACAGATATGCATACCTGAAAGCAAAAGAGATTTGCGAAAAAGTAATCTCGCAGAAAGACAGTTCAGAAGGAAAAGCAAATTGCCAGAATTTGCTAAACCAAATCCTGCATAAAGAACTGAACATGCAGCTTGAAAAAGTGAATGTCCCGAATCTGCCTTTCAGAACGCTGGTAAATTATAGAAATTTTTCAAGATTATATTTTCGTATTATCAAAGCTGACCGCGCTACGAAAGAAAATCTCGGCAACCAATGGCAGGATGATTACTGGCAAAAAATAGTCCAGTTGCCATTATTAAAATCTTTTCAGCAATCATTTCCTGAAACCGGCGATTATCAAAAACA
>DATGIX010000003.1:0-127387 GCA_035295505.1 Puia sp. | reverse complement strand
AATTGCCACGAGCCAACTGCAGGCACGAGTCCTTTACACCAAGTACCAAAAATTGATTGCGATGCCAGACTGCTTTTATCCACTTTATTGTATTGTCAAGATAAAAAACCTGTTCTGGCTTTTTTTGAAAAGTATGGTTTCTTAGTGCATTAGTATACCGATTAATATCTGAAGATATCAGCCTGTCTTCAGGAAGAAATTTTTTTAGATGGTGCAAGACAACTGCATTTTTTCTTTCTGTTTCATTACTAACAATTTCATAAGCAATTTCAAGGCTGGCTGATGCTGTTCGCTCATCTTTCTTTTTCTTATTTACATATTCAAGTACGTTCAACAAAGAAACCCGTTTAGTTTGTGAAGTATGTTTTTGAAATACCTCTTTTATTTTATGGCTAAGGTTTTTTTCGTTGCACCTGAATTGTATATCGAAATATTTTTTCAGGCAGTTTTCATGCATGTATGAATTTTCCCAACCGTCAAGCAGCGTATTGCTTGCCCGATCCGTATTATCCATCTTTTCTTCCATCACCCTTGCCGCATCCAAATAATCATTATGTGCAAGTTTTGAGCTGATGTATTTTTCATAATAATAATCAGCTTTTTCCTGTTGTTGCAGTGATTTGTATAAATCGCCTACTTTTTCATCTCGGTATAAATTTTTGTAGAGCTCAATCGCTTCCAGATACAGCCCTCCCTGTTCCAGACATTCTGCAGCAGCCACCTGGTTTTTCAGGTGATCTTTATACAAAGCTGCAGCTTCGCGAAACATATTGCCTTGCTTAAGCACACTTGCTGCTCCGGAATAATCGCCCAATAAATGAGCGTATATGTATGCAGCCTTTTTAAAATCTTTTTGTTCAATTTCTTTTTGCGCTGCTTTTAAATATTTTGTACGAAGCTCGTCATAACGGTTACCAATATCCCAAAACTCAGTTGCAGTACCTCCACCTAATTTTCCTAAATTAAACTGCAATGGCCTTCTTGTCAATGTTGATGATGATGTTTGCTTCCCTCTGTTGAGATAAGGCGAATTCAATGGTATAGCATATTGCAATCCTTCATTCGTGTTTTCATCTAATAAATCAAGAAGGCGTTTTATTTCATCATCTCTTTTTCTTTGTAGTTCTTCCAAATTTATGCTTATCCATTCTTCAAGTTTTTGAAATAATCCTTTTTTCCCAGACGCGTCTTTTTTTATTTTATTTCCTTCAGGCAAAACTTTGTTGAACAGTTTCATTAAACCAAGTATGCTTCCCAAAAAAATCAGCTTGAAGAAATCTGTTATCTTATCAAACACATTATCGCCAGCTCCTTCACCTGGGATGTCTGTCAATGCTTTTTGCCCGATTTCATTTTTGATTGAATTTATTAGCTCTTCAGGCTCAGGTGGAATGACAGTGATTTGTTTAAAAGCTGGCTTCGGTTGAATTCCCGGATGTGCAAAACCCCAATCTGTTAGCTGCTCTTCCCGGAAACAAAGCAATTCGGCCAAATCAATTTTGTCTTTGCTTTCAAAGCCCACTAACCCGATTACAGGGTGAAATACATGGACATCATATAAAAAAATATCTCTGATTTCTTCTTTGCTCAATTGCGGCAGCAGCATTGTATTTGCCGGAATAAAAATTTTATCATGCACACATGTGTATATATCCAATAACTGAAATTGTTTAGCAAATTCCGGCTTTTTAAATACAATAAATAAACCTGAGACTTCTGAAGAATTTATTGATCCTGGCATAAGATAACAATCCAATTCCTCCGGAGCTGCATTCCATTTGTCGATTTCTTTTAGCCAAATATCAGGCTTCTCGCCTCTTACGAAAGCTGCGTGAACTGATTGGTGAATATTGTTATTATATTTCAGCCTTAATTTCATTAGCTGTTAAGTTTATCAATAAATGCTTTGATATATTTCTGATAAAAATCAGCTGCACCGATCCGTTTAGGGTTATAGCCATCCATGAAATAATCTGCACCGCTTATATTGCCATCAGATGCCCAGCAAGCGGTGGTCTGTGCCAACGCCATAATAATGGTAATTTCTGGTAGTGTTTTATCCGAGCTTCTTAAATGCAAAAGCCCCCTTGAATCAATCACCGCTTCACTTCCATTATGCCAGATGAATTTTTTAAATTTCAACCGCTTATTGTTCAAAGGCCTATAATCAGCTTCATACAATGAGGCTATATTATTTTTATTTTTCACAGTTGCTATTGTACTAATTTTAAAATTCTGTTTATCGAGCAGGCTTAATGAATGCTTATCAAAAGAAAGCTCACCTGCATCGTTAATGAAAATTGATTTTATGTTCGTTAAAACATTATCATTATTGAACCTGAAGCGATGGGGCATTTTTTCTTGTTTTTTTTCTTTCTCTTGAAATAGTCTTTCATAGTTTTGGAATTCATTTTCAATAAATGAATTTATTTCACAATCATAAATATAAACCCGCTTAAATGCATCAATAATAAACTTGTTGTTTTGAAATACGACTCTCTTTGGGAACTTGGTGATTTCTTCTGAAAAATCAATACTTTCAACTTTTCCGGTTTTAATTTCCAGTTTATATAATTTAAAAATTATATCGCTTCTATTATAAACCATCAAATAAAACTTCTGCTCCTCGTTAAAACCGAATGCATAAATGCCTTCTTCAACATTATTCAGCAGCTCTTTAGCTCCTTCTTGTCTGTTTAGCACAAAAAGAAGTCTTTGATTTTCGGTAATAGCAAGCAAGCCTAAATTACTCTGATAAAAAAATTTTTTTTCATCTTCGTTTATCCTGATTTGAGGGTATAATAATGGCACCTGTTCTAATAAAACATATTTTGGCAACTCATCATTTGCTGTTTTTGCAAATGAAATTTGCCTGCCTGTTTCAAATAATATTTCATCAAGCTCAAATTTAGCTTTGCTCAGCAATTTCATTTTCCCTTTAATGCACTCATAAAAATGAAGCTCTCCGTTTCTGTCAACCATCACAATAAAACTCAACGATTCATTTATTTGTGAGAACAATGATTGAAAGTTTGCATCACTTATCAATTTTTCATCAGTAATCAGTATAAACTCATTATGCGTAGAAGAAGGAATATCGTTTATTATTTTATGAAGCGCTTTGCCACAATGCAAAGAATGATGAAGCATTTCCATTGCACTAATAATGCCTTCTTTGGTTTTAAGATGAATAGGCACATACGTTTCTCCACCAAGTGCAAATGCTTCTATTATTTCTTTGTGCTTTGAGTTATGTGCAAAAGCGAGCGCAGCCGACAATGCATATACACGGGGAATGCCCCACATCTTCAAGCTTGTGTCGATAAGTATCGTTCGCTGTCTGTTTGGATTATCAGGTGGTTCTTCTCGCCGAAAATAAAGTGCTTCATTGTTTACTAATCTTGCTGTCAGCAGTAGGTCGTCGTATGCCAGTTCACTCAACAAAAGCTTGTCAAAACTTCCGCGGTTGCTGATATCAGATATGCCTCCATAAGGCTGATCGCTGCTACCTTGTGCATGCATGGGAATATTCAATGCAGCGATCAGTCTTTTTGTCAACCTTGCAACACCAATCGTTTGCGGATCGTCTGCTAATTGTTCCAGCAATTGTTTTGTTGAAATTTCAGGCAGATTGATTTCGATTGCCGGAGGAATTTCATCAAGTCCCGTTCGTAGTCTTAATTCAAGTTTTTTTGTGTCTTGAAATTTTTTGAGCGAGCCGCTGAGCCAATGCAAATCAGAATGCAATTGCTCTTTCGATATTTCTTCGCCTTCTGATAATATTAATGAATCAAGCCGGCCACTATTCAGTTCGTCTGTCAGTTCCTGCAATTGTACATTCGAAAACACAAAATCAGCGCTTTCAAAAATTTCACGGATAAGTTGCGCTCTGTGCAGGCCGGTTCTCAGTTCACCCGGCAAATCACTAATAATCTTTAAAAACTCTATGGCTTCTTTTGCATTTTTTTCCAATCCATCATCTTTAAATTTTTTTACTACCCGCAACACAAAAAATTTATGATGTATATTAAGTTCGTTTTTACAAGCTGCAAGTATCAGCAATAAAGCAGTCAACGGAGGCGATCCTGCTGAAGATATTTCTTTCAATATCTGAACCAGTTCATCGCGATAGCAAATGGTTGAGCTATTAGGCCATTCAATCACTTCACCGTTCTCTGCCCATCGCCAAAAAAAATTTTTTGGCGCCTGAAAATATTTTTTTGTATTGATTACTGTTTTTATCATTATGATTAATAATAAAAATTTATTTTTTATTTGTTGACCTGATGGCGCTTCTTGTTGCCTGCACAAAAAAATTTTTATCGATTTTTTGGTAATTCCCATGCACATCAAACAAAATCACTGAATCCTTTTTTTCGTTTATTTTATCATTTATGGCTTTTGACATAAAGGGGATTTCAAAATTATAACCGCATGGGATGAGCATATCATATGCCTGCCAATATTCTGTGCCCGGTATCGGCGGCAATGGGTTACCAATAATCAATACCTGATTTTTTTCTGATGCGGCAAACTTTAAAGTTTGCAGACGGATAGCTGAAGATGTTTCAGCATAGTTTTTAAAAATGTTCAATTCTGTGAGCAATGCGTTGCTTTTTACAACAGTATTACTCGGAACAATTTTAACTGTATGTTTTTCTGCAAGAATTGCAGGCATTGCAAATGGCTGTGATTCTACTTTCAATAATGCAGTAAGTGGCAACCATTCAAGTTCTTTTAAAACACTCACCGGCGTCATGCTATCTTTTTCAAAGAGCTGATGCTGATCATCCACTAAAAAAGTTTTTTTAACAGGAAGCTGAAGAAGCTTGTTGTCAGCTTCTGATATTTTATTACTGTATTTCAGCAATAGATTATTCCCTTCTACCGCAGCAGAAATTCCTTCCATGCAGCGTATTTCACTCAATGAATCTTCACTCCTTTTATCAACAACAAAAATTGTTTCGTGCATATAAATCATCAGCTTGAATGAATAATTTTTTGCCAAAGTTCATCGATAGGCTTTTGAACATATTTGCGCTGGGTTTCATTAACAATCCACTCGCACCTTCCATTCAGGTAACGTAACCGGTCTTTAATGATTGTTCGCTCAGACATTGGTAAAGATTCGTCGTCCCATTTATCTTTCATGGAAATAATTTCTTTATAAATTTCATCC
This sequence comes from Puia sp., assembly GCA_035295505.1. Lineage (GTDB taxonomy): Bacteria > Bacteroidota > Bacteroidia > Chitinophagales > Chitinophagaceae > Puia. The sequence goes on along the minus strand of DATGIX010000003.1, from coordinate 122,208 downwards.
GCATTCGGCATTGTATTCAATGATGCCTGAGGATGATGATTGATTTCTTCATTCCCGGTTTGCACTACTGTGTTCACAATGCCGGCAATAATTTGTTGTTGTTCTTCCGTGTCCCAGATGTAACGCATCACCCACATGTCAGAAAGAATTGCCTTTGTCCTTTTGCAAAGCAAGGCACTCGCAGAAATAAGCCGTTGCAATTTCACGGCTCTTCTGTCGCTTACCTGAACTCCCGCATTGCGCAGCATTTCGACAAGGTTAATATAAGCCGGGCGGATATCCTGCAAATCCACCGTGTTGATCATTGATTGAATTGAAAAAATATCTTCTGCAAAAATTTCGGGCTTGTCAGCAAGTTCTTTCTGTTCAAGTTTCCAACCAGCTTCCAGCACATTGTTGAGCAATGCCGGATCCACATAGTCGCAACGAACACGAATAAGGAATCTGTCAAACAAAGCTTGCAGCGCTTCATCTTCGGGCAAATGATTGCTTGCGCCAACAATCATCAACACCGGCAATGGTCTATTCTCTCTTCCCCTTCTGAAAATTTTTTCATTCAGCACCATTAACAGGCTATTTAATATGGCACTGTTTGCATTCAACAATTCATCCAGAAAAATCATGTTTGCTTCAGGAAGCATTCCTTCCGTGTTGGTAACGAGGTCTCCTTCGCGTAGCTTGCGTATGTCAAAAGGACCAAACAACTCGTTTGGCTCGGTGAATCGTGTAAGAAGATATTCGAAAGTTTTGCCGTTTAGCAATTTTGAAAGCTCTTTCACCAATGCACTTTTAGCAGTGCCCGGGGGGCCAAGCAAAAAAAGATTTTCCCGGCCTGCAAGACAAATTCCCATCAAATCAATGATATCATCTTTCCCGACAAATTTTTGCTTGAGGTGATTCAATACATTGTTCAGGTGATCTATCAGTTCAAATTTTTTTTCTGTTTGTTCTTCCATTCTTATTTATTTATGCGTTCGAAATCGGGCCAGAAAAAAGAAAGATGGTTTCCTGCTATTTCATGAATGCCATCGATAACATTTTTGCTAGCAATCCTTTGCTTTGCCTTATGTTGAATGATTCTGTCAAGATATGTAAGCCTCAACGATGGATGAGAAAAAATCATTTCATCATTTGGCTGCTTGTTTAACTCAATTCCCACCGAAGAAAAAGGCCAAAGCAACGCTGCTTCATTAAGAATTTGCACCAATATGTCCATCGGAGCTAATCCTTTCGCGAGATTGAATAAAGATGGCAGGTATCGTAAAATCAAATCGGCAGAGTAGATAGCTTCATGAGAAATTGCTTCTTTATATGCAAACAATTTTTCTCTGACAGTTTCTTCTCCTGCATCGCGTATAACTGTAACTTGAACAGCTTTATAAAAATATTCAGCTGCCCAAATTGCTGCCTCTTCTGAATATCCGGGAGCAATAAAAGGCATTTCTTTCTGATCTTCCTGATAATATTGTTGAAGAATTTTTTTTGTTGCCTGTGTATCTTCAGCATTGAAACATATAAGTTTTCCGATTACAGAAACTTTACCTTCAGTCAATAAGGTTTGTATGAATGACGACAACTCCATGGTTAATGCGATCCTTAAAGATAATAATGATTGTTGGTATCATTTTTTGTTCCTTCCGGACTCGTTTGGATACAAATTTTGTACTGTTTCACTTTGCCAGAATTCTTTGGTGTCAACATCCATGATGCTAAGCCTTCCATCGAAAGCTGCGCCGGTATCAATATTCCAGACATTGGCTGCATGCATCGGTTCTTTTATATCATAATAAAGCGTTGGTGTGTGGCCGATAAATATTTCATGAAAAAGTTTTAATCGTTTCGGGTATAATACAGAATCATTTTTCATTTGACTGCCCATTGCTAATGCCGTTTCCCAAAGTGTTCTGTCCCATGTATAATTGGAAGAATAAAATTCCTGTTGTGGCCCTTGCATAGAGGTGAAGCCTGCATGAATGAAAAGCCTGTTCAATGAATCGATTTCATACATTTTCATTTGTTCAAAGAAATTCAGGTGATTTTGCTTGGTAACAACATCAAACATTTTGTAGCTGTCAACTGTAGCCTGCCCGCCATGAAAGAGCCACTTGTTGTCTGGATTACCGCTTCGTAGCCATTCTTCACACCACTCATCATGGTTGCCTTTTATGAAAATGCAGGTTTGTTTTAGAGAAAGGTGAATCAGGTATTCGATAAGATTGGCAGAATCACTCCAGCCATCAACATAATCGCCTAAAAAAATAAGTTCATCGCTTGCAGAAACTTTGGCTTTTTCAAAAACCTGAGTCAATGCTCTCAGTCCTCCGTGTATATCGCCGATGACTAATGTTCTTTTCATAGAGAAATATACTTCGATTCAATTTTTTAATAAATCCCGCACTTCCATTAATACAAATCCGAGAAGGTTAGTTCCATTCCATTTGAAAGGGTCGGTTTCATAATTTTTCATGCCGATGCCCCATATTTTATCGAACGGGCTTGCTTCAACTATTACTGCGCTATTTGAACTTAATAAAAATAGCTTCATATCCTGGTGCTGAGAAAATTTGTAATAGTTGCCTTTCACAACAATTTCAACACATTTCTCATTCCAAACAGAAGCATCGAAATTTTTAACAGCACGGCCAGCTTTCTTGGCTTTTGCAGGGCTTTCAGTTGCAATTATGTTTTTGAATTGTTCTTCATCACCAAACAGTTTTGCTTTTTCTGCCATCATCCAATGCTCTGCGGTATGATATAAAATTCCATCTGCTTCAAATGGCGCAGGAAACCATTGGCTGAAACATGATTTATCAATGACTCCTTTTTCTTTTTGAGTGTGCCCCCAGAAAAATAAATAATCGTGATGGTCGCTTTTTTGCATTTCTTCCTTCAACCAATCTAATGAGTATTTCATGACTTAATATTTTTGAATAGTCTTTCTGCTAAATTTTCAATATCATTTTTTCTTGCTAATTCATCGATCCACACCTGCGGAATTTTATCATAGCCATATAAAAGCCCAGCCAAGCCACCAGTAACACAACCTGTAGTATCTGTGTCTCCACCCAAATTCACTGCCTTCAATACTGCCTCAGAATAACTATCTGTATTCAACAAACACCATAAAGATGCTTCCAGTGTATGCAACACATATCCACCGGAATAAATGGAATCTTCTTTCACGTTTCTTAAATCAATTTTCAAAATCATGTTGAATAAATCGATTTCTCTTTTTCCAAAATCTTTCTTAGCTGCAAATTCATTTACTGTTTGCACTGTTATTTTAAATGCTTCTTCAATATTATTTCCTCTTAAAATTTGCACAGCCATTTCAATATAAATAAAACAAGAAAACACAGAGCGAAAATGTGCATGAGTTATTGACGATACCTGGCTTATTGTTTCGTATCGCTTTTCTATTGGAAAATCTTTTACAAAAAACAAAAGTGGCAGGATGCGCATCAAAGACCCATTCCCATTATCATCTTCCTCCATGCCGCCAGATAATAATGGAGAAGTGCCATTAATGAGTCTTATAATGGCAAAACGCGTTGCACCGCCAACATCAAACACTTTATGATGCGCACCCCAATAACCTTGTTGGTACCATTTAATAAAATTTTCTGCAATATCATTAAGATGATATCCTTTTGAAAGGCTCTCTGCCAAACAAAATGCGAGGCTGCTGTCATCGCTCCATGTGCCTGATGGCTGGTCCCAACTTCCATAACCAACCATCCCTTTTATTGGGAATGATTTTAACTGCTCTCTAGATTGAAACTCAACAGGCACCCCTAAAGCATCTCCAACTGACAAACCGAACAGCGCTCCTTTTATTAGTTTATGCATTTTCATTAGATTTATATTTCTCGCCAAAAAAAGATTTCACAACTCTTATGTCGCCAATAATGTGGTCGTTGAATTCTTCAAGTTCTTCTGCTGGCACCCAAAGCTCATTATGGATTTCTCCGCCAACATTTTGCACAGGAAATTTTGAGAGATATTCTTCCTGCAAATCGAATGCGGTAACATAGCCTGCATAACCTGAAAACTCATCATTGGTATTCCACTCAAATGCGATTTGTTCGGCATAAGCCTGGTTCAAGACAGGATAAAAAATAGGTTGCCATTCCAATCTTGGTGGAAATTTTTTATATCCTGATTGCTTGATCAAGTCTAATTCTTGTTGTCCGACCGGGCGATATAATGTTGTTATTTTCATTTTTCAAAATCGTATACTATTACTTGTATTCTTTTTTCACTTAACTGTTTAATGATTATTGGTTCTATTTTATCCCAGGTTCCTCCTGCAAGCCCACAGCCGATTCTGGGCATATGTACAGATGCATTTAACTGATTGGCAAAATGGCAAATTTTAATTAATGCTTCTTCAATTGATTCATATCGAATTGGTGGTTTTCCTTCCTTATCTTTTCTAATATCTTTTTGCCCAATCATATTTGCAACCCAGATATTATTTTCAACTCGCACGAATTGGACCTGACCTAATTCAAAATTTTGTTTTGAGCGATGCCATGCCCGATATTTTTTTTCAGGTTCGTTCCATTTAGCAGAGAGCGCATTTACAAACCCTTTCCCCCAACCACCAATATCATTACAAACATGTGCAATAATCTTATTTCCTTCAGATATTGGGCAAGTAGCATCTCCTGTTGTATATCTTATTTCCATTTTTTCCATTAAAACTATTTAATCAATTACCAAACCGATACGCCGTTTAATTTCTTCATCATTAATATGAATCACTTCTTCGTATGGCACATTCAAATCTGCAAGCTTATTGCTTAAAACCTTTTCATGCTCTTCTTTCACAAAATCTGTGATGTCCTCAATTCTTTTAATCCATTCCGTGCAGAACTTTTTCAGTATGCTTCCTTTCATGCCAATCTGAATCGCTTTTCGTTCTTGCTTATTTCCAAAAGGATCATGATCCGGATCCCATTGCAATCTCACTTCAGTATTTAATTCAGCTTTCCATTCTTTTTCGGTTGAAAATAAATTCTTGTCGAAGGATGTCAATGTTGCTTCTTTCAATATCGATTCAAAATAATTTATTGGAAGCGTTATTGCCAATATCCTCTCCTGATTATGCTTCGCAGACCAGCCTGCTCTGTACATCATCCATAAAAATCCCGGCTTTATCCATGACATACGGTTAAAGCTGTAAGCGCTTCCTCCGAATTGTTGATGTTTTATTGCATAATCTCCAATTTGTGAATTAAACGCCTGGTAAATGACCATATTATCATTTTCTTTTCTTCCTATAATATGTTTGCCGGTTTCAGGCAATCTCTTTTTCTGTTCCGTATATTTCTCTGTTTTCATTTTGATTCAGTTTTTCTCGTATTTCTTTCAAAGAATATTCTTTTACTAAAACGCCGTTTTTAAATACAGTTTGCAATTCGTTTTCTTTTTCTTCCTCCCAGCTTGCTTTATCATGCAGTATATATTTCCCGTTTTCTTTTCTCACCTGCAATAATCCGGTCGCTGATTTTTTTGTGCCATCATCAGTTACAGGGTCTTTGAAAATTTCTCTTCCTTCTCCATTCACCTCAACATAAGTTGCTTTCATCGCGAGCCCGAATGTATCACGTGTGTTATATTGATACGTATAGCTTCCGATCCCGAAAACAACCTGGCTGGCAAAACCTTTTTGTTTCAAGCGTTCACAAATTTCTTCTGCACGCAGAAGATTGATGCTATCGCCATAGATAGCACCAATATGATTATCTAATAGTTTATATCCTTTATCAGTAATTGTTCCACCGAAAATATCCCAAAGCAATTCCACAACTCCTTTTCTTTCTGATTCATTTTTCCCGTCTGGATTGCCGCAAATAATTTTAACAGGATCACCGCTATCGGGGCGAATCACTACTTTTCCATCTCTTGCAAGCACATCGCCTTTTACCTCGGAAAGATATTCTGTGCACACTTTCCATAAATCCCAGGTATCGCTGACAATGCTGATGATTCCCGACGGATATATTTTTGTAATTAGTCTTTTAAACGTTTCAAGTTCTCCTTCCTGATTTCCGCTGCACATTACGCTGTGCTCAGTCGCAGCAACACTCCCACCTATCAATTCTTTATCTGCATTTGCATGATAATATTCTTCTAATGCATCAATAGCGGGAATGGTATCAGTTCCTGTGAACGACAACAAATGCCCCATCCCGCTAAGGATTGCGCTTTCAAGGCTGCTCATTCCCCTGAAACTAAAATCATGCCCCTGCCATTGCACAAATTCAGAAGGCATTCCGGTCTGTGCTGCATATCGGTTTAACAGTTTTCTATACTCATGAGCAATCGTTGCGCTGGTGCAAGATTGCCATATTGTTGCTGATAGAATAGTCTCAAAAAAATTGGTGAGCCAGTAAAACTCTTTACGTGTGTTCATTACTGTTAGACAGGGCACACGCATTGGCACAAGGCTTCCTTCCGGCAATGCTTTTATTTCTAAAGGCAGATAACCGAGGTCATGCAATTTTTTAAGATGCTCATAGGTTGGCAAATTCCCAAGCGACGTGCTAATCCTTCTTTTATATTCATTCAATACTTTTTCCTTAGGTTGGTTAAAAAAGTTTTCATTGAAATATTTAATCAGGTATTCTTTTATAAAATATTGCAGCCCGAAGAAAACCATTTCATCCACTCCTTCTATCCTGCTTTTGCGAGGAGTGAGATTGCTATACACCAATGTGGTATTATCAGGGTATTGAAAAACATGCCCGACTTTATAATAATCTGTCAACAAAAAAGGATTCGTTTTCATTGTAATTCGTTTTATAAGTTTTCATAATCAAGCTCTATCAGTTTCACGATTTTTGATTCATATTCTTTGCAAAAACTATTGCTGGTGATTATTTCATCAAAATATTCTTCTAAGCAATCAACCCCTTTTGAAAAAATTCCGTGCGTAACTATTAACGCAAGGGTTTTGGGATTGATTTGTTCAGCAATAGCAAGAAACGTTCCGCCACCATCGCAGATATCATCGATGATAACACAATTTCTGCTCTTGCATTTTTCAGGCTCAAGCACGTTTAATGTGATTTTTCCATTGCTAATATCTCTGTGCTTGTTGCAATAAACGATGTCTGTAATATTTTTATTCCACCGAAAATAATTGCCCACTTTTTTTGCTGCGCCTGTATCCGGACAAATCAAGACCGCATTATCTTTTTGATAAGATTTCACCAGTTCTTCATTTGAAATATTTATTGCATTATTTATCAGTAATACAGAAGCTTCAGAATGCACATCGAATAAATATACTTTTTCAAACTCCATGCTATTTATCAGGTCAGCAATTACTTTCACATCGATACTATCTCCAGATAGCATTAACCTGTCGTAGCGAGCACCCATCAGGTATGGAATTATCAAAATTTTCTTTTTGGCAAAGGCATTATCAATGGCATTTGCACATTGCAACAATTGGAGCAATGTGTCGCTGTTAATAATGGAGCAAATCACTTTTATTTCATCACCCTCCTTAATTTCCGGGATATTGATATGTGGCTGGCTATCAGGAAATACTAATTTCTTAATCCCTTCTTCCGTATTGATGTTGATTGTTTTCATTTTGCTTAATTATTAAGCAAATTTAAAACGATGTATTGATATCTCCAAATTTTGCTTCAAATTGAAGCAAAATAGCTTAAATCTGTGGTTTTATTCAAATGTTGTTTAATTCTTAATTTGCACCTAAACTTCAGCTATGGGTTTATTTGATTTTCTTTTTGGCAACAAGAAAAATTTTCAGGAAACTACACCAACCAACGAAACCTCGCTGCTTGAACAAGTCGAGGTAATTCCCGGCTTAACGATGCCAAAAGCTTTTGCTATGAATTGGGACAGTATCAAAAAAAGCAAGCTTGATTATATTGAAATAAAGGCAGTGCCTGCTGAGGATCTGGCTCTGGAGCAAAGCAAGTTTGGTTATTACCCCTGTATGCCAGACAATTTTGAATACCCCAAAGATGAACACGGAAGATACATGTTTCCGTTAGCTCAAATAAATTTCAAGGAAGTGCCTGCGCTTGATGACTATCCGGATTCTGGCTACCTGCAATTTTATATTTCTGCATTTGATGATATTTATGGATTGGATTTTAACGATCAGCGCTTGCAAAAGAATTTTCGTATACTTTATTTCACAGAACAGGAAGTTGAACATTATAAAGCCGATTTCTCATTCCTTGATGAGGCGATGCAAAGCGAGTTTTTGCCCGTCGCTAAACCATATGCACTCAGTTTTGCAAAAAAAGAAGAATATCTGGGCATTGGTGATGTGAGGTATGAAGAAAGCGATTCTTTTAACATGCAACATGTCTTAGAAAAATATCCTTCCTTAGAGCCCGATCTCGAAGATGCTTTGTATGAGACGTTTCATTCCAGCGGCCATAAAATTGGTGGCTACGCACATTTTGCACAAGAGGATCCGCGTTATGGAAGCGATTTCAAAAACTATGTTTTGTTGCTTCAAATAGATTCAGATGATGAAATCATGTGGGGTGATTCTGGAGTCGCTAATTTTTTTATCGATCCAAAAGATTTGGCAGAAAAAAATTTTTCAAAAGTTGTATATAGCTGGGATTGTTATTAGTCAATATTTAAATCTCGAAATGAAAACCTTCCTTCAATAACTCTTTATATCTTTTTTGATTGAACTGGTACATTTTGCTTGGACGTCCTTTTCCATCAGGTTTTGAGAGCTCTCCTGTTTCTTCTAAAATATCAAATGATAATATTTTTTTGCTGAAGTTGCGGCGATTGATTTCTTTATCATGAAGTGTCGTGTATAGTTTTTCCAAATCGGAAAAAGGGAATTTTTTATCAAGCAGCTCGAATCCAATCGGCTGATATCGGATTTTTGTCCGCAGCCTTTCAATAGCAACTAAAAGTATCTGCTTATGATCAAACGCTAAAGAAGGAATTTTTTTTATGCTGAACCATTTTGCATTTTCTGCATCTGTGCTTGCTTTTAATTGCTGATATTGAGAAGTTTTCACCAATCCAAAATAGGATACTGAAATAATTCTTTGCCTCGGATCGCGTGCCGGCTCGCCAAAAGTGTAAAGTTGTTCAAGAAAATTTACCGATATGCCGGTTTCTTCTTCCAGCTCTCTGCGCACGGCAACTTCGAGTGATTCATCTTCCAAAACAAAACCGCCCGGGATCGCCCATGCATTTTTAAATGGCTCATATTTTCGCTGTATTAATAAAACAGAAACTCCATCGTTTTTAGAATAGCCAAAAATAATCGCATCAACAGCAACTTTCATAATGAAAACTTATTTTGCATATAATTAAAGCAAAATTAAATGTATTTACTGATACCGGGCAGGCATCAATTGAACACGCAATTTCAATTTGATTATTTATCATTGCTTGTGAGCAATGGATTGAAAAATGCAAAGGATATTTATGGAAAAGAATTGAATATAAATGAACCGGTGAAAGCAATTATTTTCGCTGTCACTTCAGCCAATCATTCCAACACAAGAAGAAATCCTTTGCCATTTTATCTGCGAGCCATTTCCATTGAAGCAATGTCGAAAGATTTAAATATCCCGGTATTTATATATGGCATTGATGATGTTGGCTCGCTTCAAAATTTTGCTACTTACACACTCAAGCGAATCAGGCATGAAAGTGATGGGCAATTTGATTGCTCTCCAAAAAATACATTGGTGATTTGCTCAACGCCTGTGCTGAAACTGTATGAAGCTTTAGGTTTTTCTATCTTGCCTGCCGAATTGAAAGATGTCAGTTCATTTGCCCACCACACAGAAATGCCCTGGGATATTGTTGAACAAATTGCAACATCAAAAAACTGGTTGCAGGATAATTTTATAAAAAGTAAAATGCATGTGGCTTCGTATGAAGTCTGGCGAAAATATCATTTGGGCGAAAAAGTGCAAATGCTTTTTCAGGACAGCATGATCAGCAGCGACGGTGATTTAACAGAAACCCGTGATTACAATGTGTACGTCCGGCAAATGGATGAGATTGCTGAAATGAAATACAAAGACACATCATCATTTATTCAACCCGGAAGAATTGGAGATATTGGCTGCGCTGTTGGAAGTTGGATGAAACTTGCATGCAAAGATGAACGGTTAAGAGAAAGCGATTTTTATGGTATTGAAGTGAGCAGGCATCTCTTTGAAATATGCAGGCAGCGAAAAGAAAATGGAGAATTTGAAAATCCATTTGTATTCTTCTCACAAAAAAATGCTGTAACAGGTCAGGTGTTCGAGCCAAACAGCATGAACACTATTCACACTTCGTCACTGACACACGAAATAGAAAGCTATGGAAGCAGGAATGATTTATTGCAGTTTATTAAGAACCGCTATGATGAACTGGTTCCGAATGGGGTTTGGATTAACCGTGATGTGGTTGGTCCTTATGAAAAAAATAAGGAAATATATCTGTGGCTGAATAAAGAAGATGGAAGCAATCAAAATCCTTTTTTGCAAAACACCGACAGGCATGAGCTTTCAAAATATCTTCAATCACTTTCAACGCATGCAAGATTTTTGCGCTTTGCAAAAGATTTCAGAAGCCATGAAGGGTATCAATTATCTTTTGAAAACATTAACATCAACAATGTTGATTATTTAAAGCTTTCTTTAAAAGATGCTGCTGAATATTTAAGTCGAAAAGACTATACTGACAACTGGCAAAGTGAAATGCATGAAACATTTTGTTTCTGGGATTTTGACGAATGGAAAAACCATCTGCTGGATGCGGGCTTTATCATTCATCCAGATTCAAAAGTTTTCGTGAATGAATGGATTGTCAGCAATCGATGGAAAAACAAAGCAGTTTTATTTACATTGAACAATCATCAATTAATCAAGCATCCTTATCCGGAAACAACTATGTTTTTGATTGGTGTGAAGAAATAATTCATTCCATATTAAAACAAGTTGAGCCTTTTTTAAGACTGATGATGGATTTGCATCGTGGATGCAAAAAGATTTCCAGTCAGATAAAAAACAAAAAAATATCCTGTCTTGTTAGTATTTAAAAATTGTTTTAAATATTATACCTTTAATAAAGCTATCAGCTTGCCATTAAATTCTATGCATATCTTACTCGACATCATTTTCAACTAACCAAATCATGGGATTAAAAGACTTCTTAAAACAACAGGGATTTATTAAAGACGACGATATTAAAAAGGATGAACCCGACGATGCTTTCTCACAAAAAACAGATGTCGCTCCTGTTATTTTTCCTGTTCAAAATTCTGCTGCTACAGAAACCGGCAATACTTCACAAGGTGAACCATCGTTTGTAGTTGCCCCTTCTGAATCTATAACAACAAATTCGACTACCAATAAAAATGAACAGGCTGCTGATCCATCTTTTATCAAATTTTTTGAAGATGAGCTTGCCAAAGCAAATCTTCCTGGTCCGGATTATTTCGAGTTCCGGCAGTTATTAATAAAAACACAACAGAAGATGGCGACAAAAGGAGTAGTTGCTCCTGAGGTGGTGCTACAGACAGTTCTTATGAGCTTTGAAGCGCAGGACGTTCCTGCTTCAAAACTTATTGATGCAGCTAAACATTATAAAGAAGTCATCAAACAAAAAAGAGATGACTTTTTAAATGGCGCAGCGAACGAAAAAAATAATCAACTGCAAAAGAGGCAAACTGTTCTTCAGACACACAATGAAAACATTCAAAAAATAGAACAACAGCTTCAGCAGTTGGCCATGCAAAAACAACAACTTGATGCAGCATTGAACAAAGAGAAAACACAGATGGATGTTGACAAAACGCTCGGGCAGGAAGGCATCCAAAAAATCGAAAGAGCGGAAAGACTAATCGGTTCTGCACATGATTATATGCAATCAATTATCGACAACGATATCAAAAGGCTTCAATCTTTATAATTATATTTATTATCCTAAACTAAAATATCATGAACGATATCATAAAAAGCTCATCAGTTTACACACTTGAAACTCCGGATGAGAAAAAAATGCGGATGATCATAACCGCAGTGATGGTCGCAGTCTTTTTATTGATTGGCTATTTTCTCATGCCTCTTATTACGCAGACAATCCGCAACTGGATTGACTTCGGCATTGAAATGGGAAAACTGTTTTTGATGATTGGCATCATCGGAACTATTTTCCTCATGCGCAACGTGCTTATTGCACGCTACAAAAGCGCTGTTAAAAAACTTACACGCTTTTTAATTAAAACAGATTTGCCAAGTTTGCTTGAGGTTGTGGTTGATAACCGCCGCAAAGTGCTTGCTAAATTTAATGTGAGCATTAAAAAAATGATGGAGGCTATCAGCCTGCACACAACGAAAATGGCAGAAAGAAAAGATTCAATGCAAAAAAATCTTGATTATGCTGCTCAGTTTCAAAAACAATCGAATGACCCCAAACTTGATCAGCACACACGCGATAAAGCTAAAGACCAGATCAGCCATTTTGGTAGAGAAGCTGCTGAGGATGAAAAGCTATTGAAGATTATGCAGGACGACAAACAAAAAATGCTGAAGAGCTATAATTTTTTTGACCGTCTTTATAGCAACCTTGAGAGCAGCACAGAGTCTGTTGCGAATACTATCGGCCGCTTGCGCGACCAGCTACAAACATCTAACACATGGCGTGAAGCCGCGCATAGCGCTTCTGCTTTGTTAGGAGTTTCTGAATTTGAAACCATCACGCTGGAAGAAACACGCAATCGCATTGCACAAAATGAAGCTGAAGTAATGTCGATGATCCATGATCACGAAACATTGCTGATGAAGATGGAAGCTGAAAATGGTATCATGGATGATGCAGGGCAGCAATTGCTCGAACAGTATAGCAACAAAGTGGATGTGTTTGCTTTCATGAACAATGAGAACAATCCTGCGTCAGATAGTAGCTCTGCAACAGATACATCCTGGCTCACAGCAAATAAAGATCTTCTTAAATAAATATTTATTCAACTTAAATCCTACAAACCAAAGTATATGGAATTGACAGAAAAAGGACAGAAAACGATGAAGGCTATACGTAACGTTATCATTTTTGCTGTGCTTCTTGTTGGGGGCTATTTTGCTTATACAAAATGGGGCTCAAAAGATGGCAAGCTTGCTGTCGACGGAAAAACAGGCAAACCTGATTTAGTAGTAGCTTATAACACTTTTACTGGCGTTGAGGGGTTGGTGCTGATGAACGGCGGCATGGAGCCAAATGAAAACAGCCCGATGTATAAAAATTTCGGATTGAAAGTGCTCATCAAACAAATGGATGCAGTTAAGGATACAAGAGCCGGTCTTCACTCCGGAGATCTTGATCTCGTGTATTGCACAACAGATGCGCTTTCCGTTGAAATGGGATCCGGTAGTGAATTGCTGGCTGACAATGTTGTTCAGATTATGCAAGTCAACCAATCGCATGGAGCTGATGCCATTGTTGTCCGCAAAGGAATTGATGATGTAGAAAATTTAAAGAAGAAAAAAATTGCTTATGCCGTTGGCACCGCTTCTCATACCTTATTGTTAAATGTGCTTGAATCATCAGGTTTAAAAATGAGTGATATTGATGGATACCAGGTGGCAGATGGTGTTGAAGCTGCTAATACTTTTAAAAATGGCCAATGTGATGCAGCTGTTGTATGGGCACCGGATGATGAAGATTGTGTTGCATCTCAAGCTGGGGCGAAAGTGCTTGTGAGCAGTGCGGTTGCAAGCCAGATTATCGCTGATGGATTATTAGTGAAACAATCTGTGTTAAAAGACAAACACGATAAAATTGTGAAGCTTATAAAAGCTTGGCTTCTGGGAAATGCAAGAGTGAATAATGATCCCAATGCAAAAAAAGAAGCGACAACACTTTTTGCAAAAGGATTTAAATTCCCGGAAGACGTTGCTGCAAAATCTGCTAACAAAGTTTATTTTTCAACTCTTGGTGACAATGTAAATTTCTTCGGGCTTAACAGTACTTATACAGGAATGACAGGCGACAGAATGTATGGAAGAATGGCAATTAAATACACAGAAATCGGTCTCACAAAATCTCCCGCGCCTTGGAGAAATGTTTCTGATCCGTCAGTGATACAAGAATTAATGAACGACAAAGATTTTTCTGCTGATAATAATCAGGCTGCAGGAAAAACGGAAGCATTAAAACCGGCAACAGAACAAATAAAAACACAGGTAGCACAAAGCAGCAAAGTAATAAGCCTCGAATTTCCTACGAATTCCGCTCAGCTCGATGAAGATGATAAAGCAATTATCGATAGAGAAATCAAAGAGCTTGCACAAGGTTTCGCCGGCGCATATATTCGTGTGGAAGGAAATACAGATAATGTTGGCACTGCTGCATTGAACGATAAACTCTCAATGAGCAGAGCTGTTTCTGTTGTCAATTATCTGGTGAATGAACATAAATTCGAACAGAATAGATTTATTGTTGTGGGCAACGGATCAAAGAAACCTGTTGCAGGTTGTGAGGCAAATCAGGATGATGCCTGCAAAGCGAAAAACCGTCGCACAGAGTTCCAGTTCATTTGGGACAAGAATGAAAACAAAAACTAAGTTTCAAAAGGCGGTTTAACAATCCGCCTTTTTTTAGCAACAATAAAAACTTTGTTATGAAACAAACTAACAATGATGATCAGGATTCAATCGGTCTCAGCATAAAAAGGTTTGTCAATAAATATCTTTCACTGCTTCAGATTTCAGGTTGGATCATTCTTTTTGCAATCTGGTTTCTGATTTCCAATTTCGGCATCATTAACAACCATGTGATGCCAACTCCGCAAAAAACATGGAATTCTTTATTGGAAATGAATTCACAGGATGACCTGATGAAGAACATTCTTTTTTCTTTAAAAATAAATATCATCGGATATTTTAAATGCATTATTGCCGCAATTGTAGTTGGCTTTGCCATTGGCCTTTCGCCCAAAGTGCGCAAAATGTTCAGCCAGCAAGTGAATGCATTAAGGTTTGTTCCAATCACCGCGTTGATGGGGATTTTTATTGCAATCAGCGGATTGACCATCACTACAAAAATTAATTTTCTTGCTTTTGGTATTTGGGTCTATCTCGTTCCGGTTGTTGTTCAGCGCATCGATGAAGTGAACACAACACATTTGCAAATGATGAAAACACTGGGCGCTTCTTTCTGGCAAACTGTTCGATATGTTACATGGCCTTCGGCAATTGCTCGGCTTTCAGATGATATCAGGATTTTGGTTGGTATTAGTTGGACATACATTATAGTTGCTGAGCTTGCCGGCATACAGGGTGGCTTGGGTAGCCTGATTTTTTTGGGAGAAAGGCAAAGCAATGTTGGAAAAGTGTATGCTGTTATTTTCATAATCGTTGCAATAGGAATTATACAAGATGCAGTGTTCAGGTTAATCGACCGGTTATTATTCAAATTCAAATATCAATAGCATGCCACATACATCAATAAATGAGCAACAAGCTGCAGGCACGAGTTCATTGCCACCGGTGCTTGAATTAAAAGGAATCCGCCAGACATATTTTGATGATAAGACACAAAAAGATTTTGTTGTGTTTGATAACTTCAATCTTACCGTTGATGACTATCCAAACATCGGTCAGTTTGTGGTGCTGATGGGAAAATCCGGTTGTGGAAAATCAACTATTCTTCGTTATTGGACTGGTTTGCAAAAACCAACTTCGGGAGAAGTTCTGGTTGGAGGAAAGGCGCTTGATGAGAACCAAAGTATGCCGATGGTGTTTCAACAGTACTCTTCGCTAGAATGGTATTCGGTGTTGGAAAATGTCGCGTTGCCGCTTACATTAAAAGGCGTTTCAAAAAAAGAAGCTCATGAGCAGGCGATGGAGATGATAAAAATTGTTGGGCTCGAAGGACATGAAAATAAATTTGCAAAGATTCCTCAGCTCTCGGGTGGGCAATTGCAAAGAGTTGCAATAGCACGTTGTCTTGTTGCTAATCCTAACATGCTTTTTTTAGATGAGCCTTATGGAGCGTTGGATGGTTTCACACGAGCTAAAATGCAGTTCTTTTTATTAGATATTTTTCAGAAAAGAGAATTGGCAGATTTGAATCCAACAGTAGTACTTGTTACTCACGACCCACGCGAAGCAGTTCTTCTAGGCAATGATATTTATATTCTTGATTCTGATCCTGGTCGAATCGTCAAACATATCAAGCCTGATTTGCCTGAAAAACGCGATCGCTCTATTAGAAAAGAATCGCGCTTTATTGAAATCGCATCTTACATCGAAGATGTGATGGAAGGGATTATTCAATAAAATTTTTTAACTACAATTAATTATTTTCGGTTTTATTATTGTGATCTGCCATGGCTACAAAGAAAACAGATTTCGGAAAAGTTTTGCAGCAATGTGAACTAGTGGTGAAAGAAATGGGATTAACTATTCAATATACTCACAACCTTGATCCTTTTTTTAAAGGCGATCTTGATGGCAAAACAATTTTTATCGGTGACCATTTAGCTGCGGAAGAAAAGCTTTTTAATTTATTACATCTCGCCGGTCATAGCATTCAATGGAACATTGATTCTTTGCTGCGTGATTTAGGTTCTCATCTTTTTCGCAATCCGGGCGATGAGTTACTTAAAAAATTGCAGACTTATGAGTGGCAGGCTAATTGCTATGCGTTATCTATTTTGCATAAAGCAAAAATTGCTAATCTTGATAAATGGCTCACAAAAAAGTATGTGCTTGATATGATGTACTTAACTCACTTTTATAAAACAGGCGAAAAATTAAAGCGCATCACTAAAATCGCAAAAGAATATTCTTTCAAAAGAGACCTTGAATCTAAATCAATCCCTTCATTCACTCCTAAGGCAAGCAAGCGCACTCGAAATGGGATCGTCATATCGTTTTAGCTCTATTCATCTTCTATAAAATATTTTTCATTCTCGTTCGTCAACCTGATTGTAAACAATTTTTCATTTAAAATTTAAGAACATGTACTACAATCAGTCATGCGCCGCAAAAGGCGAACATCACGGAGGCAGGCATCGGCACTTGCTTCAACGTTCATTGCAAAGAGCCGCAGTAAATGTTTACAAAACTGAAAACAGTTTTGAAATGCTGCTGTTCGCGCCGGGAAGATTTAAAGAACATTTTCACTTGGATGTGAGCGGCAACAAGCTCACGATTTCTTACAACCCGCCAGAAGGATTTGTGCGACCGGATTGGATTCTGCGAGAATACAGCCGTGGAGGTTTTGAAAGGAGTTTTATGTTGGATGAAAGCGTGGATGCGCAAAACATCACTGCAAAATATATAGATGGTGTTTTACAGGTAAGCATGCCTGTTATTCCGGGCAAAGAAACAGTGAAACAGGAGATTGCTGTAAGTTAATTCAATCACTTGTTATTTTAAGCCGATAGCGTGCTATCGGCTTATTTATTTCTTGCAATAACCTTCCGAATTTTCAACAGGGTATTTTTTATCAAGGTCGATATTATTGAAACTGCTTTTATTTCCCCAGAAAAAATATTTCTCAAAAAAAGGCAGCATTTTATTCGTTTTTATTTTTTCCAGAAAATACACTTCATGTTCTTTTTCTTTCATGCCCATTTCATATAAAATATTATCGTGCTCTTTTATCCCAAGCGAATTGAAATATTGTTTCATCCTGAAATATTCGCACACATTTCCGCTCTCCAATCTTCCGGCAAAATAAAATGGCATGAACCAACCAATCACATAACAGCTTGCAGAAATTATTTTTCCAATCACATGAAACCTGAATTCATAATATTTTGAAACCGGCACATCATATTGATTCATTAATGCGAGCACTTCCGTTCTGTGATTCCATTCATCAATTTCAATTTGATGGATTGCTTTTTTCTCGTCAGCATTTTTCACAGAGCCTGCATGTCCCTGGTATGCGAATGCCGCTGCCTTTTCTGCGGAATATGCCCTTTGCATTAAGTCAATTAATTCTTTATGCTGAAGTTTCATTTAATATTTTATTATCTGTAAAATCACAAAAGGCAATGAGGTAATCTATTGTACGTTCCATCCTTTTTTAATTAAAAATGATTTGCACTTCATACAAAAGCCTCTTTCTTTATCCGTTACATTTTTCCCTTCTGCGTCCCGCATGAAACAGGTGTCAACATCGCAGTGATTCAATCCTTCGTTATGTCCCAGTTCATGAACACAAATTTTAAATAGCTGGTTTAATCTATTTTCTGGCGTAAGCCTGAATGTGCTTACAATACAGGAATTGCCTGGAACCTTACCTAAACCCATTATGCCCCAGTCTGTTATTTTTTCTTTTGTAACACTAATGTCCTGGTCTGTTATTCCTATTGTGATATAATTTTCCAAAGTTCTGCTAGACAAAAAACGAAGCAAAGAATCTGCTCTATATCTGTTTCTCAAAGAATAATATGCGAGCTGGGGAAGATTTATAGGTTTATTTAAGACCACGTAAGGATAAATTTTATTCACTTGTTTGAATACGAATTTAGCATCGCTATCAGGTAGGTTATAAAATGGTTGAATTTCTATGACGACTTCTTTTGTTTGTTTTTGATTGCAAGAGTCAAAAAGAGCTATCAGGCATAAAAAATAAAAAACCAGTTTATTTCTTAATAAATAAGATAGCACCTCAGAAGAAATTTTGAGTAAATACGATTATGGTAAATTAAAAATTTTGTATAGAAATTCTTATTTCTGAATTATTACTCTATGCGGAATCGGTCCTGCAATTCCATTTGTATCAAATGCTGTTTTCACTAATTCTTGCACACCGAAATAAACACTCCAATAATCTGCCTGAGTAGTATACGGGCGAATTGCCAAAGTTGTCATTCCATCTGCAACCTTCAGAACGCTCACTTCCGGCTTCGGCTCATTTAAAACTTTCGGATGTTGCAGCATTGCCTGTACAGCAACAGCTCTTGCTTTTTCAACAGGAACATCAGGAGCAATTGCAATCGTTAAATCAACGCGAAGATTTCCATGTGTGTTGAAATTTGTTATCACTCCTGTTGATAACGGACCATTTGGCAAGATGATGGTTTTATTATCAGGCGCAAGCAATGTTGTATTAAAAACGCCTTGCTCAATCACTGTTCCGGTGATGCCTTGTGCTTCGATAATGTCACCGATTTTAAACGGTTTAAAAATCAGCATCATCACTCCTCCTGCAAAATTTCCAAGCGTTCCATTCAGTGCTGACCCAATGGCAACACCAGCACCAACAATTAATGCAGCAAAAGAAGAAGTGTCAACACCAAGAATTCCGAAAATGGTGATGACAAGAAGAATCAGGCAAATTATTTTAAAGAAAGAAACTAAAAATGATTGGAGCGATAAATCAATTTTTTTCGCAGTAAGTGTTTTGCTGAGCACGATGCTCAGGCGACCGATTATCCAACTCCCGATGACGTAGAATAAAATAGCTCCAATAATTTTTGGCGCGTACCCAATAGCTGAATTAAAAAATTTTGTTGCAAAGCCAGTGCTCTTGTCAAGCAAATCTGTTTGAAGAAAAAAATATCGCATAGCAGTAGTTTTTTGTAAAGGTAAATAGCTGCATCATTTTTCTTTCCAGAACTACATTTTTCATGGAAAATAGTTAGTTGCTATTCTTCATCCATTAATTCACTTTCAATAGAATTTTTTGCTGTCTGCATTTCAGAAACGGGGTTGTTTTTATTCATCTCATTAATCAATTCTGCTACCATCGAAGTCCATCCTGTTTGATGGCTTGAGCCGAGACCGCTTCCGTTATCCCCATGAAAATATTCATAGAACAATAATAAATTTTCATTTCCATGTTGCTGATAAAACCAATTGTGTTTTCCAAAAATCGGGCGTTTAGCTGTTTCATTATTTCGTTCAAATAAACTAATCAACCGAAGCGTGAGCACATCTGCCACCTGATTCAAATTCATTTTATTTCCGGAACCGACCGGGCATTCAACCAATAAATCTTCTCCGTAAAAATCTCCGTATTTTCTGATTGACTGAATGATGATATAATTTATCGGCATCCATACCGGGCCGCGCCAATTTGAATTTCCCCCGAATAAATCTGAAGTGGAATCTCCAGGGTCGTATTGAATAGTGTAATTAATGCCTCCGATATTTATCGTGTATGGATTTTCTTCATGATGTTTTGACAATGCTCTGATGCCTCCGTCAGAAAGAAATTCATCTTCGTTCAAAAGCCTTTCCAGTAAATGCACCAATCTTTTTTGTGGAACAAGTGATAATAATAATTTCTGACCGTCTGTTTTTTCTTCGTTGGGCCAATATTTATTATTCTTCAACCGATAATTCTCGAACCATGAAACACGCTTTCTGAAATCACTGAGCTTATCAAGTGTTTTCTTTTCAATCGTGGAGACAGCAAATAAAGATGTCAATCCTACTATTGAAAAAATGCGCAACTGCATTGGAGAAGAGTTCGCAATCGAAAGTGTATCGTAGAAAAACTTGTCTTCGTCATTCCACATGCCTTGTTCATTCAGCGCTTCTGCAATCAAAACAAAATGCTCAAAGAATTTTGTAGCTGTGTCTTCGAAAGAATCATCCTTAATCGCAATCTCCAAAGCCATATCCATCATGTTCAATGAATACATTCCCATCCAGCTTGTTCCATCTGCCTGTTCCAATTGCATGTCGCTTCGCAATTGATGGCTTCTATTAAAGACACCGATATTATCAAGACCAAGAAAGCCGCCTTCAAACATATTATTTCCATTCCCGTCTTTTCGGTTAATCCACCACGTGAAATTGATAAGCAGTTTCTGAAAAACTTTTTTCAAAAAAGAAATATCTCCCTTCCCTGTTCTGTTTTTTTCAATATTATAAACTTGCAATGCTGCCCATGCCTGCACCGGCGGGTTCACGTCACTGAAATTCCATTCGTACGCCGGCAATTGGCCATCAGGTTTCATATACCATTCGCGCATGATGAGCAAAAGTTGATGCTTCGCAAAAGTTGGGTCAACGAGTGCCATTGCAATTGATTGAAATGCCAAATCCCAGGCGGCATACCATGGGTATTCCCATTTGTCGGGCATTGCAATAATGTCCTGATTTTTCAGATGTTTCCAGTCATGATTACGACCATACAATTTTGCTGGGCTTGCCGGAGTGATTCCATCAGAAGTGGTGAGCCATCTTTCCACATCATAATGATAATATTGCTTGCTCCATAATAATCCTGCGATTGATTGGCGTTGAATATTTGCCAATTCAGGATTAATCTCATAAGGAAAAATAGATGCATAAAAATTATCCGCCTCAGCTTTTCTTTCTGAAAAAATATTAAATGCTCCCGGCGGAAAAGGATTGTCCATTATCTTATTGCTCAACCGCAAAAAAATTGTTTTGCTTCCATTGCCTTCAACCTTATAACGATAGACCGGAGAAAATTTTGTTCCACTTTTTTTATTCCTGTATTGCTCTGCATTTTCTTTTTTAACAATAGCATCATGAAAACCATCTTTTGTGAATGGTGTTGTGTTCGGTTTCCCTTCTACAGTAAGCAAGTTTGTTTCATTGTCTGTGAAAAGACAATCATTTGCGGGCTGAAAATATAAATAGTATGTTCCTAGTCTGGTGTCCACAGCTTTCACAGAAGTTCTGTCTCTTAATGTAATTGCCGGTTTCTTTTTTAATTCATCATAGCTCCAGCGGTTGCGAAACCACAAAGTTGGAAGTACTGTTATTTCAGCAGGTTTATTATAACGGTTATGGATATCTATTTTTATGAAAATATCTTTTGAATTCTGTTTTGCGTAAGTAATATAGACATCAAAATATTCGTTGTTATTAAAAATTCCGGTGTCTAATATTTCATATTCCGGTTCATTTCGTGAACGTTTTTTGTTTTCATCCATTATATCTTTGTATGGAAATTCCTGCTGCGGATATTTATACAAATACTGCATATAGTAATGTGTCGGAAGATTATCCAGATAATAATAAAGCTCCTTCACATCTTCACCATGATTTCCTTCATGATTGCCAAGACCGAATAATCTTTCTTTCAAAATCGCGTCTTTGCCGTTCCACAATGCGACAGAAAAACAAAGTGTCTGAAAAAAATCTGAAATGCCTGCTATCCCATCTTCCCCCCATCTGTAGGCGCGACAATGCGCATGCTTATAAGGAAAGTAATTCCATGCGTCCCCATTATTGCTATAATCTTCCCGCACTGTTCCCCATTGCCTTTCGCTGAGATAAGGGCCCCATTGCTCAAGAGGTATTTTTTTGGTGGCATTTACTGTAAGTCTTTGATGCTCGGCTGTCATGATATATTATGAAGCATGCGCTTTGTTGCTGCAGCGTGATGAATTTTGCTGATGAGAAAGCGCAAGCGTTAGTTTGGATGAATGATAATGGCAAAGTTATTGCCGTAATTTTTTGCAAGCAATCGGTATGATGAAGTTAAGATTAAGTGAGGACTTAATAAAGTTTGCATTTGCTCAATAAGTGCCTTCTCGTTCTTTTGTTCTATATTTACATGCTTTAATTAGAAAAAGATTTACAAAGAGAAATAATCTTTTACCAATATTTATACATTTTGAACTTTACAGAATTCGGTCTTGATGAAAACCTTGTAGAAGGCATTGAGTCCAGCGGCTATGAAACCGCCACGCTCATTCAGGAACAGGTCATCCCAATTATTTTATCAGGAAAAGACCTTATTGCATCTGCACAAACAGGCACGGGAAAGACTGCGGCGTTCCTTCTTCCCATAATTAATAAATTGATTTCTTCGAGAACGGATGAGCATATCAATGCATTGGTGATTGTGCCAACACGAGAACTTGCTATTCAGATTTCAGAACACCTCGATGGTTTTTTGTATTTCACGTCGCTTAGCTCAATCGCTGTGTACGGAGGCTCTGATGGTTTTAGTTTTGCGAATGAAAAGCAAGCGCTGTCTAAAGGAGCTGATATTATTGTTTGCACGCCCGGAAGAATGATTGCTCACCTGAATATGGGTTATGTGAAATTGGATGGTTTGCAATTTCTCGTTCTTGATGAAGCAGACAGGATGCTTGATATGGGTTTCTATGATGACATCATGAAAATCATTTCTTTTCTGCCAACTAATCGCCAGACATTATTATTCTCCGCAACTATGCCTGTGAAAATAAGACAGCTCGCAAAAAAGATTTTGAATGAGCCTGTAGAGATTAACATCGCTATTTCAAAACCCCCGGAGAAAATTGTTCAGGAGGCTTTTATTGTTTATGAGCATCAAAAAATACCATTGGTGAAATGGCTATTGCAAAGTAAAGATTTTAAAAGCGTGCTTGTTTTTTGTTCGCGCAAACAAGCGGTAAAAGAATTAACCAGAGAATTGAAGCGAAGCCGTTTTTCGGTGGAAGAAATTCATTCTGACCTTGAACAGCAAGCTCGGGAACAAGTGCTACTCGATTTCAAAAACAGGAAATTAAAAATTCTTGTAGCTACGGATATCCTTTCCCGTGGGATTGATATTGATAATATAGATTTGGTGATTAACTATGATGTGCCAAATGATGGCGAAGATTATATTCACAGAATTGGCAGAACAGCCCGCGCGGAAACTGATGGAATTGCTTGCACATTTGTTGGTGAAAAAGAACAAGGTAAGTTTTCTACGATAGAAGAATTACTTGGTCAGCCGGTTCCTAAAGTCGCGACTCCGGAACAATTCGGACCATCACCGTTATATCAACCGAAAAAGAAAAACGCGAAGAAAAAATTTTACAAGCCTCATTATCGGAATTAAAACACCCAACCGAGAAGGAGGCATATTATTACAATAATCGGAGATGGCAGTTTTGAAAAAGTAAGCAGCACCCAGGTCATCACAAGAACAATGACCGCGAGAAAAAAATCTTTCCAATCTGTTATCGCTATATCTTTCATCATATAGAACGCAGCAGCAATCATAATTCCAACAACTACTGCATTAATGCCTTCAAGCGCTCGATAGACTACAGCATATTTTTTGATGTTATGCCAAATCGGAAAAAAGAAAAGAACAAGCAATGCACTTGGCAAAAAAATGGCAATCGCACCAATGATGCAGCCAATCAACTGCAGTGATGAACTTTTGCCTTTCATCGCTACACCTCCCATAAAAGATGCTACAGAAAAAACTGGACCTGGAATTGCGCGAACCATTGCAGAACCTGTGAAAAAATCTTCTCTGCTAATCTTAATTACATTCGGATTGCGCTGCAACAAATTCTGAGATTCTGGTCTCGCTACAAATTGCTCATACATCATCGGAATCAAAACCTGCCCTCCTCCAAAAACAAGACTTCCCGAGCGATACAAATTTTCAAACAGATTAATCTGTCTCCGATCATGCCAATTGTCTTTTCTTGCAGTTTCACTTAACACTCCCGCAGTAATGAAAATAATGGCGAAGAGCCAGATATTCCACCACTTAATCTTATATGGTGCTTCTTCATTTTGTGGGATGCGTTTGCTGCTAAGATTTGTCACCACTCCACCAAGCACTATCAACAAAGGGAATACCCACGGCATTTTGAACAATAAGTATGTAGCAAATGCGCTCACAATCATTATTACTCTCGTGATGGTGTTGTTAATAGAAATGTTGAACGCTTTTGTAGCAGCATAAAACAAAAAGCCAACTGTCATTGGTCCCATGAATTTGAAAACATGACCTTTCGAACTTCCTTCATTGATATACTCCAAAAAAAATGAAAGCCCTCCCATTAGTATGCATGCCGGCAATATCCAGATAATCAAAGTGAGTATTGCTAACGGAATGCCCCCTCGTTTATAACCAATCAGCGTCAGAACTTGTGTTGACGAGGCCCCGGGGAGCATTTGGCAAAATGCATTATAATCCATCAGCTCTTCTTCTGAAACATAAGGTGTGCGGTGGACAAATGTTTTCATCATCATTCCCAAATGACCTTGAGGTCCGCCAAATGCAGAAATGCTGTGCAAAAAAACTGCACGTAGAAAAGGAACGTGGCGAAGCAAAACCATCAGCAGAAATATATGTCCATGATAAAAGTACAATTTATCAATTGTTCAAAACATTATCAAAATCAATCGGGGAACAAAATAATGAAGCGGTATATTCAGTATATTTATTTTTTACAAAACCAATTAGCGTTATGACAAAATTTCTCTTCGCTCTTTCGGGCTGCGTTTGTTTTTCATTTTTTTGTTTTTCACAAACAAAAAACCTGCACGCAAAAATTGATGCAGCTGCAGATAAAATTGAATCCAAAACAATTTCGTGGAGAAGAGATATTCATCAACATCCTGAATTGAGCAATCGTGAGTTTCGTACTTCAAATATTATTGCCGCTCATTTGCGTTCTCTTGGTCTCGATGTGAAAGAAGGCGTTGGTAAAACAGGTGTTGTCGGTTTATTGAAAGGAGCAAAGCCAGGACCTGTTATTGCCTTGAGAGCAGATATGGACGCTTTGCCAGTGATAGAAAGAGTGGACGTACCGTTTGCTTCGAAGGATACAGCAATGTTTAATGGTCAGCGCGTTGGTGTAATGCATGCATGCGGGCATGATAGCCATGTTGCGATTTTAATGAGCGTAGCTGAAATACTTTCCAGAATGAAAGATGATTTGAAAGGTTCTGTAAAATTTATTTTTCAGCCAGCAGAAGAAGGAGCTCCGGTTGGTGAAGAAGGCGGGGCAGAATTAATGATTAAAGAAGGCGTGCTTGAAAACCCGAAAGTAGATGTGATTTTCGGATTGCATATTAACTCACAAACTGAAGTCGGAAAAATAACCTATCGCCCCGGCGGGACAATGGCTGGCGTGAATGATTTTCAAATTATAGTGAAAGGAAAATCGGCGCATGGTGCAGCGCCGTGGTCTGCTGTTGACCCAATCGTAGTGTCTGCTGAAATCATTAATAATCTTCAGACAATCGTTAGCCGAAACGTGAACATCACACAAAATCCAGCAGTCGTTACAATTGGTGCAATCAATGGCGGCAATCGTTCAAACATCATTCCTGAAAAAGTAGAAATGCAGGGAACTATCAGAACATTGAGTAGCGAAGATGAAAAATTAGTTGTTCAGAGAGTGAAAGAAATTGCTATTAAAACAGCAGAAAGCGCCGGCGCAATCGCAGAAGTGGCAGCACCTTACAGTTCGCATTATCCGGTAACATATAATGACCCGGCATTAACAGAAAAAATGTTGCCCTCACTACAAAATTCTGCGGGCACAGTCAATGTAATGATGAAGCCGCCGGTAACAGGCGCAGAAGATTTTTCTTTCTTTGAACAAAAAGTTCCAGGGCTATTTTTCTTTTTAGGTGGAATGCCAAAAGGTATAGACCCTATGAAAGCACCATCGCATCACACGCCGGATTTTTATATTGATGAAAGCGGGTTCAAATTAGGTGTCAGAGCACTTTGCAATTTGGTAGTTGATTATATGAGCAATTCCAAATAGCTTTTAATGGACATCGAGCAGCTTCGTGAATATTGCTTATTGAAAAAAGAAGCAACAGAAGGATTTCCTTTTGGAGATGATACTTTGGTGTTTAAAGTGAAAGGAAAAATTTTTCTGATTGCTTCTTTGAATCGTGCGCAATTGCAGTTCAACGTAAAATGTGAACCCGAAAAAGCCATTGAATTAAGAGAGCAATATGATTCCATTCAACCTGGATATCACATGAATAAAAAATTATGGAACACCATTATCATGGATGGAAGCATTCCACAAAAATTGATAAAAGAAATGATTGATGATTCTTATCTTCTCATCATAAAATCTTTGCCAAAGAAAGAACAAACAGGATTAATATAGACCGAAATTATTTGTAGTATCCGTTCCTTTCAATTTCGTCTCTCACTCTTTCGGGAACAAGATAACGGATTGATTTTCCTTTCCTGACATTTTCACGTATATATGTAGCCGAAATTTGCAAAAGCGGAGCATCTAAAATTATCGTATGTGCATTGCCGTTAGTTTCATTCTTTACTGCATCACCTAATCTTTTATAAACATAAATGGTGTAATTTTTCAAAATAAATTCATGATTTTTCCATCTATGAAGATTTGAGAAACTATCGCTGCCCATGATAATTGAAAATTCATAAGAAGGGTATTTCTCTTTCAGGTAGGTTAATGTGTCAACCGTATAAGAAGGCTTTGGCAATTTGAATTCGATGTCCATTGCTCTTAAATTATTTTCACCTTCTACTGCGCATTGAAGCAGGAAGAGTCTGTGATATTCATTTAATAATGAACCGGAAGCCTTGAGTGGGTTTTGTGGCGAGACGATAAACCAGACCTGATTAACATCTGTGTTTTGGAGAACATAATTAGCAATAATCAAATGACCATGATGGATTGGATTGAATGAGCCAAAATAAAGACCAACTTTCATTTAATTATTTGAAAATCAATTATTTAATTTCTTCAACAAATACTGTATATGCTTCGTCGAGCCTAAGACTGAGGTTATAACCAGCAACTGCTATTGAAATCGGATCACCTAAAGGAGCAATCTGTTCTACCCTGATTGTCTCACCGGGAACGCAGCCCATTTCCATTAATTTCAAGAACAGCTCATCTTTCTCAAAAGAATGAATCTTTGCTTTTGAGCCAACGGATAATTGTGATAATCGCTTCATTTTTAAAGAATAAACAAATTTACCTTTGATATTTGAAACAACTTTACGATTTTCGGAAATGCCTTCTCAATCATCAAAAGTAAGTTTTCATTTTCAAGCAAAGCCTTTCTTTCTCCCAAAAAGAAAAGAGCTCAAATCCTTTATTGAGCAAATTTTTAATAATGAGAAGAAAAGGCTTCAACATATTAGTTATATTTTCTGCTCGGATGATTATTTGCTCAAAATTAATCAGCAATACCTCAAGCATGATTTTTACACTGACATAATTACTTTCAACCTTTCCGAAACTAAAGAAGTAATTGGAGAAGTGTATATTAGTATTGATAGGCTAAAGGAAAACGCTAAGCAATTTGGCTCTACCTTTTTTGAAGAATCACATCGGGTAATTTTTCATGGAGCACTACATTTGTGTAATTATAAAGACAAGACAAAGGCACAGAAGCATATTATGTCAAAGACGGAAGATTATTATTTAGGTCTTTTTGGTCTCTAAAAAGTTCCACAAAAAACAGTTTCATGATGAAACTGTTTTTTGTGGAACACCTATCTTTGCCAAAATTTCTTTTATGAAGAGAAAACAATGGTCCCCAAAAAACGATATAACTCCATCCATTTTGAAGTTTCGTGAAAAAAGAAAGTGGCAAATAGCACTTAGAAGATATGTAATCGAAAAAAGCCCTTCCTCTTATTATGCCCCTTTTTTTGGTTTAGATATTAAAAATATTCGACTATGGTTCTCAAATCAGTTTGAAGCAGGCCTTGGATGGAATGATTTTGCGAAGCTCTGGCAGTTCGACCATATCATTCCAGTTACCTTTTTTGATTTCTCTGATGAGGATGAACTTAAAATGTGCTGGAATTTCACAAATATCAGGGTTGAGCATTTTCAATTAAACAAAGAGCGTGGAAATAGAGTTGATGTACTAGCGGCGAAAGGCTATTTCACTGATTTGTTCAATCAAACAGGATATTCGCCTTGTGCGAAGCTTCTAGAGAAAATTCATAAAATCGAAGTATCGGAAATTGTGAGTACTGAAAAGCAAAAATCTTTCATTCTAGAAAATAAGGAATACCTCGATATGTTAGAAGGCTGTTCTGCCTTTGAATTTGAGCTATTAAATACCGGGAGAAGTATTTCCGAAATAAAAAAAGATATTGCATTTTTAAGAAAGTTTGATAGTTAGTCTACATTGAGAGTACCTTTGCGCCATGTTTCCTGAATATGATGTTATAGTTGCTGGTGCTGGTCATGCTGGATGTGAAGCAGCCGCGGCGGCGGCTAATTTGGGCTCAAGTGTTCTGCTAATCACTATGAACATGCAGACAATTGCCCAAATGAGCTGCAACCCTGCAATGGGAGGCATTGCTAAAGGGCAGATTGTTAGAGAGATTGATGCCATGGGAGGATATTCTGGAATTGTTTCTGATTTAAGCATGATTCAGTTCAGAATGCTTAATCGCTCAAAAGGGCCTGCCATGTGGAGCCCGCGTTCTCAAAATGATAGGATGCTTTTCGCTGCTAAATGGCGTGAGCTTCTTGAAAGCACAAAAAATGTAGATTTCTATCAGGATACTGTTAAGTCTCTTATCATAAAAGATGGCAGAGCCTGCGGCGTTGTCACAAACCTCGGTCATTCTATTCTTTCCAAAGCTGTTGTAATAACAAGCGGCACCTTTCTGAATGGTATTATCCATATCGGTGAAAAACAATTTGGTGGGGGAAGGGTAGCTGAAAAAGCTGCAACTGGTATAACAGAACAGTTGGTTGAATTTGGATTCAAATCTGACAGGTTAAAAACCGGGACTCCACCCAGAGTTGATGGTCGGTCATTGGATTATTCTAAAATGGACGAGCAGAAAGGAGATGAAGATATTGTAGGATTCTCTTTCCTTGATATAAAAAAACCTTCAGAACAAAGAAGTTGCTGGATAACATATACAAACCAGCAAGTTCATGATATACTTAAAACAGGGTTTGACCGAAGTCCTATGTTTACTGGCAGAATTGAAGGAATTGGTCCGAGATATTGCCCCAGTATTGAGGATAAAATCAACCGCTTTGCTGAAAGAGACAGGCATCAAATCTTTGTTGAGCCTGAAGGCTGGAACACTGTTGAAGTCTATGTGAATGGCTTTTCGACCTCTTTACCGGAAGATGTTCAATACGATGCTCTTCGTACAATTCCTGGGTTTGATTCTGTTCGTATGTTCAGACCTGGCTACGCTATCGAATACGATTACTTTCCTCCAACTCAACTTAGCCATTCTTTAGAAACAAAACTCATTGACAATCTGTTTTTTGCAGGTCAAATAAACGGAACAACAGGTTACGAAGAAGCTGCTTGTCAGGGGTTAATGGCAGGAATTAATGCACATCAGAAAGTCAAAAATTTAGACCCGCTCATCTTAAAAAGAAGCGAAGCATATATTGGTGTTTTAGTTGACGACCTAATTAGTAAAGGCACTGAAGAACCTTATCGTATGTTCACTTCCAGAGCAGAATTCAGAACTCTGCTGCGCCAGGATAATGCCGATTTAAGGTTGACAGAACTAAGCAACAAGCTTGGTCTAGCTTCACATGAAAGGACTGTTAATGTTTTGACCAAAAAAGAAGGGGTTGAAAAGATTCAACAAATCCTCAAGGAATTTTCAATTGACGTCAATGAGGCAGAAAATTATCTCACAGAAAAAAATTCTGCTCCTTTATTACAAAAACAAAAAGCAATTCAGTTGTTGCTTCGCCCCGATGTCGATATCATTTCAATGACAAAGGGATTGCCCCGGTTAGGTGAGGCTTTGAAAAACTTCTCGCATGAAATTCTTGAGCAGTCAGAAATCCAAATCAAATATGATTCTTATATCAAAAAAGAAAAGGAGCTTGTCAACAAAATGAATGAGCTTGAAAATCTTTCTATACCTAAAAATTTTGATTACAACAAGATTTCCTCTCTTTCCAACGAAGCTTTGCAGAAATTTAAAAAAATTCAACCGGCAACATTAGGTCAGGCAAGCAGGATTAGTGGAGTAAATCCCACAGATGTCCAAATACTGATGGTTTATATGGGAAGATAATCACAACCCATATTGCTTGCTAATATGCAGCATTCTTTCGATTGGCCTTTTTGCTTCTTTCAAAATCTTTGCATCCATTTTTATTTCTGGCATCTCGTACTTCATGCACAAATAAAGTTTCTCAAGTGTGTTTAACTTCATATGTGGACAATCATTACATGCACAATTGTTATCAGGCGGAGCAGGAATGAAAGTTTTATCAGGAGAAGAGATTTGCATCTGGTGCAAAATTCCAGTTTCAGTAGCAACAATGTATTCTTTAGAATTGTCAGTTTTTGTATACTTTAAGAGACCCGTTGTTGAGCCAATATAATCAGCAATTCGTAATATAGGTTCTTCGCATTCCGGGTGAGCAATAAGTTTTGCGTTAGGGTGACGCATTTTAAGCTTTGTTATTTTCTCAAGGCTAAAAATCTCGTGAACCATACATGCTCCATTCCACAACACCATATCCCTTCCTGTCTTCTTATTTAGATATGCACCAAGATTTTTATCTGGCGCAAAGATTATCTTCTGCTCAATCGGAAGGCTTTCGATAATTTTTTGTGCGTTGCTCGAAGTGCAAATAATATCGCTTAACGCTTTAATCTCTGCAGAGCAGTTGATATAAGAAATAACTAAATGTCCCGGATATTTCTCTTTGAATTTTTGAAACAAATCCGCAGGGGCACTATCTGCTAAGGAACATCCTGCTTTCAAGTCAGGCAAAAGAACCTTTTTATCCGGATTTAAAATCTTTGCTGTTTCTGCCATGAAATGTACTCCTGCAAAAACAATAATTTCTGCATTTGTCTTTTCTGCTTCTTGCGCCAGCCCTAAACTATCACCAATATAATCAGCAACATCCTGAATATCCGGTTCCTGATAATAATGCGCTAAAAGAATGGCATTTTTTTCTTTCTTCAGCTTTTCGATTTCTGAAAACAGATCTAAGGTAGGGTCTGTCTCGATATTCAAAAAACCAAATTTATCAAGATTAGAACCAGCAGAGTCAATGTTAATATCTTCCATAGTTTTTAATAAATATTTCTTTTATAAAATTACCTATTGTTATTATAACTGTGAACTCGTGGAAAATAAATTATAAAAATGGATGTTCGTTATTAAATCAAATGTTATTAACACAAACCCACAAACAATTAACAGCGCCATATTCAACACGAATGCAAAGAAGTGTTTTTTATTAAGACCCGTGGATTAAAAACGAAGCAGAAAAAAAATTGCATTTTTTAATGTTAGAAATTATTTAATAAAGGACTGTTTATCAAGAAACCGAAAATTTTTTCTTTACAAGAAAAAATTTTGTAGCCATTTACCAACAAAAAAAGTAGTAAATAAATATAGATATCAACCGAATTTATATTTATCAAGAGGCTTGTGTTGATTATTTTTTGCCAGATATTTACAAATTAATTTGCTGACCTGAAAAGAAAAGAGTAAAACCTCTATTTTACTTATATTTATTTAATGAAGATAACTTTTTCTGTTGCTTATATAATTGCTTTTATATCATTGATTTTCCTGATTCAGGAAGTCCATGATTGGTCTCATGTGCTAACCGCAAACTGGCTTTGCGGTTGTTTTGGGACAAAAGCGTTTGATAGCTGGACTTTTTGCGATCATTGTGAAGTTTCAGGAAATATATTGGTGCTCGCATGGCTTGCCGGCCCGGCAGTGAACTATATTTTGATATGGATTGCATGGTCGATGATGAGCAGAAGAAATTCAGGAGGAACGAGGTCGGTTGGTTTTTCAATATTATTTGCTGCAAATCCATTTGTGAATGTGTTGGCGGCAATTGGCGGAGGAGGTGATATCACTCAAAGCATGCGGATGATTTTTCAACATCCTGACGGAAAAAATCATTTTACAGTTGCGATTGCTTCGTTATTTCTGGTTTTAGTGTTAACTGTACCGCCGGTATTAAAGGCTTTTAGCATGGCGAAAACCAACGCACAAAAATTTATATTAATCCCGGCATTCCTAATCTTACCTAATTATATAAAAATGCTTTTTGTGACTTTCGGGATGAGCTTTTTATTAAAGCAGGGTTTTTTTCAGGAAGAAGTTTTCAATGGGACTTCTTTGCTTGTCCTGATTTGGCTTTTTTTAGTTGCAGTTCTTGTCTTGATTAATTATAAAAGCCTGTCAAATTTTATCAGAAAAAAAGAAAAGAGAGGAACATTAAGAATATAAATCCAAAGAAAAACCTAAAGCATCTTTTTGATTGCTGCTAACAATAGAAAGACTCGATTCAGAATAAAAAAGATATTTTTTTTTAGGATAAAGAGCCTGAGCTTTTTCAATAATGTTTTTGAAAGAATAATTTTCTCCCTCACAAAAAATAATTCCATCTGCGTTTGTTTCTTGTTCTACAACTTTCATTTTTGAGTGAACTAAAATTTTTTTCAAAGAATCACAAGCATTATTGTCGCCATATAAAAACAGATTTATATTGGTTTCAACTTTTGATTCTTGCTTATTACCGGAAGAGAATATCCGTCGAAATCCAATGAATATATTTATCAGAGACGAAAAAAGGGAAGAAGAAAATTTACTAAAATGTTTTTTTGAAAACTGCGCCATGGCTTTATAAAACTGCGCCACATATTTAAAATCCTTCTTCGTGCTTTCTCCTTTAAAATGAATAATAACAGTTTCTGAAAAATAATAATTTTTATATCCCGCTTGCTGAACGCGATAGCTCAGGTCAATATCTTCCGCGTACATAAAAAATTGTTCATCGAAACCGCCGGTTTTGTCAAGCACTTCTTTTCTTCCGAAAAAGAATGCACCGGAAATAGAGTCGATAATTTGATTTTCTTTTTCACTCAGATTGCCAAAATAATATTTCGCGAAAAATTTTGAATGAGGGAATAGGCAAGTCAAACCTGAAAGTTTGCAAAAAGAAACCCAGGGAGAAGGAAAACCGCGTTTTGATTCTTTAAGATAATTTCCGCTTCCGTCAATCATTTTAACTCCAAGAGCACCGGCATCAGGATTCGAGTCTAAAAACTGAATGCATTTTTCGAAACTATCTTCTGCTACAATCGTGTCCGGATTCAGGAACAGAATATATTTTCCCTTGGCAATTGCTAATGCTTTATTATTTGCTTTTGAAAAACCAAGATTCTCTTTGTTAATAATAAACTGGACGAAAGAAAACTTTGGTTTTAGATAATCGATGCTTCCATCTGAAGAATTATTGTCAGCAACAAAAACTTCCGCTTCAATATGTTGAATGGCTTTTCTTACTGAGCAAAGGCATTGCTCAAGAAAATATTTCACGTTGTAATTGACTATGATGATTGAAAGCGTCACAAATAGTAAGTAATGCTGCGAAGTAAGAATTTTTTAAGCGAAGAAGCAAAGAGTTGTTAGCCACAGATTACGCAGAAAACACAGATGGATTTTCTTTCTGTGCCAATCCGTGTAATCTGTAGCTAACCCAAAAAGTTTTGCAGATTTGAGAATAATCGATACATTTGCATTTATCAATGTATTTTTGTGACTTTAAATCTTAAACAAATAGAAAAAATTTCAAAAGCGCTCGGTGATGCAAGCCGCCTGAAGATATTGCATCATATTTCCAATAAAGGGGGAAGTGGTCAATGCTCAGAAATTCAGCAGGTGCTCGATTTGGCACAGCCGTCTATTTCGCATCACGTGAAAATATTGATAGAAGCCGGGCTGATTGAACCGGAAAAAGAAGGAAGAAATCACAAATACACGCTGAATGATGAAGTATTGAATGAATACCGCAATTATTTAGGAAAATTGATAGCGTAAATTTTTTTGCCTAAACACATTGAAACTTGTAAATATATAGATATATAAATTGAATAAAAATAAAAACTCAAATTATGTCAGCGAACAAACTTTTCAGCTCCTATAAATTAGGAAAAATTGAATTAAAAAACAGGATTGTGATGTCGCCAATGACACGTAGCAGAGCAATCGGAAATATTCCCAATGATTTAATCGCGCAATATTATGCACAAAGAGCAAGTGCGGGATTGATTATCACAGAAGGAACTTCTCCTTCACCTAACGGTCTTGGCTATGCGAGAATCCCGGGGATTTTCAGCAAGCACCAGGTAGAAGGATGGAAAAAAGTAACGAGCGCAGTTCATGAAAAAGGCGGAAAAATTTTTGTTCAGCTCATGCACACAGGAAGAATTGGTCATGAGAAAAATTTGCCAGCGGGCGCAAAAATTTTGGCTCCTTCTGCAGTAAAAGCTGCCGGGCAAATATGGACAGATGCAGCAGGTATGCAGGAACACCCAACTCCGCAAGCAAAGACAGCGGAAGAATTGCAACATGCAAAAAAAGAATTCGTGCATGCTGCAAAAAATGCTATTGAAGCAGGTTTCGATGGAATTGAATTGCATGGTGCAAACGGTTATCTCCTTGAGCAATTTCTTTCTCCGCATAGCAATGTAAGAACTGATGAATATGGTGGCAGTGTGGAGAACAGGACAAGATTTGCTATCGAATTAGCGAGAGAAATCAGCGAAGCCATCGGCAAAGAAAAAGTAGGCATCAGGCTTTCTCCTTATGGTGCAGCCAGTGATATGAAACCATATCCGGAAGTTGATGAAACCTATTCCTACCTCGCAAAAGAGCTGGGCAAAATCGGAATCGCTTACATACATGTTGTTGACCATAGCGCTTTGGGTGCTCCTCATGTTCCATCGTCTATCAAGCACAGTATCCGCGAGCAATTTGGCGGAACGATTATTCTTGCCGGTGGATATAATAAAGAAAAAGCAGAAGCTGATTTGCAAAATGGCAATGGAGATTTAATCGGTTTCGGAAGACCATTTATTAATAACCCGGATTTTGTGACTCGGTTGAAAAATAACCTTCCACTATCAACAAACCTTGATACCACAACTTTTTATGCTGGAGGGGAAAAAGGATATGTAGATTATCCGGTTTACGAACAAGAAACAATTACAGCATAATTTAATAAAAACTACTATGGACACTTCTAAATCATCAAAGATTTCTGTGCTCATTGCACGAATTATATTAGGACTTATATTTTTTGTGTTCGGTCTGAATTTCTTTTTTCATTTTATTCCGAACAACAGCCAGCCGGAAGGAAAAGCTGCTGCATTTTTAGGTGGATTATTTCAATCGGGGTATATATTCCCGTTAGTAAAAGTGATAGAAACAATTTGCGGAGCATTATTATTAGCAAACAGATACGTCGCATTGGTTCTCGTTATATTGATGCCAATCAGCATTAATATTTTGTTGTTCCATTCGGTTCTTCAAACCGGCGGAATGCCAACGACCATCAGCTTTCTGATAATTATTTCTCAACTTTATTTAGCCTGGGCTTACCGTGATTATTACAAACAATTATTTATCGCGAAGCCAGCGCTATAAACATAATTGACGCTTTGCTGTTAGTGAACAAAAGGGAAGTAAATTTGCTTCCCTTTATTTTTTTAAAATATTTTTCATGAAAATAAAATCATTAGGTACACAAGGATTATTTGCATCGCAACTCGGGCTTGGCTGCATGGGCATGAGCGATTTTTATGGACCAAGAAATGATGAAGAATCTATTAAAACAATTCATCGTGCGATAGAATTGGGAATTACTTTTTTTGATACGGCGGATATGTATGGTCCATATCTCAATGAAGAATTGGTTGGCAAAGCGATAAAAGGAAAAAGAGACAAACTTACGATTGCTACAAAATTCGGCATTGTTCGTGACCCAAAAAATCCGACAGCGAGAAGCGTGAATGGAAAACCGGAATACGTGAAATCCTCTGTGGAAGGGAGTTTGAAAAGATTAGGAATCGATATGATTGATTTGTATTATCTGCACCGTGTGGATCCGAACACAGCTATTGAAGAAACGGTTGGTGCGATGGCTGATTTAGTGAAGCAAGGAAAAATAAGAGGGATTGGTTTATCAGAAGCATCGGCTGCTACATTAAGAAAAGGGCATGCTGTTCATCCAATCACAGCATTGCAAACAGAATATTCATTATGGAGCCGTGACCCGGAAGATGAAATATTGCAAGCCTGCAAAGAACTAAGAATTGCGTTTGTTCCATACAGCCCACTTGGGCGTGGGTTTTTAACAGGACAAATAAAAAAATTCGAAGACCTTGACGCTACAGATTACCGCAGGCATTCGCCAAGATTTCAGGGAGAAAATTTTAATAAGAATCTTGAGCTCGTAAAAAAAATTGAAGAAATAGCTGTGAATAAAAATTGCACCGCTTCTCAATTAGCGCTTGCCTGGGTGATGGCTCAAGGTGATTATATTTTCCCGATTCCCGGAACAAAAAGAGTAAAATATCTGGAAGAAAATATTGGTTCGCTAAATGTTAACCTTACAAAAAAAGAATTAGAGGAAATTGATAATATCGCTCCGAAAAATGTAGCAGCAGGATTGAGATATCCGGAGAATTTTATGGGAAGCGTGAACAGATAAAGCAAGAATTTCTGATTTAGTGATGTATGATTTTGAGATTTGTGAAATTTGCGGAGTAGAAAAGAAGGTTCAGAATCAGCTCAATCATACAAATCAAAAAAATCACAGTTCAGACGTTTATCTTTGCGCCATGCTAAAATCCACACTCATTAAAGCAACTGAAGCTGGGGCAAAAGTGATGCAGGAGTTTTTTCACGGCAAATTTAAAATCTCCAATAAAGAAGGCGTTAATAATCTGGTGACAGAAGCTGACCACGCTTCTGAAAAAGCAATTTTTGAAGTCATCAAAAATGATTTTCCCGACCATTTTATTTTGAGCGAAGAAGCTGGAGCGATTGTTACCAATTCCAGTTTCAAATGGATTGTTGACCCGATTGATGGCACCGTGAATTTTGCTCATGGAATCCCGATTTGCTGTGTTTCGATTGGTCTTGAACAAGATGGAGAAATGATAATGGGCGCTGTCTACAATCCTTTTATCAATGAATTTTATTTCGCGCAAAAAGGTTTTGGCGCAACGCTGAATGACAATCTTATTAAAGTGAGCGATGAAACGGAAGTGCTGAAATCCTGTCTGGTAACTGGGTTTCCATATACTTATATTAATGAACCAAATGGTCCGCTCGAAGTTTTTTCCCGGTTGATAAGAAAAGGTGTTCCTGTTCGCAGGCTAGGTTCTGCAGCGATGGATTTGTGTTGGGTCGCAGCCGGCAGATTTGATGGATTTTATGAACACAAATTAAATGCATGGGACAGCGCAGCGGGTTTTTTAATCGTTGAAGAAGCAGGCGGTAAAGTTTCTGACTTCACAGGAAAAAAATATTCACCATATCAACCGCATATCATTGCTACCAATGGAAAAATCCACGAGGAATTGATTGATTGGGTAAATGATAAAGTGCAATAGAATTACGAATTACGATTTGGGATTTACGATTTCTTTCAAAATAAAACCTATCGCTATGAACAAAGAAGAATTGAAAGAACGATTCAAAAGATATGCTTTGAATACAGCATTTTTAATTTTGAAGCTGCCATATAATATCGTTAATAAAAATTATTCTGACCAGATAAACAGGTCAGCATCTTCGGCGGCGGCGAATTATCGGGCTGCTTTGCGAGGAAAATCACGAGCAGATTTTTTGAACAAGTTCAAGATTGTAGAAGAAGAGTTGGATGAATCATTATTTTTCTTTGAGTTGATTCAGGAAATAAATCCGTCATATAAAGAAGCGATTTCAAAAATTTATAAAGAAGGAAATGAACTATTATCAATTATTGTTGCATCCTTAAATACAATGAAGAATAACCGAAATAGAGAAATCGTAAATCCCAAATCGTAATTCGTAAATCAAACATTAATGGCAGAAAGAACAGAAATATCATCGCTCGGAGAATTTGGATTGATAGAACATCTTACAAAAAATATTGAATTGCAAAACGCGTCTTCAATTGTTGGTGTGGGTGATGATGCCGCAGTGATTGACCATTTCGGAAAGCAAACTGTTATCACAACAGATTTGTTGATTGAAGGCGTTCATTTTGATTTGGCATATACCCCACTGAAACATCTTGGCTACAAATCAGTGATTGTGAATTTGAGCGATATATATGCGATGAATGCAACTCCCACTCAAATAACATTGAGCCTTGGCATCAGCAACCGCTTCAGCCTTGAAGCACTCGATGAGTTTTATGAAGGCGTATATGCAGCCTGCGAAAAATATGGTGTTGACTTGATTGGCGGAGATACGGCTTCTTCTCAAAAAGGATTTATTATATCAATAACCGCAATCGGTGAAGTTGCTCCGGATAAATTTGTGAAGCGTAGCACTGCAAAAAAAGGAGATTTGCTATGCTGCAGCGGCGATTTAGGCGCAGCATATCTTGGCTTGATTTTTTTAGAGAGAGAGAAAAAAATATTTCTTGAAAACCCACAGATAAAACCTGATTTGGAAGGGGAGAAGTATGTGATTGGAAGATTATTAAAACCTAAGGCAAGGAAAGATATCATTGATTTTTTGAGCGATTCAGAAATTATTCCCACATCCATGATGGACATCAGCGATGGGTTAAGTTCAGAAATCCTGCACATCTGCAAGCAAAGCGAATTGGGATGTGTTTTATACGAAGAAAAAATCCCTATCGCAGAAGAAACCCGCAATGCAGCATTCAAATTTGAATTAGACCCGACCGCATGCGCCCTTAGCGGCGGAGAAGATTATGAGTTATTGTTCACCATTCCACAATCAGAACATGAAAAGCTGTTGCTAAACGAGCAGATTAGCATAATTGGTTATATGTGTGAGCAAGAAAAGGGAAAAAAGATAATAACCAAAGGTGGTAATACGTTTGATGTTACTGCGCAGGGCTGGAATGCTTTTCGCTAAACGGGGGCATCTGATGAAAAAACTTATTTACCTCTTTTTGTGGTTATCAATTCTATTTACTTTCTCTTGCACAACGAGCAAGGAAGCGTTCAATCCCAATAAAAAATATGCACCGGAAATATTAAAGAAAGATTATAGCTTATTCAGAAATATTCTGCAGGAATCTCACCCCGGGCTTTATTGGTATGCATCTAAAGACAGCATGGATTATTATTTCAATAATGGCTATTCACAGATTAAAGATTCGATGACAGAGCCACAGTTCAGGAATTTGTTGAGCTATGTTGTCACCAGAGTGGATTGTGGTCACACTTCTGTGAGGCATTCAAAAGACTACAGTGATTATCTCGATACTGCTAAAATGAAATTGTTCCCACTCGGGATGAAATTCTGGAGCGATACGATGATTGTAACAGTGAACATTAACCGAAAAGATTCACTCATCAAAAGAGGGACGGTTATTAAAAGTATTGATGGATTAACCTCGTCACAATTGAGAGACACAATGTTTAATTATATGGTTACTGACGGCTACAGTATGACAGGAAAATATCAATCGCTGAGTAATGGATTCAATTTCGGGAGTTGGTACACCAGCCTTTTTGGATTAAAAGATAGTCTCGATATTGAGTATTATGACAATGATGGGAATGAAAAAAGAGAATTTATTCATGTGTATAATCCGTTAGCAGACACATTGAAAAGAGATTCTGCTTCAAGAAGAATGATTTCAACATTCAACAGAAAATACGGGAAAGACCAACGACTATATAATGCCCGCAATCTTCAGATTGATACTGTTGGCAGCACAGCTTTCATGACGCTGAACACATTCAGTCATGGCAATCGCTTAAAAAGATTTTTCAGACAAACATTTAAAACGCTTGATAAAAGGCATGTTCAGAACCTTGTGATTGATTTGCGCTCAAATGGTGGCGGAGATGCCGGTAATTCAACGCTTCTCACAAAATTTATTATTGATAAAAAATTCAAGCTCGCTGATTCATTATATGCTTCAACAAGGCACAGTAGATATGATAAGTATATTGACAAAAGTTTTTTCTATCGGATACTGATGGTTTTTTTGACGAGCAAGAGAGAAGATGGCAAATACCATTTTGGATATTTTGAACGGCATTATTTTCATCCGAAAACAAACCATCATTTTAACGGAGATGTGTATCTGCTGATTGGAGGCAATTCATTTTCAGCGACAACACTATTCGCAGGAGCCATCAAAGGTCAAAAAAACGTAACACTCGTGGGTGAAGAAACGGGCGGAGGCTATTATGGAAACAATGCCTGGATGATTCCGGATGTCACGCTTCCAAATACCGGCGTGCGTTTTCGCTTACCAAAATTCAGGTTAATCATAGATAAAAACAGGATTAAAGATGGTCATGGCGTGATGCCTGATGTGCTGGCATTGCCGACAGCAGAAGCAATCAGAAAAGGGCTTGATTTTAAAACAGAAAAAGTGTTGCAGGTGATTCACACGAGGATTCAATCCAGTAATGCGTCTATTAAATAAGATTATTCTCCATCAATAATTAATCTTTCCAGATTCAATTTATCATCCAGCACAACAAAATCAGCTTTAGAACCCGGAGAAATGATTCCATACTTTTTGTCAAGTTTGATAACCCGTGCAGGATATAGTGAAGCCATTCTTAATGATTCTTCCAAATCAATCCCAACTTTTTCAACGCCGTTTTTGACAGCTTGCAACATGGTAAGCGCAGAACCCGAAAGTGTTCCATCGGGCAAAGTATATCTGTCATTTTTGAAAACATGCTGATATTCTCCATGAAGAATTTCAGCAACCGCATCAGTAATAAAAAATAATTTTTCTTTCATCAATTTTTTACTGATGCGAACAGAAGCAAAATCAACATGAATGCCATCACAGACAACGCTGCTCATCACTCCTGAATCGTAAATCGCACCAACCATTCCCGGTTCACGGCCTTGCAAGGGTGACATTGCATTGAATAAATGCGTGGCAACAGGAACGCCTGATTGAAACCCATTCATTGCTTCATGATAAGTTGCATTGCTATGCCCGGCAGAAACGATGATGTGATTTTTTAAAAGCATTTCGATAATCTCCTTATCACATTGTTCTGGCGCGAGTGTCATTATCTTGATAACATTTTTCCCCTTTTGCAAAAGCATGCTGACTTCTTCAACAGTTGGCTTTTTGATATACTTTTCGATATGTGCACCTTTCTTAATCGGGTTAAGATAAGGGCCTTCTAAATGCAAGCCCAGCAAGCCTTTGCCGCCGCTTGCCCAATATTCTCTCACTTTTTCAATGCCTGCTAAAAATTTCTCAATGGAATTAGTTGCCATTGTTATCATGAACTGAGAACAACCTCCCTGCACACAATATTCATATGTTGCTTCAATCGATTCGGTAGTTAATTCAGTGGAGAATAATTTTCCATTACCACCGTAAATCTGAAGGTCGACAAAAGCCGGAGCTAATAAGTGATCATCTAAATCTTTTTTATTATAACGTTGAGGGATAACCGAAGATGAAACAATATCAACCACTTCATCATCATTCACGAGAACAGCTTTACCTGTTAATATTTCAGTGCCTGTGAAAATTTGGTTTGCAACGAAAGCTGTTTGCATAATAAATTAATAAGGAATGAAATTAAGGTTCAATAAAAAAATTGTCAGCATCTTTCCAGAAAGGAAATTTTTCACGGGCTTCGGTCAGTTTTTCTTTTTTTAAAGTATAAGTAAAGATTTCTTCTTTGTGTTCCTGATGATAAAGCACTTCACCGAGAGGTCCGACAATCATTGAATCTCCGCTGTGGTAAAGCCCGGTTCCATCTTCACCAATTCTGTTAAGCCCAACGACATAGCTTTGATTTTCTATTGCTCTGGCGATTAATAAACTTTTCCATGCATGGTTGCGGCGCTCTGGCCAGTTGGCCACATATATTATCAGGTCAAATTCAAGCCCACTTTCATTTTCATGATGTGTCGATTGCCTGCTCCAGACAGGAAAGCGCAAATCATAACACACCAATAAATTTATTTTCCAACCTTTTACTGAAGCAATTAATCTTTTATTTCCGGCAGTATAATTCTGGTCTTCTCCGGCAAAAGCAAAACGATGTCTTTTATCATAATAGCCAAGTTCGCCGTTTGGCAACATCCAAATCAGACGATTAAAATATTTTCCTTCGTCTTCGATGATGATACTTCCTGTTAAAATGATTTTTTTTTCTGCTGATATTCGCTTCATCCACTCAACAGTTTCCCCATCCATTTTTTCAGCAAAATTTTCCGGGTTCATTTGAAATCCGGTGCTGAACATTTCAGGCAGAATCGCAACCTCTGTTTTCTCCTTAATACTGTCGATTTTTTCTTCAAACATTTTCAGGTTAGAAGACTTATCCCCCCAATGAAGATGAGACTGAATCGTAGTGATAGTGAGTATAGACATCAGAATGTAAAATTAGCAGAATAGTTGAAGATTCATAAATACATGACGTTCAAATTTCTTAGAAGCACAATTTTATTCCTGCATTTTTTTAAAGAAATCATTTATCATTTCGTATTCAAAACCTTTTTGCAACAGATAATCCTGCGTTTTTCTTTTTTTGATGAAAATATTTTTTTCGCTTTTTAATGAAGCCCATCTTTCTGCGGCAAGCTTTGAAAATGTTTTTTGGTAATCTTCATCATTGATTTCTTTGATTGCTTTTTTAATGCAGTAGGCGCTAATGTTTTTTTGCTGCAGCTCATATTTTATTTTCGTTCTTCCCCAATGTTTCATCCTGAATTTGCCACCCGCAAATGCAATGGCATAGCGCTCTTCATTCAGGTAATTTTCTTCTATCAATGTTGAAATTATTTCTTCCACATCTTTTTTCCATAGACCAAAAGAGTATAATTTTTCCTTTACTTCGGAATGATTGCGCTCCTGATAACCGCAATAATGTTTTGCTTTTTGGAGTGCTTGCTCTTTACTTAATTGTTTTCGGTATACCATAAAATTTTGCTTCAACCACGGCAAATAAAAGATTTAACTTCGATATCTAAAAAATCAAAAATGCTCAATCAACAGCAACTCATCGTAAAACAAATACTCGATGCATGGAATACGCAAATAGCAAGGACAGATAAATTTTTTAAAGAACACTCTGATGAACAGCTTCAAAAAGAAATAGCGCCAGACAGGAATTCAGGAGCTTATCTTTTAGGTCATTTAACTACCGTTCACGATGCACTGTTCCCCATGTTTGGCATTGGCGAAAGATTATATCCTGAGCTGGAAAATATCTTTCTTGAAAACCCGGATAAATCGGGTCTTAAAAAACCTTCTGTTGAGTATTTGAGAAACTGCTGGAAAACAGTGAATGAAAAATTAGCGCAGCATTTCAATGCATATTCAGTGGATGAATGGTTGGAGCGGCACAGTGCAGTGAAAGAAGAAGATTTCAAAAAAGAGCCAAATCGGAACAAGCTGAATGTGGTCATCAACCGCACCAATCATCTTGCAAACCATCTTGGGCAATTGATGTTGTTGAAGGATTAACATTAGCAGAAATCCACTCATTAATAACAAAGAAATTAACATTTGCTCCAACTAAAACATAACTGTTTGGTTTTTCGCAAAAATCAGTAGTTTCGCCTGAAACAGAAAAGAACATGAAGTTCATCGTTTCCTCATCGGCATTATTGAAACAATTGCAACAGATCAGCGGAGTAATTAACGCCAACACGGTATTGCCAATTCTCGAAGATTTTTTATTTGAAGTAGAAAAAAATAAACTGACCGTTGTTGCTACCGATTTGGAAACTGTGATGAAGGTTCATTTGGATATTGAGGCGAAAGACAGCGGGAAAGTTTGCATTCCTGCAAAAATCCTGATTGACTCATTAAAGAACATTCCTGACCAGCCGCTCACATTTAATATTGATAAAAATTTTTCTGTTGAGCTTACGAGTGACAATGGAAAATATAAGGTGATGGGCGAGAACCCTGATAATTTCCCGAAAGAGCCAACGGCAGATGATACTACTTCTTTCAAAACAACATCGTCGGCACTTGTGACTGCAATCAATAAAACATTATTCGCTGTCAGCAGCGATGACCTTCGCCCGGCGATGACAGGAGTTTATTTTGAAATGGACAAAAAAGGATTGCAATTCGTGGCAACAGATGCGCACAGATTGGTTCGCTACAAACGCACAGATGTGAGCTGCCCGAAAACAGATTCGCTCATTGTTCCCAAAAAGCCGCTGAACCTTTTAAAATCCGCGCTGCCGCTGAATGAAGACGAGATTACCATCAATTACAACAGCAATCACTTGTTCG
Source organism: Puia sp. (assembly GCA_035295505.1). GTDB lineage: Bacteria > Bacteroidota > Bacteroidia > Chitinophagales > Chitinophagaceae > Puia. The sequence continues at coordinate 77,288 of DATGIX010000003.1, read as the reverse complement.
TCATTCACGGAACGACTTCCATGAGCTGCCGTTTGATTGATGCACGGTTTCCGGATTATAAAGTAGTAATACCTTCAGATAACCCATATAAATTAACATTGGGCAGAACCGATTTTCAAGGGGCGTTGAGAAGGGTGAGCATTTTCAGCAACAAAAGCACCAACCAGGTTGTTTTAAATATTCAGGGAAGCGAATTGCAGCTTGCGGCGCAGGATATTGATTTTTCTTTTGAAGGCAATGAGCGCATGAAATGTCAATATGATGGCGAAGATTTGGCGATTGCGTTCAACGCAAAATTTCTGATTGAAATGTTAAGCGCGACGGACGTGGATGAAATTAAAATTGAGCTTTCCACGCCAACGAAAGCGGGCATTATTAAGCCCGTGGAGCAGGATGAAAATGAAGAATTATTGATGTTGGTTATGCCTTTGATGTTAAATGCATAAATTTATTTGGAATAAATTTGTATAATTGCATATCTTCAAAACTTGAAATAAAGATTTTTTCATAGATAAGGTTTAATGGTTAAGCCCTTGTGTTTCCACACGAGGGCATCTTTTTTAAATACACCTATGAAATTTATTGAGCTTTTGAATTGTTGTGTGATAGAGAAAACAACGACTCGTAATCACTCCTTAGCATTCTACAACATTTTATTATCTCAATTTCATGCAGTAAATTACTGATGTAAGCATTCTAGATTGCATGGAAAAGCTTGTCCATTTTTTCGAGCATATTCAATCCTGGCAGCGCAGTTTGATAATCGCAGGGGGACTTGTTTTTTTCTGGATTATTGAAGGAATTATTCCTCTGTTCCGATTTAATTACGACAGATACAGGCACGGAGGTCTCAATCTTTTTTTTACACTGACAACAATCATCGTCAATGTGATTTTTGCTTTTTTAGTGGTTAAGACAAGCGATTATTGTAGCGGCCATCAAATTGGGTTGCTTTATGTTTTTCATCTCCCGACCTGGTTATTTATCATTCTTGGCATGATGCTGCTGGATTTAATCAGTGCATGGTTCATTCACTGGCTTCAACATAAATTAAAATGGATGTGGAAGTTTCACATCATCCATCATGCGGACACATGGGTTGATGTAACAACTGCTAATCGTCATCATCCCGGCGAAAGTGTTTTTCGCGCAGTATTTACATTAATAGCCATTGGTGTTTCAGGAGCTCCGATATGGCTGGTTTTTCTTTATCAATCTTTATCAGTTGTTTTGTCTCAATTCAATCACGCCAATATTTCTTTACCGAAATGGATTGATAAGATGATTGCATTTGTCATTGTTTCTCCTGACATGCATAAAGTACATCATCATTATGCGCAGCCACTCACAGACACGAACTATGGAAATATCTTTTCTTTCTGGGACAGGATTTTCGGCACTTACGCTTCCGTAAAAAATGTGAAGGAATTGAAATACGGGATTGATATTTATCCAAAAGAAGAAGAAAATAACCGTGTAAAAAAATTGCTCACCATTCCGTTTGATGAATACAGACCGCCGGTTGGTGCCAAGTTTAGTGAGGAATGAGATATCTCGCAACGCCGCTTCGGCGCAAAGGAAATACAATACTTAATTTATTACCTTATTTACAAGAATCATAAAGTTGCGGCTCCGTAGCGCTACGAGAAAATGGCTATTGTTGCTGCATCATCTCCATATATTTTCTATAAGAATTTTCCTGTTCCCCGTTGTTCTTTTTTGGCTGGGGCATTAGCACCGCCGGTGCTTCGTCGCTGGTTCTCCCATCTTCATAAGAAACAGAAACGCCTACCTCCAGTGTTTGACGGGAGGTCCCTTTATAAGAACCTTTGACCGGAGAACAATCATTAAAACTTCTTCCAACAGCCAGGCGAACGTGCATCCCATTTACAATGCAATTGTTTGTCGGGTCAAGCCCAAGCCACCCAAAAAAGGGGATATAAGCTTCCACCCAGGCATGAGTAGCACCTTCACCGCGCATGCCATTTTTGTTCGGGCAAATATATCCGCTCACATAACGGGCAGGGATTTTGATTATTTTCAGCATCTCAAGAAGCAGGTGTGCAAAATCCTGGCAAACGCCCGCCTTAAGCTCCCACACCTCATCCAAAGTTGTTTCCACGCTGGTAATGCCTTTTATATACTGGAAATTTGTGAAAATGTATTCATTCAGTTTTTTTCCTGCTTCCAATGGAGTACATGATTTACATTCCATCGCATCAATTATTTTTGATGCTTCATCAAGCGCTTTGAATTGCTCTTGCTTCAAAAAGTCAATATAAGGAAATTGAACGCGGATTTTTTGCAGCTCATCCCATTGAGTTTCCGCGGGCATATCATCTTTGGCAATCGGATGTGGCATTGTTATCACTTCGGTTTTGGAATCTATCACCAATTCCAAATGTGGCTCTGCGTTCATAAATAAGCCCACTTCGTTTCCGTAATAATCTTTGTAAACATCCACATTTGGGTCATGGGTGATGTTGAGCTCCTGCATTACCACTTGCTGATAATCGTCTTTGATAGGGAAAAGAAGAATTTGATTTGCACTATCTCTTACAGGCAATTCGTAATTGTATCTCGTGACGTGGTGAATCTTGAATTTAGGCATCAGGTTTATAATTCTTGCTGTTAAATAATCAATTTTAAAATAGTGAATGTTTGTTTTGGCGTTACTTTCAAACGTACAAATAAATTCTCTGCGTAACTCTGTGCAATTTGCTCAGTGTTCTCTGTGGTTAACATCAACTGTACGCAAAATAATTTTGGTTCAGCGCATTGGCAACTTCTGATAATTCTTTTTTTATTCTCAGCAGATAGTTGTGCAACCCTTTTTCTTCAATCATATCAACTGTTGTATAGTTGATTTCGCTTTTCAATTTGCCGATCATAAAATCAACTTTTTCATATCCCTCAACATTTCCCTGGTTTCTCAATCGCTCAAAATAACGGTGCAGCCTGTTAATTGAATAAAGAACCGATCGCGGGAAATCTTTGTTCAGCACAATTTCTTCCACCACATTTTTCGCTTCAAAACCGCTGCGATAAGTTTTCAGATAAAGTTCATATCCTGAAATCGAGAGCAATAAATATTTCCAATAAGTGGTGTCGGTTTTTGAAAAATCAAAATTCCTGTCGCTGAATTTGATATCGAGGATATCAGCAGACTGAACGCCTCTTTCCAAATATTTTCCAATATTCAAAAAAGCAAAACCTTCGCCTCTTGACATGGTGATATCTGTTGTTCCGTAATACAGCAATCCTTGTTTTATCAATACATCCAGCGTTGAAATCGGGTCTTCTTTGTTGAGCCATTGAGCCAATCGCTCGTCACGGACCGCATGATAATAATCATTCAGGCATTGCCACATTTCCTTTGTGATGTGGTCTTGCACGCTCCTTGCGTTTTCCCGCGCATGCGTCACGATATTAAAAACGGAATTCGGGTTTTCTTTGTCAGTCACCATATGCTGAAGAACGGCTCTCGAATTATGTGCAATAGCGTTCGCTTCTTCTTCTTTCATATAAGTGAAAATGCGCAGCACAGGCTTCCACGAAAACTCCTGCAGGTCGTCCTGCGATGATGCATAATTGATTTTCAGCATGCGCAAAATCCCATCCGTCCGCTCAAGATAACGGCTCATCCAATATAAACTATCTGCAACACGGCTCAGCATTTGGTAAAGGTTTTTTGGGTCATCAGACATCGGTCCTCGGTCGACAGATGCTTCCTTAAATTTTTATTGCTTTTTTTGTAACCAACATTAGTAATCCTATTCAGCATCGTTGCGTCGCACTCTTGTACTAAAGAATTTCTATTCATCTTCAGCATCACAAAATCAAACTTGCCTAACTGCGGACTGATAGCCGATGACTGCCGACTCTCATCCCGCCAGCACCCAGGTATCCTTGCTTCCGCCGCCTTGTGATGAATTCACGACAAGGGAGCCTTCTTTCAGTGCTACTCTTGTCAAACCTCCGGGAACAATTTCAATCCCATCCGGTCCGCACAAAGCATAGGGTCGCAAATCAATTCTCCTTGGAACCAATTTGCCATTCATATAGCAAGGCGCAGATGACAAGCTGATAATCGGCTGCGCAATATATTGCCTTGGGTCTTTTATGATTTCCTGTTTGTATTTGAAAATTTCTTCATCACTCGCTGTGTGGCCCATCAGCATTCCATAGCCACCGCTCTCATTTGTTTTTTTGATAACCATCTTATTCATGTTTGCAAAAACAGTTTCTCTCTCCTCCGAATTCCCCAATTGGTAAGTTGGAACATTTTTCAAAATAGGTTCTTCATTCAAATAATATTTTATCATCGCAGGAACATATGTATAAATCGCTTTGTCATCAGCAACACCATTTCCAATCGCGTTGACAATTGCGACATTTCCTTTTCTGTAAGCGCTCATAATTCCGGCAACGCCCAGCATGCTGCCTGTATTGAAGACAAGCGGGTCTAAAAATTCATCATCCACTCTTCTGTAAATCACATCCACCTGTTGCCTTCCTGCAGTCGTTTTCATGTACACACGATGATTGTCGACAACCAAATCTCTTCCTTCCACCAATTCAACACCCATTAACCTTGCTAAAGTGGTGTGTTCAAAATAGGCAGAGTTATAAATCCCCGGTGTTAATACAACAATTGTCGGGTTTGAAATTTGTCTCGGAGAAAGTGATACTAAATTTTTATGAAGTATGTTCGGATATTCAGTAACAGTGCGCACGTTATTCTTAGGAATCAGGTCCGGAAACAAACGTTTTGTGATTTCTCTGTTCTCTAACATGTAGCTCACTCCACTGGGTGTGCGCAGGTTATCTTCTAAAATATAAAATGTTCCGTCGCTATTTCTTATTAAATCAATTCCGGCGATGTGCACATAAATATCATGTGGCACGGGAAATTTGTACATTTCACGCAGATAATGCGGGCAACTGTAAATCATCTCTGCAGGAACAATCTCATCTTTAATAATGAACTGTTCGTTATAAACATCTTTCAGAAAAAGATTCAGTGCCTTCAATCGCTGTTTAATCCCTTCTTCAATATATTTCCATTCTGCCGAAGTGATAATGCGTGGAATGATATCAAACGGGAAAATTTTTTCAATCCCTTCGCCGCTGCTATACACAGTGAAAGTGATGCCCTGGCTCATGAACAATCCTTTGGCAAGCTCTTCTTTTTTGTTCAGCTCATCGAGGCTAAGCTGCTGCATGAAATCAACAACGCCTTTGTACTGTTCACGCACAGAGGAATCTTTATACATCTCGTCCCAGGTGTTGAAATCAACATGATAATTATTCACAAGTTCACTCGCTTGCATAGCAATAAGTTTGGAAGGTGAGTATTCCGGCAGGCAATCGTTTCGGTTGGATAAATATAAATAATAAATCGGCTTCCCCATCTTCGGGCAAAAGTTTTTTGAACAATCGAATGCGGGCAAGGCATTGTTTTAAGCTATTTTTGCCGACAAATAATTTTCATGAGCATTATCGCGATGATACCCGCACGTTACGCAGCTACCCGTTTCCATGCAAAACTGATGCAGGTGCTTGGAAACAAAACAGTCATCAGGCACACTTACGACAATGCTGTTGCAACCAGTCTTTTCGATGAAGTGATGGTAGTGACGGACAGCGATATTATTTATCATGAAATTGTTTCTAATGGCGGCAAAGCAAAAATGAGCATCAAAGAACACGAAAGCGGAAGTGATCGGATTGCTGAAGCCGTTGCTGATATGGATGTCGAGATTGTTGTGAACATTCAGGGAGATGAACCTTTCGTTCAGAAAGAGCCTTTAAAAAAATTGTTAGATGTTTTCAAAGGCGAAGAAGGAAAAAATGTTCCTGTCGCTTCATTAATACAGGTTTTGAAAGAGCAGAAATTTATCGATGACCCGAATTATGTGAAAGTTGCCGTTGATAAAAACATGAATGCGCTTTTTTTCAGCCGCAGCGTTATTCCTTATCCGAGAAATAAAGAAATTGTAGCAACTTATTATGAGCATATCGGTGTGTATGCATTTCGAAAACAAGCACTGCTTGATTTCACCAATTGGGAAATGACACCACTCGAAGCAGCAGAAAAAATCGAGTGCCTTCGCTATCTTGAAAATGGTGTGACGATGAAAATGGTTGTTACAGAATATATGGGCATTGAAATAGACACTCCTGAAGATTTATTGAGAGCGGAAAAATTGCTGATTAAATAATTTCTATTAGTTAAAATTTTATGATTGCAAAACCTCTTCTCTCTTTGTCTAGATAAGGAACAGCGAGTTCATTGGCATCAATCTGCTTTGCCTGTTGAAAATTCAGCATGGTATTGAATTTCCAGAATGCAACGCCTCCATCATTTATTATATTTCCCTGATTGTCTAAGAATGTTGAGCTGCCATATTGTTCTTCACTGTTTTTAATAGAGCTATTATAAAGCAAAGCAAGCCTGTTCTTTTCGGAGAATAATGCATAAGAAAGATTGGGCGAATTCATATCTGTTGTTTGCTGTTTGCTGATAATCCCGCTCCAGCAACTATCATTTTTTTGAGCGGGAAAATAAAACAAGCTTAAATCTCCACGCCGAAATGTGTTTGATGAAGAAGCCAATTGATTGAATTTCGTGTAGCCATCACTGTTAGCATAAACCAGCAATCTAATTGTTGATGCGTTATTGTTGGCGAAAAAAGATGCCGGATCCCAATTGTAATCTTCAAACGATGTTGAAAATTCGCGCCCATATTCTTTCAATAAAAGAAATCCGCTTCCGGGAACTGTCACAAAATTTTCATGAACCAGATTTTCATTCCTGAATTTATTTCCGGGCAAAGTGTTGAAGCGATAAGAAGAATCAAAATCAAATTGCTGCTTTTCCATTGAATAATGAACGACTTCCACATTTTTTAAGGGAGCATAATGAAATTTTGAAAGCAAGCCTGCAAAAGCTTCTCCTTTATCATTATTAATAGAAAGAGATAAGTCTTCCAGTTCTGATGATGAAGGAAGATTGATTTCTTTATAAGAAAAGCCACTTCCGTCATCGCAAAAATGGAAAAGCAAAAAATTGTTGTTCGTTCTTGATGGAGCAGCCATCAGCCATTGCCCTGTATTAGCAAGCTGAACAGCGCTATTGCTGAAACTTTCAATAGGATAGCTGGTGAAATCATCCTGAATGATTGGCTGAGAAATAAAAGGATGCTGATAAATTTTGTATAAGAGTTGATGCCAATTTTCATCAAACAAAATAGTATGAAGTTTTGGTGCGGAAGAAGAAACAGATTCAAAACACAAAAGCATGATTTTACTTTTGTCTTCTGAACGGATTAATAAAATACTGGTTCCGGATTCAATGAAAGGAAAACTGGAGATAATTTTATTTTGGCTGGATTGAGAGCCGTCCTGCAAAAACCTTTGAACGGAAATATTTATTTTATTGCTGTCATTCGACAACAACATTCTATCAAAATATTTTCTTCCTGCAATCAAATATTCTTTAATTGCATTTTGAGGAACAATGAATTTCGGAATTTCATTTACTTCACTCAGCCTTGAATCATATATCTGCAAATTCTGTTCAATTACATCTGCATGCTTTGAATGAATTTGCCTTTCTGATAACAGCCAATAATAGTTTTCAGTTTTTCCTTCTAATTCAAATCTGGATGAATAACGGTCATATATAACCGGAGAATACAGCACACGCTGAGCTGAAAGGAAATGAAAACTTAACAGCGTACAAACAGTCACATATTTCTTTAACCACTTCATAATGCATGCTTACTGTAATTTACAATTATTTAAGGAAAATCATTTTGAATCGTTCAATCATAATAATCATTTAAATCCCAAAAATCCCGGTTCAGACTTTTTGTACCTTCGCAGCCTAAATAAAGGGAAATGAAATTCAGGAATTTTAAGATGGTGGATTATGTGGTGTATGGTCGCGGAAGCTTTAACCAGTTAGATGAAATTTTAGCTTCTCAAAGAAAAGACGGAGCACCGATGATTTTTTTGCTGGACCATTTTTTTGAGAATAAGTCATTAGCAAGTCGCATTCCTTTGCATGGCAATGATAAAATTATTATTGCTGATGTTACTTACGAGCCAAAAACAACTTATGTCGATAAGATTGCTGCTGATTTGAAAAATGAATTCGGAAAAGTAAGCGGCATTATTGGCATTGGTGGTGGTTCAACATTGGACCTTGCAAAAGCAGTTTCATTGATGATGAATAATCCCGGCTCATCTGCCGATTACCAGGGATGGGATTTGGTAAAATATCCGGGTGTTTATAAAGCCGGTATTCCAACATTGAGTGGAACAGGAGCGGAAGTTTCCAGAACAACCGTTCTTACCGGCCCGACAAAAAAATTGGGAATGAATTCTGATTTCACTCCTTTCAATCAAATAGTATTAGACCCGGAACTAACATCGAACGCTCCGGTGAACCAGCGATTTTATACAGGCATGGATTGTTATATTCATTGCATTGAAAGTTTGCAAGGAACTTATCTGAATGAGTTCAGCAAATCTTACGGAGAAAAAGCACTCGAGCTTTGCCAGAAAGTTTTTGTAGAAAAAAATGTGTGGGATGATGAAAGCGATGATGCATTGATGATGGCTTCTTTCGCTGGCGGCATGAGCATTGCATATTCGCAAGTTGGCGTTGCGCATGCAGTGAGTTACGGATTGAGTTATTTGCTTGGCACAAAACATGGCATTGGCAATTGCATTGTATTTGATAAGCTGGAAGAATATTACCCTGATGGAGTGTATGAATTTAAAAAGATGGTAGAGAAAAATAAAATTGATATCCCTCAGCATATCACAAAAGGATTGAGTGATGAACAGTTCGATACGATGATTAATGTATCTCTTGGCATGAAACCTTTGTGGGAAAATGCGCTGGGAAAAGATTGGGAGAAGACAATGACGAGAGAGAAGCTGAGAAAACTGTATGAGCAGTTGTAAAATTTAGATGGATTTATAACCTAAATATCTGTGTTCATCTGTGCAATCTGTGGCAAGAACATTGACTTCTAACAAATCCCATTCTTTCATTTTTAATCCTTAATTTTTCGGGCTTTATTTGTGCAATAATTCTGTACGCTAATCTTATTTCTTAATTCTTTCAATCATTCAGCATGAATCTGAACGATGTAAAAAACCTGCTTCAGCACAACAAAATCACAGAGTTTGTAAAGCTGAAAAAATTATCACCGAAAGATATTGTGGAATTCACCAACCGCAACACGCAATGGGCGGTGAAATTATTCCAGCACCTCGACCCAACCCAGGCAGCTCGTGCATTTAAGTTCCTGAGAAAAAAGAAACAGGAAATAATCATCAAATCGCTGCCTGAACAAAAAGCAGCAGAGTTATTAAACAACTTGCGCCCGGATGATAGAACCGCTTTCCTGTCGATGTTGCCAGGAAATGCAGTAAAGGAATTATTGAAAGTATTGAACCCTGAAGCACTTGCTGAAACTTTAGAGTTATTAGGTTATCCTGAAGGCTCAGTAGGAAGATTGATGACTCCGGATTATGTTGCCATCAGCAAAACAGATACGGTGCAACAAGTCCTTGATATCATCAAACAACGGGGACGTGCGACCGAAACTTTGAATTTTTTATTTGTAGTTGATGAACAAGGAGTGCTGATTGATGATATCAATATCAAAGATTTTTTAGTAGTTGAGCCAACAACTATTGTTGAACAGATAATGGACAACCAATTTATTTGTCTTCGTGTGAATGATGCACAGAAAGAAGTAATCCGTGTGTTCCGCAACAACAGCCGTTTTGCACTACCGGTAACAGATGATAATGGAGTGCTTCTCGGAATAGTGACACTTGATGATGTGCTTCGCTTGTCTGAAAAAGAAGACACTCGTGAGATTCAGAAAATCGGGGGTTCTGAAGCATTGGATGAACCATATACTACTATTTCATTTCCAAGCCTGATAAAAAAACGTGCAGGCTGGCTTATCATTTTGTTTTTGGGAGAAATGCTCACTGCAACAGCAATGGGACATTTCGAAGGAGAAATCAGCAAAGCGGTCGTGCTTGCGCTATTCATTCCATTGATTATTTCAAGTGGTGGAAACTCCGGCTCTCAAGCTTCTTCAATAATCATTCGTGCTATGGCGCTTGGAGAAATTGGTTTCAGAGATTGGTGGCGCGTGATGCGGAGAGAAATTTTATCTGGTCTTGTTCTCGGACTGATACTTGGTATTGTTGGTTTTCTGAGAATCACTATCTGGCAACAATTGCATTGGTATGATTATGGCGAACACTGGATTCTGGTAGCCATCACCGTTTTCTTCGCATTGATTGGCGTTGTTCTTTGGGGAACAATCTCAGGTTCGATGTTGCCATTAATATTAAAAAAGCTTGGAGCAGACCCTGCAGCTTCATCGGCGCCATTTGTTGCAACGCTTGTAGATGTAACGGGGCTTGTGATTTATTTTACAGTTGCGTTTGTGGTGATGAGAGGGAAGTTATTATAGTCGTCAGTCATCGGTTGTCAGTCGGCAAAAAAGCATTCAACTAATCGGGCTTCGTCCGAAGACTGACGACTGTTAACCGCCGACCGCATCCCACCAATAAAAATTACTTGAATCATACAATGCAAAACCTGCTGATGGATAAAGCCTGTTGCCGACAGTGTTCGTTTTTTCTGTTTCCAGCAAAAGCCCTGCTGCATTGGTTTTGATGGCAAGTTGTTTCGCTGCTTCAATTAATTGTTTTGATATGCCACGTTCACGATGTTCCTGTAAAACAAATAAATCATTCAATAACCATGAGCGCTTCATTCTTGTGCTTGTAAATTGCGGATATAGCTGCGTGAAGCCGAGCAATTCATTTTCTTCTTCCGCAACATAAATCACCGACTCATTGTTTTTGATTCTTTCATAAAGAAAATTTTTTGCTCCTTCAATATCGGATTGCTTACGATAAAAAATCCTATATAAATCGAAAAGCTTTGATAGCTGTGCAACATCTTCAATTCTTGCGTTTCTAATAACAATCATTTTGGGTTTTGTTAGTAACTATAAAATTAAAGCATTCACGATTCACGATTCACCTAATAACTTGTTTCATCCAAAACCACTTTGCCTTTAAAAGTCCAGAAAACAAATGATGTATAAATTCCCACTAATGGGGTTCCAATTGCAGCAATAATCAAAAGTATTTTCATTGTTTTAGCGGAAGATGCTCCATTATAAATCGTGATGCTGTTTGCAGGAGTTTGTGGCGAGTATAAAAGATTCGGAAAAACTTCTATAGCCACCATGATTAATAATAAGGCAATTGTTACAGATGAACTGATAAATGCATAGCGATATTTCCCTCTCTTTACTTGCCGTGGAATGTTGGCAATAGCAAGTGTCATCAATAACGGAATGATAAAGAATGCAGGATTGCTCCTGAAGAAATCGCTTAGATGCGGAATATATAAAAGCGTGTATAATGTTGTTATCACAAAGCTCACTACAAAAAATATAATGAAATTATTCGCCAGCACATAGAGCTTTACGTACAATCTGTTTTCCGTTTTCATCGTAAGATAAATAGCTCCGTGCATCATGAAAAGTGCAAGTGTTGTGATAGCAACAAGAATTGCAAACGGATTGAAAAATGAAAGCCAGTTTCCTGCAAATTCTTTTTCTGCATTCAATGGTAAGCCATTCACTACATTGCCGAGCATCAATCCGAGACAAAGTGAAATGATAATGCTCGATGCGCAATACATAAAATCCCAGAGCTTTCTCCACCAAATCATTTCTTCTTTGCTTCGAAACTCTATTGCTGTTGCGCGAAAAATCAACCCTACTAAAAAAATCATGAAGGGAATATAGAATGCAGAAAAGATAGCAGCATAAGCAACCGGAAAACCGGCGAACAGAGCGCCACCGCCAATCACGAGCCACACTTCATTCCCATCCCAAACCGGACCGATTGCATTGAGTGCAATCCTCCTGCTTTGTTCTTTATTTAAAAACAAATGCAGAGCACCAGCGCCAAGGTCGAAGCCGTCAAGAATAGCATAGCCGCTAATCACAGCTCCAAAAACAAGAAACCACCAAACATCATATTGAATGCCTAAAAAAGTTTCCATTTATCAATTGAAAAATTTCTTTTTATCAACTTGTTGCACCTAAGAACTACAAACCACAAACTCCAAACACCTAATGCTTCATAATCGGATTATCTCTTCTTGCTGCATCGCCAATCAATTCCTGAGATGCATAACTGACAGGCCCATGCTGAATTTTCCGGTTCATCAAAAACAAAAACAATGCGAACAGAATAATATATACAACAGTAAATAAAATCAATGAGAAAATAATTTGATTTGCAGTTACTGCTTTTGACAATGCATCTGAAGTTTTTAATAATCCATACACTACCCATGGCTGCCTTCCCATTTCAGCAGTGAACCATCCTGCCTGATTACCGATTTGAGGCAACAAAACGCTCCACACGAAAATTTTCATCAGCCATTTTTTATTGAACAATTTATTGCGCCACCACAAATAAGTTGCGAACAAAGACAAAGCAATCATCACTACGCCAACAATAATCATCAAATGATAAAATTGAAAAACAGTATTTACTTGCGTTGGTCGCTCATCTTTTTTAAATGCTTTCAATCCTTTTACGGGCGCATTAAAGTCGCCATTCACTAAAAAAGAAAGGCCGCCGGGAATTTTCAAGCCACTTGTTTTTTCTTCTTTATTATTCACATATCCGAACAGATACATATCGGCTTTTGCAGAGCTATCGAAATGACCTTCTGCTGCTGCGAGTTTTGCAGGTTGATATTTTGAAACGTTGTCAGCGCTTCTATCCCCGGTGTATAATTGAGCCAGAGAAAAAGTAGTTGCAACAACAAGTGCAATTTTAAATGATGAAATTGCAATCGGAATGTGTTTGTTTTTCAGAATGTACCATGCACTAATGCTCAACACAAAAAATGCGCCTGCAAGAATCGCTGCTATCCAAACATGCAAAAGCCTGTCAACGCTCGATGGATTGAAGACCATCGCCCAGAAATCTGTTATCTCTGCTCTTGCGTTCATTCCTTCACCAACAATATGAAAACCTGCAGGCGTTTGTTGCCATGAGTTCGCAACAACAATCCATACAGCGGAAAATAATGAACCCAGAAAAACCATAACGGCAGAAAAAAAATGGACCCGAGAGCTAACTCTGTTCCATCCAAAGATTAATATACCGAGAAAACCAGATTCCAATGCAAATGCAAAAATACCTTCTGCAGCTAAGGCGCTGCCAAAAATATCGCCGACATATTTTGAATAGGTTGACCAGTTTGTACCGAACTCAAACTCCATAATAATTCCGGTTGCTACGCCAATGCCAAAGATTAATGCAAACAAACGTATCCAGAAACGCGTAGCTTGTTCATACAAAACATTGCCTGTTTTCAAATACATTCCTTCAGTGATAACAATGATTAATCCCAAGCCAATGCTCAGCGGGGGATAGATATAATGAAATGCAATGGTGAAAGCAAATTGAACGCGGGCTAATATTTCAACATCCATAGCAAAAGTTTTGCTGTAAAGAAATATTGAATTCAAATTTTCATTGAGGATACAGACACAAAAAAACCGATGCAAACATCGGTTTCAAAAATCATTTCTTTTTATAAACAGGTACTGTGCTACAAGGCTCGCCATACATGATACTTTTGACGACAGGTCTCAATCGCTTCGTGATTTCCATATACGCAAACTCGCCAATAGGAACCTCGCCACAGCCTTTCACAACAATGCGCTTATCATTATATTCATCAATATTAATCGCCTGAATTTTTTTTAGCAATGTTTGTTCGATTGCTTTTTTCTCATCGCCCATTATCACATCTTTTGCGAATGGTTCGAGATAAGCTGCGATTAGCATGTATGCCCACATTGGAATCACTGCATCCACAGAACAAGTGACTGCTACAATTTTATTTTGATAAACCGACCAATCTGCTTTTTGCAATGCTTCGCGAAAATCTTTTTCTTTTAATATCAGTTCCATGAAAAGAAAAGGCTTCAAATCAAAAACAACAATTTCTTCCTTGGGATAATATTCTTCCAAATCGATCGTCACCAATTGGCTTTGAGCAACCTTATTAATAATCTCTTCGCTCATGATTTTCTATACTAATAATTACAAAGATACATTGCAAATAGTTTGCTGCGAAAACGAGAGATACTACAAATAAAAAAGCAGGCTTTTGAACCTGCTTTTTTAGAAAAATTATTTATAATACTTTAGAAAAACTTCGCTCTGTTATCTTTAATCGTTGCATTCTTTTTCAAAGCCTGCAAAGCACCACTGCCGCCATAAGGCGATGATATTTGTGAACGCTGCTGCTGCTCCAGATTTTTGCGCAGCTGATCTATATCAATACCTGCAGTTGCTTTTGCGCTTACGTTTTCAACTTTGATAACAAACACGCCACCATTTCCGGCAATAGGTTCTGAAGCGGGTTTGCCTTGCAACTGTTTATTAAAAGAGGAACCGATTACTTTTGGTTCTTGCCCAACATTAGGAATAATTGGTGATGCGAAACTGATGCTGTCTGCTTTGCGAACTTCCTGATTGGTTGCATGTGCAATAGCATCCAATGAATTCGCTGCTCCGATTTTTTTGATAATCAAATCCGATTTTTTCTGATTGCGCAAAATTGGTTCAACAGATGCTCTTGCTTTTGATGCAGGCATTGTTCCTTCTTTATTGATTTCAGTTACAATAGCAACAACATATTTATCGCCAACTGTGTAAGGCTCGGAAACATCGCCAATACCTGTTTTATCATCAAAAATCCATTTTACTAGCTGGCGGTTTGAACCAAGGCCCTGAATACTATTTGATGTTGGCTGAATATCAACAGCAAGTAATTTTTGATAGCTATTCTTTTTTATATTGTCGTCAAAAGCAGCAGCATTGCGGCTATTGCCTGCAAACTGGCTTGCGAGGCCTGAAGCATTCTGATCTGTTTCATTGCTTGGCTCGATTTTTTTTGCCATGTAAGCCACTTTATATGCCGGCTCAAAATTTTTCTGGTCAGTTATTTCAATGTAATGATAACCAAACTGGGTTTTCACAATCTTCTTGTCGCCCTTTTTTCCGTCGAAGCAAAAATCATCGAATTCTTTTACCATTCTTCCTAATGCGAAATAACCAAGATCCCCGCCTTTTAATTTACTACCCTGATCATCAGAAAGCTTCATTGCAAGGATTTCGAAATTTTCGCCTTTATCAATAAGGCTTTTTATACTGTCGATTTTCTTTTTTGCAACACTGTCTTCTAATGTTGGCTGACCTGTTTGCGGGTCAATAGTTCCTACTAAAATATGTTTTGCTCTCACTGAATCGGGCAATGTCTTTTCATCTAATTTTTTTGCAAGCACATAATCAGTTCTGTCAAGATATGGACCAAACACGCCTCCTTTTGGCAGCGCAAAAATCGAATCTTTTTGAGGCACCTGAATTTTTGATTTTGGAAAATAGGAATCACTGAAAGCAAGTTCAGAACCATTTCTTGCCAAAAAAGTCTCAGTATTGTGAGTAGTATCAAATTCAGTTTTAAGTCTTGTAAGTTGTTCTAATACTGCAGCGCTGTCTTTTGATGTTGGTGCGGCATTGAAAGTAACATAAGCGATGCTCCTTGATTCTTCCTGCTTGAATTGATCTTTATGTTTGGAAACATAATCATTGATTTCATCATCGCTCACTTTAACGGTGCTGTCTGCAATCGTAGAATATGGTGTGTTCACATAAGAAATAGCAGCCATCTGATTTTGATCAGAATTCATTTTTTCAACCATCCATTTTGGAACATAAGCGCTGTTGCCAAGCATTGAAAGATATTTGTCTTTCTGGCGTTCTTTCACCCATTGCGGAATATAATCTTCAAATAATTTTTTTGCCTGTTCGTATCCTTTGTCAGTTTTTTTATTGCCTTTATAAACAGTTCTTAACTGATTGATAGTGGAAGCTGCACCTTGTGCATCGAACATGCCTGTTTTTTTATCAGTAAAAGATTGCTTGATCCCCTGAACGGCGTTAGGCCCGACAAGCATATCGTTCAATTCTTTGTCGCTTACATCAATCCCCGTTTTTTGATAAATCTTATCAAGCAGATCATCTTGCACAAACTGATCCCAAACCTGGTTCTTGATGTTCTGCGACATCATATCGTTTACCGGATATCCTTGTGCCTTGTATTGATTTTCCATTTCTTCAACCAATGCCTGAAATTTAGGATACTCGATATCTTCGCCATTCACTGTGCCGATGATATTAGAATTGCCGCCAAAAAATCTGCTCCTTCCCACAAAGGCATCCATCGCCAAAAAACCAATCAAGCTGAGCGCAATGAGACCAAACACAAGCCAGGCTGCTTTATCACGGATTTGCTGAATAACTGACATAGATTCTTTTTAATTGCTTTTTTTTAAAGGATTGCAAAAATAGGGGAAAATAAGTTATGAACAAATTGTGAAGAACATGGGAAACAGGCTTCTGTAAAGGGTTTTCAGAAATTGAATCATTAGATTTCTTTAAGCTGATGCATGGTTAATTCTGATGGCTTTGCATCGCCAGTATTAAGTGTTGAGTCGGGCTCAAAAAGCATCACATGAACTTCGTTTTCTGCGACAGGTCTGTGTTCTGTTCCCTTTGGGATGATGATGAAATCGCCTTCTTTTAAAGTGACCGTTTTATCGCGAAGCTCCATGTTGAACTGACCAGACACAACTAAAAACATTTCATCTTCAAAATCGTGTTTGTGCCACACAAATTCTTCTTTGAATTTTACAAGCTTCACAAGCTGTCCGTTCAATTTGCCAACAACTCTTGGGTTCCAGTAATCGCTAAACAAACTGAGTTTTTGTTCTATGTTTATTTTTTCCGGGCTCATTGAAATATGAGTTGAATATTTTCTGATAAAGTCATTTTCTTAAATCAGCATAAATTTACCATCATTTCATTTTTCAGACTTAAAAATTTCAGGCTTGCAAATTCAATCTAAGCTGCCGAATGTAGGCACTACTATTTTTACAGTGATGAGTGGACTCGCTTCAGAACTCAACGCAGTTAATCTCGGCCAGGGATTTCCTGACTATCCAATGAGCGAAGAACTTATTGAACACGTGAACGAAGCGATGAAAAAGGGATTTAATCAATATGTGCCGATGCAGGGCTACATGCCGTTGCGCGAAGCCATTGCAGAAAAGATTTCTTTTTTATATAGAACTAACGCTGATGCACAAACGCAAATAACAATTACACCCGGGGGCACTTATGCCATTTATACAGCACTTACAACCATATTACAGCCTAAAGATGAAGTGATTGTTTTTGAACCCGCTTATGATAGTTATATCCCGAATATTGAAGTGAACGGAGCAAAGGCGGTCCGAATTGACTTAAAATTCCCTGATTATAGCATTGATTGGGATGAGGTGAGAAGAAAGCTAAGTGCGAAAACCAGAGTGATTATGCTAAATTCACCACACAACCCAACCGGCGCGGTTTTAAGAGAAAATGACATTAAAGAACTAAGAAGCGTAGTGAGAGACACAAACATCATTATTGTGTCTGATGAGGTGTACGAGCATTTGATATTTGATAATATCCCGCATCAATCCATTCTTCGTTATCCTGATTTAATGGAAAGAAGTTTTGTATGCTTTTCCTTTGGCAAAGTATATCATTGCACCGGATGGAAACTGGGTTATTGCATCACATCTCCCCAACTGATGATTGAGTTTAGGAAAGTGCACCAGTTCAATTGCTTTAGTTGTAATTCTCCTGCGCAAGTTGGCTTGGCATCGTATCTGAAAAATAAAGAATCGTATTTATCATTACCGTCGTTCATGCAAAAGAAAAGAGATTATTTTCAGGAGTTGATGAAAAAGACAAAATTCACTCCGCTGCCAAGTTATGGCAGTTATTTTCAGGTGTACAAATATGAAAATATAAGCGACGAAGCTGATAAAGACTTTGCGATTAGGATCACAAAAGAATATGGTGTTGCAACCATCCCAGTTTCTGCATTTTATCAGGAAGGGACTGATCATAAAACAGTGCGTTTTTGTTTTGCAAAAAAAGAGGAGACTTTACAAATAGCAGTAGAGCGATTGATGAAAATAAAATAATCAAAAGAAGTAAACCAAGAATCATAATTTAAAATCCGCTACATTTTTTCTGATTTATATTTGAGATAGCCAAAACAAACGAAAGTATGAGAAAAAGATTTTTATTCATTTCTGTTTTCTTAATAGTTGTGACTTATTCTAAAGCTCAGGTGCTTTCCTTAAGAGAACAAGCCCGCGTGATTGACGACATCCTTGCTGAACGAATTGATAGCTTACTTCCTATGCTCATGGAAAGAAATAATATCGATATGTGGGTTATCCCTTCACGTGAGTATAATGAAGATCCGGTGATAAAAACAATGCTTCCGTCAACATGGCTATCGGCGAGAAGAAGAACAATTTTAGTTTTTTATAATAACCCGGCAAAAAAGCAATTCGAGAAATTAGCTATTGCTCGTTACAATGTTGGAGATAAAATAAAGGCTGCCTGGGATATGCAAAAATTCCCGAACCAATGGGATGCGCTTGTTGATATCATCTCAAAATATCATCCTCAGAAAATCGCATTAAATTATTCAACTGACTTTGCTCATGCAGATGGCATTGACCACACTGAATATACAGAGCTTTTACAACATTTGTCTGCGTCGATGAAAGCCAAAATAGTTTCGTCAGAAAAGCTAGCAATTGCGTGGCTTGAAACAAGAACAGAAAAAGAAATGCAATTTTATCCTCAGCTTATTGAAATGACACATCGGATTATTGAAGAAGGCTTTTCTGAAAAAGCGATCACTCCCGGCATCACCACAAGCGATGACCTAGTGTGGTGGTTCAGGCAAAAATTAAATGATATGGGATTGGGGACGTGGTTTCATCCATCAGTCTCTATTCAAAGAAATGATCCAGAGAATTTCGATCACCTGCGCAGTTTTTCAAACAGACCACCAGATGATGTAATTATTCCCGGAGATTTGTTACATGTAGATTTTGGAATCACATATTTACGGCTCAACACGGACATACAACAACATGCCTACGTATTGAAACCACTCGAAACATCAGCTCCTGAAAGCATAAAGAAGGCTTTCGCAAAGGCTAACAGGTTGCAGGAAATTCTTACATCTCAATTCAAAGAAGGAAAAACGGGAAATCAAATTTTAGCGGATGCATTATCACAGGCAAAACAGGAGGGAATAGAGCCAACTATATACACTCATCCGTTAGGATTTCATGGGCATGCTGCAGGTCCAACCATAGGATTATGGGATCAGCAAAATGGAGTTCCGGGAAGTGGCGATTTTCCAATGCACTATCACACTGTTTATTCTATTGAATTAAATGCAGCTTCTGAAATTCCTGAATGGAAAAAGAAGATCCGCATAATGCTGGAAGAAGACGGATATTTTGATGAATCAGGATTTAGGTTTATTAATGGAAGACAAAAAGAAATTTATTTAATACCAAGGATAAAATCAAACATTGGCAACTAAATGACCAAAGAGCTGAAATTATTTTTATGAGTAAAATTGATACAATCGTTTTTGATTTAGGAGGTGTGTTGATAGACTGGAATCCCGATTATGTTTTCAAAAAAGTTTTTTCTTCGGATGAAGAAATGAAATGGTTCTATAATAATATCTGTACGCCCGATTGGAATGAAGAACAGGATGCCGGCAAAAGTCTGCAGCAAGCAACTGAAGAATTAGTGAAAAAATTTCCTGAACATGAAACTAACATCAGGATGTATTATGGAAGATGGGAGGAAATGCTGGGCGGGCCTATTCATGAAACTGTTGAGGTGTTGAATCATTTAAAAAATCATAGTGACTATAAATTGTATGCTCTCACAAATTGGAGCGCTGAAACATTTCCGGTTGCGCTTGAGAGATATGAATTTTTGCACTGGTTTCACGGTAAGGTTGTTTCAGGAGTAGAAAAAACGAGAAAGCCATTTAAAGATATTTATGAGTTGCTGATCAAACGCTTTAATATTAATCCTTCAAGTGCTGTTTATATTGATGATAATGCACGAAATCTTTATCCTGCCAAAGAATTAGGCTTTCACGTGATTCATTTCCAATCGTCGCAGCAATTCAAAGAAGAATTGAGTAAGACAGGGGTTTTAATTTGAGTCAGATTTTAAAATTAACGGGTCGCAAATAATTGTTGCTGAATGAGCTAAGTGTAAAAAATACACACTTATTTTGTTCAATAAATGGCTCAAAAAGTTGAAAATATGTGTATGATGCAAAGAAAAAGTTAAAATAATACTACATTTTTACCCACTTATCTTTAAATTTGTTAATTCATTGTCTGCTTTAATCATTCAAAAACTGCTTATGCCATCAAAATCTAACGTACTTGCCTGCAGTTGCATCGTTTTGTTGATGCTACTGGGCAATAGTGTTTTCGCTCAAAAAACAGTTACTGGAAGAGTAATCAGTAACGCTGACAAACAGCCAATCGCGAGTGCAACAGTGCAGGTCAAAGGATCAAAAGTCGGTGTACAAACCGCAGCCGACGGCACTTTTTCAGTCACTTCTCCAAAAGACATCGGAACTCTGGTAATCTCTGTTGTCGGTTTTGAAACCGTACAGGTTCCTGTTGGAGGAAAAACATCACTTGGCGATATCGGTCTCGCTACTTCTGCAACTTCCCTGAACGACATTGTTGTTACAGGTTATACCACGCAGAAGAAAAAAGATATCACAGGTGCGGTCACTGTGGTTGACACCAAAGCTTTAAAAGCAGTGCCGGGAGCGAGCCCTGATCAGCTATTGCAAGGTCAGGCAGCGGGCGTTCAGGTTTTAGCAACAGGCCAGCCTGGTGCGGCCAGCCAGATTAATATCCGTGGTATCACATCTCTCGGTAACAATAATCCTCTTTACATTATTGATGGGGTACAGGCAGATTTTCACGATATCAACCCGAATGATGTTGAGTCAATTCAGGTACTAAAGGATGCAGGCTCTGCAGCAATATATGGTGTGCAGGGTTCAAATGGTGTAATAGTTATTACAACCAAAAAAGGAAGATCAGGAAGAGCTACAATTAGCTACGATGCCACAGCAGGTGTTCAGGAGCCTATTGGAGGCAACCCACTTCATCTACTGAATACTCCTCAATATCTGGAGATGAGCAAGAGGTTGGGTACCAATACGACTTTATATAGTGCCCCAAATTGGGTATTACCTGATTATGTGTTCAGCGATCAGGTAAGTGGTTCAAGAGGTATAGGTAATCAGGGCGACCCTGCAGTAGATCCTTCAAAATATAATTTTACGGCTGATCACAGTGCAGATTACCTGATTTTTAAGGTGAATAAACAAGGAACTGATTGGTTTCATGAAACGTTCAAACAGGCATTTCAACAAAACCACACCGTCACTGTAAGCGGTGGCGGCGATAAAGGAACCTACCTTTTCTCTGTGAACTATACAGACCAGAACGGTACATTGCTTAACACTTATTTAAAGAGATATTCTGTTAGACTGAACACTACAACTACTGTTAAAAATCACATCAGGATTGGTGAGAATGCATATGTATTTTACAAGAACAATCCATTATTTGCCAACTTGTGGGAGAACAGTGCAATCCAGCACGTATATTATAGCCAGCCAATAATTCCTGTTTATGATATTGGCGGTAATTATGCAGGTTCATGGGATGGCCCGAATATGGGCAATGGTGATAATCCGGTTGCCGATGTGAAAAGATTTGGCAGAGACAACAAAACAAATCAGTGGGATATCCTTGGTAATATGTTTGCGGAAGTCGATTTCCTGAAACATTTTACCATTCGTACAAGTTTTGGCGGAACGATTGATAATCAATACTCAACCTCATTTAGTCCAACTCCGTACGAACAATTTGAATCACACAATCTTGCTAATACCTTCACAGAAAAATCAGAATATAATAGTACTTGGCTTTGGACAAATACACTTCAGTACAAAAATGTTTTTGCAGAAAAGCATAGCGTAAGTGTATTGGTGGGAACAGAAGCTAAAGATGGTTATGGAAGGCATGTAGAAGGGACCAGAAATGATTTTAGCGCGACACTTTCTAATGATCCAAATTATTGGGTATTAACAAACGGTACCGATAATCAGGTGAACAGCAGTTATGCAACTCAGAATTATTCTCTGTATTCTTTATTTGGCAGATTAGATTATGCTTTTGCTGATAAATACCTTTTCGGAGCTACTTTCCGCAGGGACGGCGCATCGGTGCTTGCTTCTAATGTAAGATATGGAAATTTTCCCTCAGTATCTGTCGGATGGAGGATTTCGGGTGAAGAATTTATGAAAGATGTTGTCTGGATCAATGAATTGAAATTGAGAGCAAGCTGGGGAAAATTAGGATCGGTTTTAAATGTGCCAGGAGCTAATGCATACAATGCTTACGGGCAAAGCACACAAAGCTCTTATTATTCCATCAACGGAAGCAGTAACTCTTCGGTTCCGGGTTATTTGCAAACGCAAATCGGAAATGCAGGTACTACATGGGAAAAGGACAAACTTGAAAATATTGGTTTAGATGCGGTGCTGTTTAAAAATAAAGTCACTTTCACAGCGGAGTATTTTATCAAGAGCATCGACGGTCTGCTTATTTTAGGAAACCCTCCGGCTGTTGTTGGATACGCGCCCCCTCCTTTTTTAAATGCAGGAAACATGCAGAATAAGGGGTTTGAGCTAAGTGCAGCTTATCATGGGACAGTGAACAACGACCTGCATTATAATATCGGGCTGAACTTCACAAGCTATAAAAATAAAATGATCACAATTCCGGGAACTAAATATGTTGATTTAGCAGCTTCCAGACAGGGTAATTTAGTGAGACTTAGGGAAGGACAGCCTGTTGGAGCATTTTATGGCTACGAAGTTGAGCGCTTATTCAGGGACTCTGCAGATGTTGCGAATTCACCGACACAGGCTGATGCTGCTGCGGGCAGATTTAAATTCAGAGATATCAGCGGGCCTAACGGAAAGCCTGATGGAGTAATAGATGCTTATGACAAGACTACCATTGGCAACCCTAATCCTAAGTTCACTTACGGTATTAATCTTGGGGTAACTTACAAGAACTGGGAAATATCAACCTTTCTGTATGGATCATACGGGAATCAAATATATAACGAAACCAGATACTGGACAGATTTCTATGGTTCATTTGCAGGTAATAAGAGCCTTGATTTGTTAAACAATTCATGGACACCGACAAACCTGAATGCAAAGACACCTGTTCTTGAATCAAACGGATCTGCGAGCACAAACAACTCAGCAAGCTCTTATTTTGTTGAGCCAGGTTCTTTCCTGAAAATGAGGTACTTAAAAGTCGCATATAGTCTTACTCCTTCTGTTTTGAAATCTACAGGAATTGATCGCCTGACATTGTATGTGCAGGCAACCAATCTTTTCCAGATTACAAAATATACCGGAATAGATCCGGAGATTCAGGGTCCTGGTTCTGCCAATGGAGCATTACCCAATAATTATGTCTCAGGAGCATTTGGTATTGATTATGGCAACTACCCGAATAATCAGAGAGGATATTTAGTAGGCATCAACCTTTCATTCTAAAAATGCGTTTATTAACATTACTTAATTAATTATTAATATATTTTATGAATAAGAATAATTATAAAATTGCAATCTGCGCCTTTTTTGTAATGATCGTGGCGGTTATTGCATGCAAAAAAAGCTTTCTGGACAAACCGTTAGTAGGTCCGGTCACACAGGCATCTCTGGCAAATAAAAGCGGCGTTGAAGCTCTTTTGATTGGTGCTTATTCTTTGTTGGATGGTGTTGGAGCAGCGGGAACAACGGGTGTTCCAGGGCTTACTGCGCCCAGCGGTTCCGGTGGTGTATGGGAAGGTTCTGCTGATGATTGGATTTTCAGTAGTGTTCCTGGTGGTGATGATCACAAGGGATCGTTCCAACAAGATCAGGGAGCATATTTCCTGCCAGTTCAGGCTTATAATACCACTCCGGATAATTTATATCTAAATGACAAATGGATTATTGTGTATGAATCCGTGAACAGATGTAATACAGTTCTTAAAACAATGGCTTTGGCAAAGGATTTAAGCCCGGCTGATACTACGGAGATAAGAGCAGAAGCTGTTTTTTTAAGGGGTATTTATCATCTGGAAGGGAAAAAGATGTGGAAAAATATTCCATACATTGATGAATCGATTGATATCAGCAAAAACAACTATCTGGTTTCAAATACTATTGATGCATGGCCTGGTATTGAAGCAGATTTTAAATATGCTGCTGCTAATTTGCCAGCCACTCAACAACAAATTGGTAGAGCTAATAGTTGGGCAGCCAAGGCATTCCTTGCCAAATGCTATATGTTTGAGGGTAATTATACTGATGCCTATACCTTGATAAAAGATATTATTGCAAACGGGCAAACATCCGGCGGTCAGAAATATCAACTACTGGCTCATTACGGTGATAACTTCAATGCTGCAACTAAGAACAATGCGGAAGCAGTTTTCTCAGCTCAAATGTCTGTCCGTGATAATGCAGGAGGACAAAATGGTAATGGAGGCGATGTATTGAACTTCCCTTACGGTGGCCCTACTACTTGCTGCGGCTTTAACCAGCCTTCTTATAGCCTTGCCAATTCATTTAAAACAGATCCGGCAACCGGATTGCCATTGCTTGATAATTTCAATGATTTTGATATCAAATCTGATGAAGGTATAGCATCTTGGGCTGATCCTACAAAGCCTGACACCTTCCAGACTTATACAGGTACTTTAGACCCGCGTATTGACTGGTCTTTGGGAAGAAGGGGCATCCCATATCTTGATTGGGGCCTGCCTCCTGGTCAATCATGGATCAGAGACCAAACAAATGCCGGCCCATATAGCCCGATTAAACAAGTCGTAACAAAAGCTCAGCAAGCAACTTTGGCTGAAGCTTATGGTGGATGGGCTTCCAATCAGGCTACAGCAAATAATTATGCTTATATCCGATTCGCTGATGTGCTTTTATGGGCTGCTGAGTGTGCGACGGAGGCTAATGACCTTGTTGCAGCAACCGGTTATGTTAATCAAGTAAGAGATAGAAACTCTGACCCTTCTGGTTGGGTACATCAATACCCTAAAAATGCTGCAGGCATTCAGGATCCAAGCTTGGGAACAACTAATATACCAGCAGCTAATTACAAAATTGGCTTATACCCGACTTTCGCAAGCCAGGATTATGCAAGAAAAGCAATCAGATTTGAGAGGAAAATCGAGCTTTCATCAGAAGGTATGAGATTCTTTGACCTGGTTCGTTGGGGGATTGCTGATGTTGAGCTGAACGCTTATGTAGCACATGAAACTGGCTACAATCATAGCTTTAATCAATCTTCAGCAACGCCATCTGTAAAATATATTTTTTATGATCCATTGGGAACACCAAACGGAGCTTTATATGGAGTTCCTGTTACGCCCGCAGCTCAATTCGTAAAAGGCAAGAGCGAATACTATGCTATTCCTCAGGCGCAAATTGATGCAAGCCGTGGGCCAGATGGAAAATCAAGCTTGACACAGAATCCCGGATACAATTAATAAATCATTTTCTTGATAACTAAAATGAGGTAGATTTATAAAGTCTACCTCATTTCTATTTTAGAGTTATATGAAGCCGTTTTATTTTACAATTATTATCATTTCTTGTTGCCTTGCAAGTTGCAAGAATAAGCCTTTGTTCACTCAAGTCACATCTTCTGAATCAGGAATCAGTTTTAACAATAAGATCATAGAAAACGATTCCATCAATCCATTTGACCTCACTAATATTTACAATGGCGGAGGTGTTGGCATTGGAGATTTTAATAATGATGGGCTGCAGGATATTTATTTCACAGGCAATGTGGTCTCAAATAAGCTATATCTCAACAAAGGCCATTTAAAGTTTGAGGATATCACAGATCAGGCAAATGTTTCAGGAGAAGGCAAATGGAGCAGGGGTGTTTCTGTTGTCGATATCAATGGCGATGGCAAAATGGATATTTATATTTCAGCAACAATCAAATCAAGCCCGGAACAGAGAAGAAATATTTTATACATTAACCAAGGCAATGATAAAAACGGAGTTCCTCGTTTTAAAGATATGGCGGCTGAATATGGGCTGGATGATACTACTTTCTCAACAATGGCTACTTTCTTCGATTATGATAATGACGGGGACCTGGATATGTACCTCACCGTTAATCAAATCAAATCTGAACCTAACCCAAACGCTTTTCGGCCAATCGTGAAAGATGGAAGTTTTTTTAGCACGGGAAGATTATACAGGAATGATTGGGATAGCAGCCTGAACCATCCTGTTTTCAAAAATGTGTCAAAAGAAGCAGGGATAACTATTGAAGGTTATGGGCATAGTGCAACAATTGCAGATATCGATCAGGATGGATGGAAAGACATATACGTTTCCAATGACTTTGTAGGGAATGATATTTTATATATCAATAACCATGATGGCACTTTCACCGATCAGGTAACAAAATATTTTAAGCACACTTCTCAAAACGGAATGGGACAGGATATTATTGATATCAATAATGATGGGCTTGCAGACGTAATAGAACTTGACATGAACCCGGAAGACAATTATCGCAAGAAGACAATGATGAACGGGAACAATTATCAGATGTATTATAATAGCGATCATTTCGGTTATCAATATCAATACGTAAGAAACTCTTTACAATTAAATCAGGGCAGACAGGTGGGCAGTAATGACACATTGGGACATCCTGTTTTTAGCGATATTTCTTTTCTTGCAGGAATAGCTGAAACGGATTGGAGCTGGACACCTTTGATAGCAGATTTTGATAATGATGGGTATCGCGATATTATTGTTACTAATGGATATCCGAAAGATGTGACAGACCATGATTTTATTTTCTTCAGGCAAAATTCCAGCATGGTTGCGCCAAAAGATTTTCTTTTGAAACAGATACCCGAAGTGAAACTTGCGAGCTATGCATTCCATAACAACGGCAACCTGACTTTCAAAAATGTATCAGAAGAATGGGGCATCAAAACGCCTTCTTTCTCTAACGGTGCTGCCTATGTGGATCTCGATAATGATGGGGATTTAGATTATGTGGTTAACAGGATTAATGATGAAGCTGCAGTGTATGAAAATAATAGCAACACCATCGCTGATCACGGGCACTATTTGAAAATCAAGTTTTCAGGGAAGGCTCCAAACCTGAACGGAGTAGGAGCATCTGTAGAATTGAATTACAGCAAAGGAAAGAAGCAGGTATTCGAAAATAACCCTTACAGAGGGTATTTATCTACCGATGAGCTTGGTGCTCATTTTGGGCTTGGTAATACATCTGTGATTGATTCAGTGATTGTAAAATGGCCTGATGGCAAAATGCAATTGCTTCTTCAGGTGAAAGCGGATCAGGAACTAGTTGTTAAGCACGATGATGCGCATCTGGATTTTAACTGGCAGCAACCTGTGGTTGCAAAAAATACTTTGTTCAAAGAAATCAGTGATTCAATCGGTGCAGCTCTGATGCACAAAGAGAGCGATTATATTGATTTTGATATTCAGAAATTATTGCCACATAAATTAAGCGATTATGGTCCGGCTCTTGCTGTGGGCGATGTAAATGGCGATGGTATTGAAGATCTGATTAGCGGAGGATCGGTCGGTTATAGCGCTCAAATTCTTTTGCAGGATGCAGATGGAAAATTCAGTACAAAAAATTTAATTCCCGACGCCAATCCAACTAATAAGCCATATTATGATATGGGCATAGTATTGTTTGATGCCGATGGTGATGGCGACCTTGACTTATATATTGCAAGCGGAGGCAATCAATCCCCACACAACACGACATCTTACCAAGATCAGTTTTTTCTGAATGATGGCAAAGGAAATTTCACAAAAGACACGAGTGCATTTCCAATAAACAATATTAGTAAATCGTGTGTGCGTGCAGTCGATTATGACAATGATGGGGATCTTGATTTGTTTGTTAGCGGAAGGGTCAACTCGGGCAAATATCCGCAACCTGTTTCATCTTTTATTTACAGAAATGATTCAAAAAATGGCGTTGTTAAATTCACGGATGTAACTGCGACAGTTGCAAAAGATCTGATCAATATAGGGATGACTTGCGATGCATTGTTCACAGACTTTGATAATGACGGATGGCCTGATATGATTATAGCCGGAGAATTTATGCCCATAAAATTTTTCAAAAACAACCATGGAAAATTTGATTTGCTCCAGACAGATCTTGACAACAAATCCGGCTGGTGGAACAGCATCATTGCAGGAGATTTTGACAATGATGGCGATGTGGATTATATAGTTGGAAATCTTGGATTAAATTCTTTTTACAGAGGCTCAGATCAATATCCTGTAAGAGCGTATGGAAAAGATTTTGACAATGATGGCAATTACGACGCGCTGTTTTCATTATACCTTCCGACATCACAGCTTGATACAATAAGAAGAGAATATCCTGCTCATACAAAAGATGATGAGACAAAGCAGATTGTAGAAATCAGAAAGCGGTTTCCGCGGTATAAAGATTATGCTGTTGCAACAATGGATAATATATTATCAGACGAAAGAAGAAAAGGAGCGGTTATATTATCTGCGAATTATTTTCAAACATCATTCATAAGAAACGATGGCAACGGTCAATTCACGATTCAGCCTTTGCCAATTCAGGCGCAGTTTTCAAGCATTTATGGAATGATTGCTGAGGATGTTGATGGCGATGGAAATTTAGATATTGTGATGACAGGAAATGATTATGGAACTGAAGTTTCTGTTGGCAGATACGATGCCTTAAATGGTCTTGTTTTGAAAGGGGATGGCAAAGGAAATTTTAAGTCGTTAAGCATTGAGCAAAGCGGGATCTACATTCCTGGAAATGGCAAAGCACTTGTGAAGATCGCAAACAGCAAAGGTAATTGTCTGATAGCTGCTTCTCAGAATAGAGATGCAATGAAAGTATTCGAATTGAAAAAACAACAGCATATAATACCTCTTCAATCTAATGACAGTTATGCAACGCTCACTTTAAAAAACGGAAAAAAACGGAAAACAGAATTTAATTACGGAGCAGGGTTCATATCACAATCAGGCAGATTTTTGAATATTGATAATAATGTAACATCTGTAGAAATAACGGATTCAAAAGGAAAGTCGCGCAATGTAAGTTTGCAGTAGTGGAATTCGGTTTATTATGTCATTTCAATAACTGATAAGCAATCAAACTAACGACATAAGCAAGCCCAGTCATGTAAGCTAATTGAATGGCAGGCCATTTCCAGCTTCTTGTTTCGCGGCGGACCACAGCAAGCGTGCTCATGCATTGCATAGCGAGCATATAAAAAATCATCAATGAGATTCCTGATGCGAGGTTGTATACTTTGCTTCCATCAGGCATTCTCGCAGACTCCATTCTTTCGCGGAGTGTTTGTTTGTCGGCATCTTTACCGCCTTCTACGCTGTATAATGTTGCCATCGTTCCAACAAAAACTTCTCTTGCTGCAAACGATGTAATAAGCGCAATGCCGATTTTCCAATCATAGCCAAGGGGTTTGATAACAGGTTCAATCAATTTGCCAAGACTTCCTGCATAGGAATTTTCGAGCAATGCTGCTTTTTTTTGCTGCTCTATTTCTTTTGACTGTTGCGGGTTTTGCTGTACTTCTATTTCATATTTTTTTGCAACGTTCCTCATCCTTTCTTTAGGCCCGTAAGTGCTGAGCGCCCAAAGAATAAGGCTGATGACAATGATTACTTTTCCTGCATCCGTCACAAATATTTTTGCTTTGTTAATCATTGTCACAAAAATATTTTTCCATCTTGGCGCACGATAAACAGGCAACTCAAGGATAAAGAAACTTTTCTCATTCAGTTTAATGAACCATTTTGCTACATAAGAAACAATCAATGCCATCACGAATCCCATCAGATAAAGCCCCATCATCACCAACCCCTGCAAGCCAATAAAACCAAGTACTGATTTATCAGGGATAACGATTGAAATCAAAATAGTATAAACCGGAAGCCTTGCGCTGCAACTCATTAATGGCGTGATGAGAATAGTGAGCAGCCTTTCTTTTTTATTCTCAATATTTCTGGCACTCATGATTGCAGGCACTGCACAAGCAAATCCACTAATCATCGGCATCACGCTTTTTCCATTCAGCCCAACTTTACGCATAAGCTTGTCCGTTAGAAAGCTGATGCGTGCCATATAGCCGGTGTCTTCGAGCACAGTTATCAATCCAAACAAAATCATTATCTGCGGAACAAAAACCAAAATGCCACCAAGCCCTGCGAGTATTCCATTAATCAGCACATCGCTGAACCAGCCTGTCGGTAAGAGATTACTAAGCCAAGCATTGAATTGCGAGAATGTCCAATCAATGGCATCCATCGGAAATTTGGCAATCCAGAAAACACTTTGAAAAAGAAAAAATAAGACGACAAGCAGAATGATATAACCCCATGTGCGATGTAATAAAAGGCTATCTAACTTTTCAGTGAACAAAGTTTTTTGCAGCGGGTCAGGCTCGGAAACTGTGAGCTGCATGATTTGTTTGATGCGCCCATATCGCTGCATGATTTCATCTGCCTGAACCCTGGTGTGATTGAATTTATTTTCTGCTTCAATGCCTTCAATCTTATCGTGAATGTCTTTATTGAAATTGAAATTCTCGTGATTGATTAGATAGTGAATCGCAGTGTAGTCGCTGATTTCAGGGAAAATATTTTTCACACTGCTTACTGCATCTGTCGCAAGTGATTTGCTTTGTATAAAATCTCTTGCAGATGCCTGATGAATTTGCTGAGCAATTTTTGAAATAATTTTTTTTAATTCAGGTATGCCTTTATTTTTTCTCGGGTTCACAGGAACAACAGGCACACCAAGCTCACGTTCCAATCCGGCAACATCAATTTCAATCCCTTTCTTATTTGCGATATCCATCATCGTTAGTGCGATAACGACAGGAATTTTCAAATCAATAATCTGCGAGGAAAAAAGAAGATTGCGTTTCAGATTGCTTGCATCTACCAACAGCACTACCATATCAGGTTTCACATCTTCATCTTGTCCAAGCAGCACTTTATATGTAACCCATTCATCGCTACGTTTTGGATATAAACTATAAGTGCCGGGCAAATCAATCACATTCGCATTCGGTCCCTGCATCAATTGAGCAACGCCTGTTTTTTTGTCAACTGTAACGCCCGGAAAGTTGCCCACTTTTTGGTTCAATCCTGTAAGAGAATTGAACAACGAACTTTTGCCGCTATTGGGGTTGCCCACTAAAGCAATATGGATTGTATTTTTTTTCAAAACAATATAGCCTGCAAAAGTAAGAAGCAAATCTTCATGCAGTTTACGAAATCGGGAGGGATTATTTAATACGAGGAAGATTTAGATACCAACATCAGTTTTCATGGCTTCATTGTTGCGTCGCAATCCTTTCATCTGCAAATCTATGAGCATCTTCAGTCTGCAATTTCAAATTGTTGATAAACAGATACAGTTATTAATCTAAAGATTATTTGAGATTTTTATGCACTACCAGCTTTCCATCTTCATAAAAAGGAAGAACATTTGCGCCATCAGCAGCGAGACAATATTTGATATCTTTTTCTAATCCATAATTGGCGAGCCTGTGATAATGCGATGCATTTTTTTGTTTGATGAACTCAAACAAATCATCTTTCGCATCTTCATAAATTGTTTCGGCAATTTGAGAAGAATCGCAGTTGATAGAGAAATTGTTTTTGATCCGACTAATGACTGCACCGGCAAACAGCATATCCTCTACGTTCACTTTATCTTTCCAGGCAGCACAACCAAGCAGCACATTTTGATTTTGAGAAAGCAGATAATCACAAACAGCACTAAGATTAGGAAAAGAGCCGGTAATAATGCTACCTGCCCCTTTGTCCAAAGCCATGTGCAATAATTTGGTTCCGTTTGTTGTAGTGAGGACCAGGGTTTTTCCTGCAATAAATTCTTTCGGGTATTCAAAAGGAGAATTGCCGTGTTTCAATCCTTCTGCGATTTTACCGTCACGCTCGCCGGCGGTAATGCTGTCAATCTTTTTTCCGAGCGCAATACATTTAGCAACGCTGTCAACAGGTATCACGCATTTAGCCCCATTATATAGAGCAGTTGCAATCGTTGATGTGGCGCGAAGCACATCGATGATAACAACGATAGAATTATTTACATCATATAAATTAAGCAGCGCCGGCGATAAACAGGTATGTAATGAGGGTTTTGAAATTGGCATGTTTTGCAAATGTAGGAGATAGAAAATAATTGTAAAAGGCGCAGAAAGAATGAATGATTAAAATGTAGTTAATAATTGTCTGAACTAGGATTTATAGGATTGCCTGGATTT
The DNA here is from genome assembly GCA_035295505.1 of Puia sp. Lineage (GTDB taxonomy): Bacteria > Bacteroidota > Bacteroidia > Chitinophagales > Chitinophagaceae > Puia. The sequence continues at coordinate 44,732 of DATGIX010000003.1, read as the reverse complement.
TTTGGATGAATAATTTATTCAGCATCGTTTATTAAATTTAAATCTATTGCAGAATAAATTTCCATTTATCCGATTCTGCATATTCTTTAATAATGATATTTCTTTGCTCCAATAATTTCTTCATGTAGTTAGTAAGAAATATTTTGCTGGCGACACTGCCCAAACTTCCGTAAGGCGCAGCGAAAGAAAACAAATCAATCATTAAAGTTCCATTCTCCACTTTTTTGAAATGATGTTCATGCTTCATGCTTTTAAAATCGCCTTCTACCATTTCATCAGTGAAAGAAAAGGGCTTGCTCATCTCTGTGATTTTAACGCGCATCATTCTTTCTTTGAATAGATGTTTTGCTTTCCAGGTAACAGTTTCCTGCAATTGTATAAGCCCGAAAGTTGTTCCAGCAACAGCTTTTTCGTTTGTATGGGCCATTGATTTTTTGTGAAGGTCGATGCTGCGACTTAGATCGAAAACACGCTCAATGGGTGCAGCGATAAATGTGGTAAGATGAATAGATGACATATTCAAATGGATTATTGGATTACCATAAACAAGAAAAAATCATTCCATTTTCTATTGCAAAAGAATTTTTTTCATAAAAAGAAAACCATGAAAACAAGGAAAAAAAGGCAGGTTTATAGAATTCGTTGCGTTCTTTGTATCCTTTGCGCTCTTTGCGTGAAATTTCTTCTAACTAAACGGAAGTTTTACCACTTTAGCGTGCAAAAGCTTATCTCTTACTTTGATATAAACCTTTGTATCAATATTTGAAAAAACAGTAGTCACATAACCCAGCCCTATCGCCTTCCCTAATGATGGTGATTGTGTTCCTGACGTGACTTTCCCAATTGTCATTCCTGAAAAATCTTTGATTTCATAATCATGCCGTGGAATTCCTTTTTCAAGCATTTCTAAGCCTACGAGCTTGCGCCTGACACCATCTTTTTTCTGCTCTTCCAAAATTTCTTTTGCAGTAAAATCTTTGGTGAATTTGGTAATCCAGCCGAGACCGCCTTCCAAAGGAGAAGTCGTATCATCAATATCGTTTCCATATAAGCAATAACCCATTTCCAGGCGAAGTGTATCACGAGCGCCAAGACCGATTGGTTTAATACCCGAAAGCTTTCCCGCTTCAAAAATCGCGTCCCAGATTTTATCAGCATTGTCATCCTTGTCTTCAAAATAAATTTCCACGCCGCCTGCACCCGTGTAACCGGTTGCACTCACCATCACATTATCAACTCCAGCAAATTTCCCTTTCGCGAATGTATAATATTTCAAATTCAGGATATCCATATCCGTTAGTGGCTGCAGAATTTTTGTAGCATTTGGTCCCTGAATAGCAAGCAGACAGGTTTTATCAGAAATATTATGCATCTCTGCTTTGTGAGCATTGTGCTTGCTAATCCAGTTCCAATCCTTTTCAATATTGGACGCATTCACTACGAGCATATACACATTATTTTCTTCAATGCAATACACAATCAAGTCATCAACAATGCCACCGGTGTTGTTGGTCAGGCAACTATATTGTGCTTTTCCAACAGTTAGTTTTGAGGCATCATTGCTGGTCACGCGTTGGATAAGCTCCAAGGCATGCGGACCTTTCAAAATAAATTCGCCCATGTGGCTCACATCAAAAACGCCCGCATTGTTGCGTACAGCGGCATGTTCATCATTAATTCCGCTATAACTAATCGGCATATTATATCCGGCAAACTCAGCCATTTTTGCACCGAGCGCTATGTGCTTTTGTGTGAAAGGAGTAGACTTCATCAGAAACATTATTTTAAGTTGATTGCAAACTTACGACTTATCACTTTTCTATCACTATCACGGGATATTCTCCTATCCTGCCCATTTTTTCAGGATATTTTTTCTCCATCTTCCGGATGTAGTTTATCAGTTTCCTGCCGCCCAATTTTTCGTGTATATAAATATCTGAAAAATGTTTGTTGATGCTCCGCCAGACATAAATATCCATTTTCTTTCCAGGATTGTTTTTATAAAACCATTTTCTGGAATGAGCATAGAAATAAAGCTTGTTTTTTTTGAAGATTCTTGCATACACTTTGCCTGCATAATGCCTGACGATTCTATATAATTGAAATGGCCCTAATGTTAGATTCATTAATAGAGAATGATAGAACCAGTCATACACAATCGCAATTTTCGTTTCGGGCTTTGCAATTCGTAACATTTCTTTCATAGCAGTCAACTGCAATTTTTTTTGCACATGGAAAAGAACATGCTGGGAAATGACAGCATCAGCAATATTTTCTTTTAAAGGAAGATTAGTAATATCTGCGCAAATAAAAATGCCATGCTGATTATATTTTGCTAAATTTTTTTGAGCTTGCATTAACGCTTTTGCGGAAATGTCAACACAAATCCTGCAATCAAAACCTTCGGCAAGAAAAATATATTCTTTAAAAGCGACGGAGCCACAACCTGCATCCACAAAATATTTCCCGGATTGATGAATGTATTGCCTCACATTCGAAAAGCCGTGCTGTGTATATTCCAGAGCAAAAGACCTGAAATCAACAAATTTTTCAGCATCGCTGAATATTTGTTGCCCTTCAAATTCATGATAGTTTATGCTGTTATAATAATTGAAAATCCTTTGCTTGTCAGAATGCATTTCTTTCAAATGCTCATTATTTTCTCTTAAAGGAATAGCATAGTACTTGAACAAAAAAAAGATATCATTTTTTAGCGGGAAGAAATAAGTAACAGAAGAATTTACCAATCCTTCGGAAAAGAAGTTTTCTTTTTCAGAAATGTTATTGGCTTGCTTTAATACATCGTCAGTTGCAGGCACCAAATCCTCTCCTGTTATTGGGCATCTGAAAATAGTATAATCAATTTCTTCATTCATGCATGAAGCAAAATAAAGAATCGTTTTGAAATGTCTCTAAAATAAAAGAGCCTCCGCCTTTCGGCATGAGGCCCTGTGTTCCAACTTCAACCGAGTTTAAATATTTTTAATGGTCATAACTCACAACTCTTGCAAGCTTCCATCCGTCATTTGTTTTTTTCCAGACATGCACAAACTTGAAACTGCCGCACACATCTTTCCCATTTTCAACATGGCAAAAACGATGAACACCGATTTCAACAGCTCCATAATTATTAATAGGATATACTTCGAGGCTTCCGGAAACGAGCTCTCTTTTTAAATCGTGTGTTTGTAAAGCCATTTCTTTAAATGCCTGCATGTTCTGAGTATAATTCGTGAGACCCCCTTTGTCGTGATAGAATTCAAGATCTTCAGAAAAAAGAAATTTTAATTTTTCCAAATCATGCGAATTGAAAGCATTGAACAAAACGCTGTCCATATGAAAAATTTCTTTATACAGAGGACTTGATGTTTCGTTGTTAAATTTTGAATTCACAGCATAATCTAATTCTCTCGTCATTTTCCAATCTCCATTTATTTTTTTCCAGTCGCGTGTGAATTTTGATTCTTCGGCAATTTTATCGGCTCCGTTTGACAGAACTACATAAATTCTTTGCATTCCGGTTTGAATGGCGTTGTTATCATCTTTTAAAAAAACCTGCAGACTTCCTTTCACAATTTCACGTTTCATCTTCATGTTTTTATTGCTGCAAATATTTTTCTGAATGTCACCAACAAAATCTTTTTTAGACTGACTTGTTGTACGCTCTCCATATCCGCCATCATGATAAAACACAAAATCTTTTGATAAGACTAATTCGACATCGTTCAGGTTGCAGGTATTAAAAGCAGCATCGAATAATAAGCTGTCCTTTATCTCCAGTTTCGCTGATATTTCTTCAGAAGAAGATTTTTGTGCGGCAGCACTAAACCAGATGCATACTAAAAGCAAAGCAGTTATTAATAATCCTTTTTTCATAATCTTGATTATTGCAAAATCATCGACAAGAAATAAACAGGAGATGATGCTTTTTCAGAACCAACGTCTTCTTCAGATTTTTTTAGTGATGCTGTTTTTTCCTGCGGCTGAGCTTCTTTCACGGATTTTTGCTGAGTAGCAGAATCTTTTTTTGGAGCTGCTTCTTTAGTTTTATTAGAATCAATTCCTTTATAACGGTAACCCTTATCTGATTTTGGAGTTACTTTTTTATGTTCATTTTCTTCTTCATTATTTTCATAAGTCTTGTCAGTTCTTTCAAGTCCTTTTGCAGTCATAATGTATTCAGTGTTTGCTTCCCAATCATATCTTTCATTCCAGTCGTTGTTCCATTCATCATCATCACTGATTGTCCAGCCGTTTCTTCTCACATTAATGTTGAACCAATTATAATTGTGAACGCTGCCGTCAATCTGAATTTTCTTTCCCACCGGCACTTCGATGATTACCAAAACCTGTTGATTCCGGAATTTTTCATTCTTGCTGATTGGAAAACCACCTCTTGGCAATAACAGCACACTGTCTTGTTGCATGATTCCGAAATCAATTTTTTCTGCAGTTTCCTGAGCTTGTTTTTGTGTTCTGCCTCTGCTGAATTTTAATTTCTGGACGTGGAAGAATGAATCTTTGCTTTTCACAACATCAACACGAACGGTATTCAACAAAAGAGAATCATAGTTGTCTCCGTAAATCGGCCAGTCATTGTCCCAGTCAACCCAATTCCATCTGTGAGAAAAATAATGAAAGCCTCTTCTTGCATTAGTTTCATCAACATAAAGTTTTCCGATGACAGGCTGAGATATGTTGACGCTTTCTTCAACAAAATCTTTTGCCCTAAAGTTTCTCACAAAGTCAGTGAACAAAATGATGAGCGATACCAATCCAATAACCCAAAGTGTTCCGAACACGTAGCCGAGATAATGATTCTTGGAGCGTGCGCCCATAATGCGCCTGATGAGCCATGTGAGGATTGCAATAAGCGGAACTCCTAAAAATAATATCAGGCTAAGCCATGCAAGAAAATTTTCGCCTACGCCGGACAAAAAGAAATTTTTAAATGGCAACAAAGCCATGCCTCCGAACAAAAGACCAATCAGCACACCGAATAATGAAAGCGCGATAACACTTGCGATGAAAAGGAAGAATGCTTTGAAAAGCACACCAATCACATGCCCGAGACCACTGCTTCTTCTGTTGCTTATTTCATAAGAAAGGTCTCTGCTTTTCTGCTGCGCGGTACTTTTAAATTCAGCGCCGAATTTCTGAGCACCTTCTTTAATATCATTCCCCATTTTTTCTGCTCTGCCTTTAAATCCTTCCAAATCTCCTTTGATGGTATTTGCAATGGAATTCAAATCCACTCTTTCTCCGCGCATTTCTAATTTTTCAGATGCTGTATTAGCAACAGGCACGGCTATCCAAAGTATGATATAACTAATGATTAATGTGCTGCCCAATCCGCCAGATATAAACCTTGGTGCAAAATCCCAATCCCAAAATGCAGCGTGAAAAATGCCTGATGCGATGCCAACTACAAATGGCAAAGCAAAAATTAATCTTGGTATCCAAACCTGAATATTAAAATAAGCTGCCAAACCTCCGGCTACACCTCCAATCACTTTGTCATCTGCACTGCGAAATAATCTTTTGGTAATGCTTGACTGCTGTGACTGTGAAGGCACAACTATCCAGAGCAAAAGATACACCCAGAACAATGCACCGAACAGAATAACAAACGCGATTCGCAAAATCACCGGGTCAATGCTCAGATAATTTGCAAGCCCGCTACACACGCCTCCTAATATTTTATCATCAGCGTTTCTATATAATCTTCCTCTGGATGGAGAAGTGGCATAAGTGTATGACTGTTGAGATTGCTGCTGGCTGCTGCTTTGTTGTTCAGTTTTTGGAGGAACACCGCCGTCAGCATCTGCTGCTTCAAAATCTTCCGGCCTGCCCATGCTCGCGATAATATTATTCACATCGGCGTCGGTGATGCAGTTAGCACCGGCTTTTAATCGTTCGGCAAAAAGCTCAGCAAAACGATTTTCGATATCATTAATGATTTCATCACGGCCTTCTTCGTTGGCAAAATATTTCCGAAGGCTTTCCACATATTGGTTGAGTATGTCAAAAGCAGTTTCTTCAATCGGAACCACCCTGCCGTGAAAATTTATATTGATAATCTTTTTCATTGTAAAACGTATTTGATGGTTGAAGTTTAGAAGCTTGGGTTTTGGTTGGTGCTGTCGGGCATGTTTTCTTTTTTGCTCGCCAGCGCATGAACCGCGCTTGCCAATTCGTTCCAGGTCGCTTCAAGTTCCTTGTAGAATTGTTCGCCTTTTGGAGTAAGCGAGAAATATTTTCTCGGAGGGCCGGAATTGCTTTCCACCCAGCGATAGGTGAGCATTTCTGAATTTTTTAGCCTTGTCAGCAAGGGGTATAATGTGCCTTCAAGGATGTGGAGGTTGGCACCTTTCATTTCTTCCACAATGTCCGAAGGGTAAGCTTCGCCGCGGCGGATGATGGAAAAGATGCAGAACTCCAGGATTCCTTTTCTCATTTGGCTTTGTGTGTTCTCGATGTTCATATTATTATCTTTTTAGAGAGAACTAATGGTATAAATCCTAATTCCGATACAAATATAAGGTGAATTTTAGTACTATGCAAAACAAAGTACCATTTTAAAGAAGGTAATTTTTATAAACAGCTAATGGTTTTTGGGCTGAAATGCAGCATGGACGGTATTTTTGAAAAATAGAAAGGCTTTAAAAAAATTTTTTCAGATTTTATGAGTGGCGGGAAATGGGAAGCAAACGGTAACAAAAATAAGTCACAGATTTGTAGATAAGACCCAATCTGTGAATCTGTGGCTAAAAATCAGGCTACTTCTTCAACCCAATCTCCCTCAATCTCTCATCCAAATATTCGCCGGCAGTCGCATCAGGATATGCTTTTGGATGGATTGTATCAATGCAGCTTTCTAAGCAGGCGAGGCTCATGCTGCTTTTAGGATGAAGAAAGAATGGGATAGAAAAACGCGACGTGTTCCATTTTTCACGAGGTGGGTTCACTACGCGGTGAGTGGTCGATTTTAATTTGTTGTTTGTTAATCGCTGGAGCATGTCGCCGACATTCACCACAATTTGTTCAGGCAATGAAGTCACGCCGACCCATTCATTTTGTTTGGTGAGGATTTGCAATCCATCAGCAGATGCGCCAACTAATAATGTGATGAGGTTGATGTCTTCATGCTGCTCTGCGCGGATGGCAGATTTTGGCTCGTGCGTGATAGGAGGATAATGAATGGCTCTTAAAATGGAATTGCCGTTATGGATATAATCTGCAAAATAATTTTCATCCAGACCGAGATACAAAGCAATCGCTCTTAACAATGCGCTCCCTGATTTTTCAAATGCGCGGTAAGCTTTGAAAAATGTCGGCGTGAACTGCGGCACTTCATCCACAAAAACATTATCAGGATATTCTTCTTTTATCGGGTCATTGTCTTCCACCGTTTGCCCGAACTGAAAAAATTCTTTCAAATCCGGAGCATCGCTTCCCTTTGCATGTTCCTTTCCAAATGAAGTGTAGCCGCGCTGCCCGGCAAGTTCAGGCTTTTCATAGTTTCTCTTTTTATCCAATGGCAAAGAAAAAAACTGTTGCACATATTTATATAAGTCAGCAATCAAATCATCCGGCACGCCATGATTTTTCACCGCCACAAAACCCACTTCTTCATAAGCTTTTCCCAAAGCCTGAACGAATGCAGATTTTTTTTGCGCATCGCCATGCAAAAAATCATGAAGGTCAACAACAGGGATTCCCATACAGCAATCTTTTTATGAGTGAATAAATTTTATATTAGATTTATCCCGTAAAATTAAAAATTTTGACACAAAGAAATATCGCTCTCATTATCGTGATTTTTTTCAGCTTATTAGTTTCATGTTCTCCGAAATATTTAAAACATATCTCAGAATACAATTTTGAGAGCAAAACAGCTATTCCGGATTATAGCAAACTTTATTATTGGGCAGCAAATCCATACAAAAGAAGTTTGTCAGACAGTGTTCCTGAGCCCTTAAAAAAGGGTTTCGTGAAGGACACATCAGTAGACGTTTTCTTTCTTCACCCAACCACATTTGTTGATAATAATGATAAAAGATGGAATGCAGATATAAATGATGATTCGCTCAACGCAAAAACAGATTACAGCACCATTCTTTATCAGGCAAGTGCTTTTAATGAATGCAGGATTTTTGCGCCGAGATATCGCCAGGCTCATATCCGTTCCTATTTCACAAAAGACACAGCCGATGCTTTAGCAGCATTTGATTTGGCATATCAGGATTTGAAAACAGCTTTTCAATATTATCTCGACCATTATAATAATGGCAGACCGATTATTATTGCCTCTCACAGTCAGGGAAGCACGCACGCTCAAAGATTGCTGAAGGAATTTTTTGATGGAAAGCCGCTGAAAAATAAATTGGTCGCAGCTTATGTGATTGGTATGTTTATGCCTGAAAATGAATTTACAGAATTGCAGACATGCAAAGACTCTTTACAAACAGGCTGCATTATAGGCTGGCGCAGTTTTCGAAAAAACTATGAATCAGATTATGTGGCTGCAGAAAAACAAAAATGCATAGTCATTAATCCATTGACCTGGACTGGCAGTAACGATTATGCACCAAAAGATTTGAACCTTGGCGGAGTGCTGACAAAATTTAATACAATCAACCTTCAGGTTGCAGATGCTCAGATTCATGGTAATATTTTATGGCTGAATAAACCGCATTTTCCAGGAAGTTTTTTCTTCATGACAAAAAATTATCATATCGGCGATATCAATTTATTTTATATGAACATCAGAGAAAACGTGCACGCAAGAATAAATGCTTATCGGAAAAAGATTAACTAACTTGTTAATCGCCTATGCAACTGTTTAAAAAAACTTTCTCTTCTCCAGCTACCACTTTCTTCATTTTAGTGATAGCGATTGCTTCTATTAATGCATGGCAACTCGTGCTCCCCAATTTTTCCTATGATAATTCTTTCGCGATTGCTGCCGCCAAAAATATTTTTGGAGGGAAAGGATATTCTTTAGCAACTGTTTCGGCTAAGGATTTATCGGCCACTTATTTTGAGCCGCTCAACAAATGGCCCCCCGGTTATTCATGGCTGTTGGTAATAATAAAAGTAATCACACGAGTTGATTGGATTATTGCTTCCTATATTTTGAATGCAATTGGAGCAACGCTTCTGGTTCTTGCGATGAGAAAAATATTAGTTCTGCTGAATGTTCAGGTTTGGGCTATTAATGCCTATATGCTTTTTGCAGGATTTGTTCCCTACCCTTTTTTGTCAGTTTGGTTTTCAGATTTAATAGCTGTTGCTTTTTTTATGTGGGCAATTTTTTTTCTGATGCGCATCATTGTATCGGAGAATAAAATATTTTTAAATGCAATAGCAGCAGCTTTATTGCTGGCTTACTGTGCATGGCTGAAATATCTTTATTATTCCATCAGCTTTGTTCCATTATTATTTCTGCTGTTTTATTCAGTAAGAAAAAAAAATCCAAAAATTATCAAAGCTGTTATATCAGCATGTTTTATTTTGTCTGTATGCATCATGTATATGTTATGGTTTCAGCAGCAACATTCAGGAAGCGCTGTTTATATTAACCCAACAGGAAAAGGTTTTTTTCCAGAGCATATTTTGAGCCTCGCACCAATCATCCCTGCGAGCCTTATCGATTTTAGATTTTATGACATGCAGCTTTCACGGATACTTAACATGCCTTATTTGAAAGTGATCATTTTCTGGCAATGCGTCAATGTTCTTTTGAGTCTTTTAATGTTAACACTGGCAATCCGATATATAAAAAAAACTGGTTTTCATTTCACATCAAAAAGAAGCATTTACATGTATCTTGGAATTACAACTTCTGTAGCCATATTTTTTCAATTGCTTTATTTATCCCTCACCCAGAAACCCTATAATGACGGATATACTAAATTCTGGACTTATGTTCAGGAGCTGCGATATTATGCTGTTGTTTTCATTTTTATTCAACAAGGCATTTTATTTTTGATGCTTTATAAACAGACGCTTTTAGGAAAGAGCGCAAAGTTTTTTTTTGCATTGGTGATTATGTTCACATCTGTTAGCATTATCCATGGGTTTTACTATTTGTCGAAACAAATACTTATCAAGAAAGAATTTGGAAAGAACAGAAAATCTGAGCTGATAGATTTTGTTACTGTAAAAACGGTTGATAGTTTAAAAAAGCAAGGACCAGATCTGGTTATTTGCTCAGATAGTCATGAACTTGATAACATAGGAAGTCTTTCAGGAACTCCGGCTCTATATGAATGGGCAAGCCTGAACAAGGCGATGCACCATTCAAAACCTGTAACTTTATTAGTGATATTGAATAGCACATCATTGGATTATTATAGCAATTTTTTTTCTTTATATAAGCCAGTACAATTTTTAAAAATTGATATGCCGAATTCAATTGGAGAAACTGAAAATTTTTATACAGTAAAGTTTTTCTGAAATGAATCAACAGAAAATTTTTGTTATTGTGCCAGTTTTTAATGAAGATGAAGCAGTGCTTAAGAGAACTTTGCAGGATTTATTATCATTAGGTTACAATATTATATTGGTAGATGACGGCTCTGATAATGATGTTGAAGAAATTGCAAGAAAATACCCGATCATTTTTTTGAGACATCGCCTGAATCTTGGACAAGGAGCAGCTTTGCAAACGGGTATGAGAGCTGCACAAAATCTGGCTGCAGATATTGTTGTACATTTTGACGCAGATGGCCAGCATGATGCAAACGAAATTCAGAAATTGATTGAGCCTTTGTCAAAGAATGAATGTGACATAGTTTTTGGCTCTCGGTTTTTGAACAATAAAGACAAGCAATCTATTTCTGCAAGCAAGAAAATAGTTCTACAGACAGGCAGATATGTTAACAGGATATTCTATGGCATTTTGCTGAGCGATGCTCATAATGGTTTTCGTGCAATAGATAAAGATGCAATCAAAAAAATCACCATCACTCAAAACAGGATGGCTCATGCGTCAGAAATATTGCATCTTGTCAAAAAAAAATTATTGCGATATAAAGAAGTGCCAGTAACCATTCATTACACAGAATATTCTAAACAAAAAGGTCAAAGCATTTTTAATTCAGTCAATATTCTTTTCGATTTAATTTTTAAAAAATTAAACAGATGAAACTAATACAACCATTACTGCTGCTTGCACTGATAGTAATTTTCATCTCATATTTCCGCTGGTTTCGTAGTGCGGTATTCGACAAAATATTAATGGCGATTATTTTTTGTGGTGGGATTTTGTTTGTTATTCTTCCTGACTTTACCACAAAAATTTCTTCTTCTCTAGGAGTGGGTCGTGGCGCAGATTTATTGTTCTATATAGCCATTATTTCATTCAGCTATTTAATAATGCTGCTCTATTCTAAAATAAGAAGGTTGGAAAATCAGATTGCAGAACTGGTGCGAGATCAAGCGATAGCAGGCGCGAAAGATTTTTCTGTAAAAAAAAATGAAGATGATGGCAAATAGTTCGATGGAACGGATAGTTCCTGATGAGTTGCATGATGAATTCGGATTGGCTTCACTTCATCTTCACTATGAAAGATATCGTTTCGCAGGAAAATATATTGTTCCTGGTCGAGTGCTTGATATCGCATGTGGCACAGGCTACGGCTCTTATTTATTAGTCAGCGAATTCGGCGATTCAATTTCTGAGATAATCGGAGTAGATATTTCTGCCGAAAGCATTTCGTATGCGCATGAACGTTATACGCATTCTAAAATACGATTTATCGGGAAAGATGTGTTTGATTTTGTTGATGAAAAAAAGTTTGATACAATTATTACGTTGGAAACAATCGAACATTTGAGAAACCCTTCAATGTTCATAGAAAAATTATATCAACTGCTTCTGCCCGGAGGTATTTTGATAGCTTCCGCACCGGTTACTTTTTCAACAGACATTAATCCATATCACCTGAATGATTTTTCTCAGAAATCTTTCCGGCAGTTATTTTCTTCCTATTCATTGGTTGAAAACGACAGCTTGCTTCAAATCCAGCCCATCAGTATGAAGAATATTGTTGACAAGAAAAAAAGCAGCCGCTCTGAAGGTATCCGCAGAAATATGACTGCTTATTATTTCTCGCATCCTAAAGCTTTTTATAAAAGAAGTTTATCAATTATTAAAGATGGTCTTTGTAATAAATATTTAGTACTTGCTTTAAAAAGGAGAGACTAAGTTGAAAATTAAATGACGAACTTCCTGACATTTGAAGCTTGAATCTGCTTCAGAAAAATGCACTCTCATTTTATACGCTTTGGCATAATATTCTTCAATTCCTTTGACTTTTTTCCCGACAAAATGAATATTGGGATTATTTATAAAATCCTTTGCTGTAGAAATAGAAAACTTTTCATAAACTTTTTGATAGGTATTATTCAGCAATTGCTCTTTGTATAAAATATTGGTTATCGTGAATTTTTTAGGGATATCCCAAACAGAAAAATAATCTAGTGGGAAATGGTCATCAGTGCTGACAAATAGCTTATCAGGATGCGAATTTATTTCCTGCCAGGCACAATGAAATTCAACATTCATACTTCTGTGAAAGGAGATATTTTTTTGCAATCTTATGATGCTCCACACAAGTATAGCAAATGATAAAAGCATTTTTGTGATTAGGAACATCTTTTGCGATGAATTTGTATCAGAATTTGATGAGGAAAACTGTGATGTAAGAAAAATATAGAACAAAATGAGCGCAGGTGTTATATAAACAGGCAGCTTTTTAAAGAGCAATAAATAGATAAGCAAAGCAACAGTGGTAAGAAGACAGGCTATATTCAAAATCCTGTTTGTTTTGCCGGACTGTAATGCTGTAAATGCGAAAACAAAAAGAAATGAGCACAAAAAAATCCGGTTATTGATAAAGTACCAATACAGGTAGGTTTTAAAATTGCTGGTATCTAAAGCTGATGAAACTTTGGTTAGTTCATTTATTTTCTGGATTTTCTCTGATGATAAAAATTGTTTGTCCCAAAACAAACCGTTATTGAGAAAGGAAACTTCTATTGATATATCAGCATTTTGCGCTTTTCTTGGGTTGTTATAATAATCAAATGCAACAGTTCTGTATGCTTCTTCACTTTTCCATTGAGGTATTTTAGCTGAATAAAATTCTTGCTGATAATAATTCAAGAACACAATTATAAAACCTGAAATCATCAGTGAATAAACTACAATTCTCTTTTTTTGATAAATGCTAAAAATAAAGACAGGTGAAGCAATCAATAGTAGCGGTATCAAAGTGTGTAACCGGAACATGGTTGATATCACAATCAAAATAATTGCTGTTGTAATTAATTTAATATCTGGCTTTGGTTTATTCGTTTCTCGCAAAAGCATTACGATTCCTGCCATTGCAATAATGAGTGCAGTGTTAGTAAAAGACGGGGTTAATAAGAACTGTGCCTCAAAAACAAAAAAAGCAATCAGAAAAACAACAAAAGCTTCAAATGTTTTTTTCCCCGAAAGCAAAATTTTTAGAAGAACGAAACAAGAAAAAAAATGAAAAAAATATAAAACAAGTGAGTACCAATTTGTATTTGAAAAATGCAGATAAAGTTCTTTGATTAAACAACCCAGCAACGGATGCATCAAAAAATTGTAATGAAGCAAATTCGTAGGTGCATCTCCAAACCCGCCACCAAGAAGATATAACAAATACACATCATCATCCGAATGATAGACGGGATTCCCGAAATAAAGCACAATTACAAAAAGAATGAGGCAAAGAATAAATGAGAAAGAAATTAGTTTTTGCTTTGATAACATTATTTCGTTGGAATGTTAAAAGCAAGATACTGCTCTTATCTGATTTTTTCTTTCAGCAATTTCTTTTCGCTTTCGTCAATATCAACCAATGCAAAACGTGAAACTTTATTAATGACCATTTCGTCTAACAGGCTTACCAGATTTTCATATTTAGCATCGTCCGAAGGCTTGATGAGAACCATCAAATCTTTTCTTCCGCCTTTGTGAATTTTGTCCATTAATAATTGCTTCTGCCTAAGAATTTCACCAATTCCATCCTTCACGGAATAATTTGTTATCCCGAATGAGCCTGTTTTCAAAGAACCATCAAGCGTTCCGTTGTAATAAAAAATCTTATTGTCTTTGCCTTGTAAAACTGTAAGAACTGCGCTATCTCCAATTGTTGTTGAAACGCCATTTGCGGGCAAGAAGAGATTGGTTACATGCGGCTTTGTCCAAGCAGTGGTGACCATAAAAAAAGTAATCAATAAAAAGCCGAGGTCGACCATTGGTGTTAAGTCAACTTTTGTTGAATTTTTTTTATGTGTGTACAAAGATTTCCTGTTGCGGCTTTTGCCGGCTGTAATATCTACATCAGCCATAAAAATTATTTAAAGATTAGTGAAGAGAAGCAAACAATAATGAGATTCCTTGATTAAGAAATTCCACAAAATTTTTTGTGAGTTAAACCTACAGAGAGCTGCAGAGGAAAATGAGAGAACCGCAGAGATTTCGTGCGATTTAACTTTTCCAAAGCTTGGTTTTAGCTTACAAGTTTATCAACCATTTTCAGCTTTGGAAAAGTTGAAGACTACTGATTTAAAAAATCATATCAGAATTCTGCGCTCTTTGGAGTCCTTGGGAACGCAATCACATCGCGGATATTTGTCATGCCCGTCACAAATTGCACCATGCGCTCAAACCCAAGCCCAAAGCCAGCGTGAGGAACAGTTCCGAACCTGCGCGTATCGAGATACCACCACATTTCCTGAATGGGAATATGCATGGCTTTCATTCTTTCTTCTAGTTTTTCCAGTCTTTCTTCTCTTTGTGAGCCACCAACAATCTCACCAATGCCCGGAGCTAAAATATCCATCGCAGCAACCGTTTTTCCATCTTCATTCTGGCGCATGTAAAATGCCTTGATGTCTTTCGGATAACCGGTGACAATCACCGGCTTCTTGAAATGTTTTTCTACGAGATAGCGCTCATGCTCGCTCTGCATATCAATTCCCCAGCTAACATCGTATTTGAATTTTTTCTTTTTATATGCAGGCGATGCGAGCAAAATATCTATAGCTTCGGTATAAGTTATTCTTTCAAAATCATTGTTAACAACAAATTCCAGCTTTTCTATCAATCCCATCTCACTTCGCTCTGCCTGTGGTTTTTGTTTTTCTTCTTCATCCAATCGCTGCGCTAAAAATTCTAAATCATCTTTGTTATTTTCCATCGCATGGCGGATAAGATATTTGATGAACTCTTCAGCGAGGTTCATATTATCTTCCAGATCATAAAAAGCCATTTCAGGTTCAATCATCCAGAACTCGGCAAGATGCCTCGCAGTGTTTGAATTCTCTGCACGGAAAGTAGGACCGAAAGTATAAATTTCGCTTAATGCCATGGCAGCAAGCTCACCTTCAAGCTGTCCGCTAACGGTGAGATTTGTGGCACGACCAAAGAAATCTTCTTTAAAATCAATCGAGCCATCTTCATTTCTCGGCGTTTTATCGAAAGGCAAAGTTGTTACCTTAAACATTTCTCCTGCCCCCTCCGCATCCGATGCAGTGATAATCGGTGTATGCAGATAAACAAATCCTTTATCATTAAAAAATTTGTGGATAGCAAATGCCAGTGAATGGCGAATGCGGAAAACCGCGCTGAAAGTATTAGTTCGAAAACGCAAATGAGCTATCTCCCTCAAAAACTCAAGGCTGTGCTTTTTTGGTTGGAGCGGATATTTTTCGCTATCGCTGTCGCCAAGTATTTCAATTGATTTTGCTTTCAGTTCCACTTTCTGCCCTTTGCCAAGTGAAGCAACCACTGTTCCCGTAACTTTTAAAGAGGTGCTGGTTGTTATTCTTTTTAGAAATGCTTCATTATATAACCCAAGCTCCACGACAACCTGCAGATTATTATTAGTGCTTCCATCGTTCAGCGCAATGAACTGATTGTTGCGGAAGGTGCGCACCCATCCCATCACAACCACTTCTTCATTCGTCGGCTCTGCAGCCAGCAGTGTTTTTATTTTCACTCTTTTGTTGAACATATAAATACTTTAGGGGCGCAAAGATAAAAAGTAGATTGCAAGGAATGGCATCTTTACGCTGAATTACTGTACAGAATGGCGTTTTAACAAGGTTAATAACAAGGATTTGAAAAATAATTTTTTACTTTCTGCGTTTTATATACTATCATTGTGACGGAATTAAGCTGAAGTTCTTATCTAAAGCTCACAGACAACAGTTTTCTCATTCCATACACCATAATCAAAAGTCATTTTTTCAAAAACCTTTCAATAAAAGAATCTGGATTTGAAGCCAGTGGTTAACTCTCAAGTATCTTTATTATGTATGATATCCTACAATTGAACGACATGCTCGTTCCTGAACTGCTCGACATAGCAGAGCATCTCAAAATCCCCAATGCAAAAAAGCTCGACAAGCAAGAACTTGTTTATAAAATATTAGACAAACAGGCAGTTGATTCTAAAAATGATGCTGCTGATGACAAGCCGAAGAGAAAGCGCATCGTGAAAACTTCTACAGCTAATTCAAGCGAAGAAGCCTTCGTGGAAAGTGGCGACAGCAAGCCGAAAGCACCTGAGCCAAAAAAAGAAATCAGGAAAAAAGAAGAAAAACCTATCCTGAAAAAACAAATCAAAAAAAGAGAAGAAACGCCCAGTGAACAGGAATCTGATGAAGATAATGGCAGTCTTGCTGAACAGGTGTTAAGAAGTGTTCCTGATGAAGATGATAATGAAATTGCGACGGACGAAGCGGAAGCAATGCCTGAAACAGAAACTGCTCAACCGAACGAAACACAGCCAAATAAATCATATCCGCAGCGCCGCAACGATTCTTTTAATATTGAATTTGATGGAATCATCCAGGCAGAAGGTGTGCTTGAAATGATGCCCGATGGTTACGGTTTTTTGCGCAGCAGTGATTACAATTATTTGTCGTCACCTGATGATATTTATGTTTCTCCATCGCAAATAAAATTATTCGGACTTAAAACCGGAGATACAGTTCACGGAGCAGTGCGCCCTCCAAAAGAAGGCGAAAAATATTTTGCTTTGCTGAAAGTGGAAAGCATTAACAGCAAAGGACCTGAAGAAGTCCGCGACCGTGTGCCGTTTGATTATCTCACGCCATTGTTTCCTTTTGAGAAATTGAACATGTTCACAACTCCAAATGATTATTCAACGCGCATCATAGACCTGTTCACACCAATTGGTAAAGGACAGCGTGGGCTAATTGTTGCGCAGCCAAAAACCGGTAAAACAGTTTTGCTGAAAGCAGTGGCGAATGCAATTGCTGCTAATCATCCAGAATGTTACTTGATGATTGTGTTGGTGGATGAAAGACCTGAAGAAGTTACCGATATGGAGCGCAGCGTGAAAGCGGAAGTGATTGCTTCTACTTTTGATGAGCCTGCTGAAAAGCATGTGAAAGTTTCAACCATCGCTTTGCAAAAAGCAAAACGTCTGGTTGAATGTGGTCATGATGTGGTGATATTATTAGATTCAATTACTCGTCTTGCGCGAGCACATAATACGGTTGCACCGGCTTCCGGTAAAGTTCTTTCCGGTGGTGTTGAAGCAAATGCTATGCAGAAACCGAAACAGTTTTTTGGCGCTGCAAGAAAAATTGAGAATGGTGGTTCATTAACCATTCTTGCAACAGCATTGATTGACACCGGCAGTAAAATGGATGAAGTTATTTTTGAAGAATTCAAAGGAACCGGAAATATGGAATTGCAGCTCGACAGGCGCTTATCCAACAGGCGTGTTTTCCCTGCTATTGATTTGGTTGCTTCCTCAACGCGCCGCGATGATTTATTATTAGAAAGAGATGTGCTTCAAAGAATGAACTTGCTTCGCGTTTTCCTGAATGATATGAACACTGAAGAAGCAATGAATGAATTGCTGAAACGTATGCGCGGAACAAAGAGCAATGAAGAATTCCTGGCGAGCATGAATGGATAACGTCAAAGGATATCCTAAATCAGCTTATCTATTTTTTCTGATAATTTTCTGTCTTTATCAGTAACAATATCTCCGGCATCGTGAGTAGAAAGCCAGATTTCTACTTTATTGTAAACATTTGTCCATAACGGATGATGGTCCATTTTTTCTGCTTCAATTGCAACTCTTGTCATGAATGCAAAAGCTTCTGAAAAATTTTTGAACTCGAATTTTTTATATAGAGAATTATTTTGTTCCTGCCACATAAATCGTTTTTTTAAGAAATTAAAAAATCAGATTTCCTTTATGTTTTATTTTTTCGTTTGTAAGTTCTGTAACTAATTGCACGCTGTTCATTGTTTTGATGGAGCTGATTAATCCTTGCAACATATCATCGCCAACAACATCGCCTTTCAAAAGCCACAAATAATCGAGATGCTTGAATTCCGGCAGAAGATATTCACCGTCAAAATGATTTTTATATAAGTAATGGCTTAATGAACTATTTGGCTCATCATATTGATAAACGCCGAAAAAATAAGTACGCTGCTTTTTGCTGAGCTGTATTTCTATATCGTTATTATTGCGAAAATGAAAACGAAGTTTTGTGTTGACGTGCCAGCAAAACTGATAATCTTTCACTGGTGCTACAATGCCCAGCAAACGGGCATCTTCAAAAAATTCTGTGGTGAGTTCTTCAACATCGAGCTTTAGTTTCATGGTCGAGAATTATCAGTTGAAGTTACGATTTAAAATTGCACGGCAGCTTCGCTCACATCATTGCCTCGTTTATATTTTACTTTTGTCGCATCACCTTTTTTGAATTTTGATAATGCCTGCATGTAATTTTCAAGTGAGCTCACATTATAATCGCCCAATTGGATAATCACATCGCCTGTTTGCAATCCGGCTTTTTGTGCAGGTCGCCCGTCACTCACGCCATCAACACGAACGCCAGCACCCGAGAAAGTATAATCTGGCATAATGCCAAGCGTAACACTGAATCTTGCTGAAGTAGTTGTTTGTGTTTCTCTTGTTTTGGTGAAAGCTAATTTTCCTTTGTCATTCAAATCTTCCATAAGCTGATAAACATATTTTACAATATGCAATTCGCCTGTGTAATTTATTTTATCATAATCATCGCTTGGTCTGTGATAATCTTTGTGCAAACCGGTAAAGAAAAAAAGAACAGGAATATCTTTTCTATAAAAAGAGGTGTGGTCGCTCGGCCCTGTTCCGCTGCTATCGTAATTGAATTTGAAATATTTTTTTTCGCTCTTATTAATATTGAATAATTCTCCCCATTCCGGTGAAGTTCCGTAACCACCGATTGTGAGAACGTGTGAGCTATCGTTCAATCTTCCGACCATATCCATATTGATCATGTAGTTCACTTTTTTTAAATCAATGGCTGGATGTTCGACAAAATATTTTGAGCCAAACAAACCGAGCTCTTCGCCGGAAAATGCGATGAAGAGATAATTGTTATTCTTGAATTTTGATTGCTTCAATAATTTAGCCAATTCAATCAAAGCTGCTGTTCCGCTGGCATTATCATCAGCGCCATTGTGGATTTCCTTATCTGTTCCTCTGTACATAGAATTGCCATCTTCACCATAACCAAGATGGTCGTAATGTGCGCCGAGAATAATTGTTTTATCGCTGCCATTATTAATGTATCCAACCACATTATTTCCTGTGCGTTTTTTTTCACTGATGGCGACATTAATTTTTACATCCAGCGATGCAGATTCATCTTTAAAATATTTTTTCTTGGCATCGGCAGTTACATATAAAACAGGAATGGCTTCAGTTTCTGATTTATCTTTTTTATTGAAAGATATATTATCAGCAATTTTTGAGCTGTTGAAAAAAACAATAGCCGTTGCTCCGTTTTTTTTGCACTCTTTTGTTTTTGTGTGAAGTGCTTCATCCAAATCAAAATGAGGATTGTCTTTATTTTCTTCGAGCATTTCTTTGATATCAACAAACCAGGGAACACCACTTTCCTGCAATGCAATCGCCAACGAGCCGGAAACTTTTTTTGTTGCACTAAACGCCAGCGGGAAATAATCTTTGTTCAGTTCAAGCTCATTATTATTAACCGTGAAATTTGTAGTGTAATCAATTTGTTTTCCATCGTCAATATCGAATGGCTGAAGCCAGCTTTTATCCTCAATCATTTCAAGGCCGGCTTTTTGAAATTCGGAGCTTATGTAATCGCTCGCGAGTTTTTCTCCATTAGTTCCTGCTCTGCGCCCTTCCAATTTATCATCGGCAAGAAAACGGATATGAGTTTCAAGATTTGCGAGAATAGCTTTATCAGCTTTTTTTAATTTTTGCGAGAAAGCTGATGATGCGAACACAAGTAGAGAAAGTACAATCGCTAAGGAACGCGCCATGAAGATTGGTTTGATGACCAAAGGTAATATAGAGTTTCGAGTTTGTAGTTTTCAGTTGAGGAAGTAATTAATCTTTATTGTTTTTGCGGAGAAACTTGAAGCTCAATAGTAGCATTGCAGATGAATGGAGCGTCGCAACAATGCTTAATCAAGGTTCTAATGCCGGTATCAAAACAGTTGACAGTTTTCAGTTGGTAGTCAGCAATTCTCTGAACAAAATGAACGTTTTTTTGTTTTTAGCAAGCTTAGAATTAAAGAACTGGAAACTTAAAACCAGAAACTCGAAACTGATTGTTATTTTGATATTAATAAGAGCGAAAATCTTTCAGAAGCTCAGTTATTTTCCTTTACTTTTGCAGATTGGTCTTTTTCTAATTTAGTTAGCAATTGACAGTACTCAGTTTGCAGCTTATAAACTGCAAATTGCAAACTGTAAACTCTTTAGCATGGCGTTACCGCACCTCATCAAATATGTGTACACCAATGGAACTGATGAAGTAATACGACGTGGAAAAAAAATTCACGCCATTGGATATGTGGAGCTGATAGAATATGACGAGCTTTTTGAGTCTGTCGCTTTCCGCGTGAAAGACGACAGCTATTCGACTTATTATAAAGTGCACGTTCAGAAATTTAAAGACCCGAAAGCGCTTTCGGTTCGCTGCAGCTGCCCTTATAACCTCGGAGATATTTGCAGGCACGAAGCTGCTGCGCTTATTCAACTGCAGGAATTACTCGACAGAAATTTATTGAAGGCAGAAGAAATTTATTATGACCAGGAACATACGGTCGTGAAAATGAAATACATTGATCTGAAAAGCCTTCGTTTGCTTTGTTCTCAGGAAACTTATAATGAAGCAGAAAAATATACCCTGACACACAAGGCGGTTATTGAATATGCGAAAGATGAGATGGTGAAAGCTTCTGTTGAGATTGAAGGAAAAAAATATCGCGTCATCATTCGCAAGAATGAAGAAAGAAATTTTGATACCAGTTCAGATTATGAAGATGAAGCTCATCCTTTGTCTCTCCCGAAAGTGATTGTGTTTTTGCAATTGCTGCGTGCACATGGTTCTTATTATTTCGACAGCATTCGCAATTGGGATAAAGAAAAAAATAAATTGCTTGAAGCTTATGGTTATTCTTTGAGTGATGATTTGAAAAATAAATTTGAATTCACTTACAAAGATGGCAAACCCTTTTTAAGGGTGCTTGATACTTCCATTAAAAGAATTGTGCAACAGGTTTCCAATAAACCAAAACCTGTTGTTGCAGAAGTTGAAACAGAAACAGAACCGGAAGCTGCTACATTAGCAGGCGTTGCAAAAAGGCTTGGCATTGTTTTCAATTTCAATCATGGAAGCTATCCGGGATTTGCGCTGGACGCGGTTTCCGGTGAGAGCAATGATACGCAGACTTCTTATGTTGGTAAGGTTGAGAAAATCGACCTCACAAAATTTGTGAACATTGAATCGTTCAATGAAGAAGATAAACAACTGATTACTTCGCTGCGCAAAATGCAGGAATCGGAAATCACGAGATATTTAAATAGAAATTCTCCGTTCAGCGGAATCTGGGAAAATATCATTCATCATGAAGAAGATGGATTGCCGGAAGAAACGAAAGCATTGATGGTTGAATATCTTCATCCGAAATTGCAGAAGCTTTTTTCTGAAGCAAACAACAATCCGTTTATGTTTTTTCTGAACGGGCATAAACCGTTCAAAACGGAAAATTTGCAATCGGTTACTATTGAAAATACTTTTATTGAACCATTCTTCAAGGTGGGTCAGCAAAAAGATAAAATAGAAATCTCCTGCTTCACAAAAATTCACGGACAGACTGTTGACGTGAATGACAATGAATGCAATTCAGCCACGCTGTTTTTTTATAATCATAATTTGTATCTGTGGAACAAGCCGCATGATATTATGCTGGTAGAAAGATTTGCGGGTAAGAAAAAAATGCTGATTGAAAAAGAAGATTGGCAAAAGCAGTTGAAAGAATTTATTCTTCCGCTTACTAAAGAATATCATGTTGAGTTTGAAAACAGTTTGGTGAAGGAAGTGAAAGATGGAGAACCGGAGAAAAAATTGTTGCTTCAGGAAAAAGGCGATTATCTCGTGTTTCAGCCATTGTTTGTTTACAAAGGCTTTGAAACAAAACCCGGCGGCAAAGAAGAGTTGGTGATTCCGGACGAAGATAAAGTGATGATTGTTCGAAGGGACAGACCTTCAGAAATTCAATTCATCGATAAGTTAAGAGGACTGCATTCACAGTTCATTCAGCCGGAAGGCTCGCACAGCCTGGCTTTGAGAGGGAGTGATGTGCTTAAAAATAACTGGTTCTTTTTGTTTGTAGATGCAATGCAGGAAATGAAAATCCCTGTGTTTGGTTATGATGCGCTAAAAAATTTCCGTTTCAACACAGCGAAGCCACAAACGAAAATTCATATCAGCAGCAGCACAGATTGGTTTGATGCAAAAGTGGACATTGTTTTCGGCAACCAGAAAGTGACGATTGCAGATGTGAAAAAAGCATTGGCAAACCGCCAGCAATTTGTTCCGTTGAATGATGGAACATTAGGTGTTCTGCCAGAAGAATGGATAAAAAAATATTCTTTGTTGTTCAGAGTTGGCGAAGGAAAAAGCAATCAGTTGCGCTTGTCAAAATACCACATGAGTGTGATTGATGAGCTGTATGAAAATAGAAGCGAAGAGGAATTGGTAATAAGGCTGGAAGAAAAATATGAACAGCTCAAAGAGTTTAATAAAATCAAAGAAATTGATCCGCCGGAACATTTGCAACATATTTTAAGACCTTATCAGGTGCATGGGTTTCACTGGTTGAATTATCTACATGAAGTGAATTGGGGCGGAATTTTGGCAGACGATATGGGTCTGGGTAAAACCATCGAAGCATTGTCTTTCCTTTCTCATTATAAAAAAGTTTATGGAACATTAAGAGCTATAGTAGTTTGCCCAACTACATTAATGTTCAATTGGGAAAATGAAATAAAAAAATTCGCTCCTGAATTAACTTATCACATTCATCATGGCGGAGAAAGAGCAAGAAACAATCAGGCATTGAATGAATTTGATATCATCATCACCACTTACGGAACATTGCGCAGCGATATCAAATTAATGGTCGATATCAAATTTGATTATGTGGTGCTTGATGAATCGCAGGCAATCAAAAACCCGGCAAGCAAAGTAACAAGAGCAGCATGTTTGCTTCAGGCAAAACATCGGTTATGCATGAGCGGTACTCCGTTGCAGAATAATACTTTTGACATTTTTGCGCAGATGAATTTTTTGAATCCAGGAATGCTTGGAAGCATCGAATTCTTCCGGCAGGAGTTTGCTGTTCCGATTGATAAGTTTGGTGAACAAGATAGAAAAGACCATCTCAGGAAATTATTATTCCCTTTTATTTTAAGACGAACAAAAGAACAGGTTGCCAAAGACCTTCCGGAAAAAACAGAAACGATTCTGTTTTGCGAAATGGAAGATGAGCAGCGGAAAATTTATGATGCTTACAGAAATGATTACCGCGATAAAATCCTCGGCACAATTGAAGTGCAGGGAATACAAAAATCTCAGCTCACTATTTTGCAAGGCTTAATGAAGCTGAGACAAATCTGTGATTCACCATCTATTCTGAATGAAACAGATAAATATCCAAATCATTCTATAAAGCTTGAAGAACTGGCAAGAGAGATAACAGAAAATATCGGCGACCATAAAGCGCTTATCTTCTCACAGTTTCTCGGAATGTTGGCGCTTATTAAAAATAAACTGAAAGAGCTTGATGTGAAGTTTGAATATTTTGACGGAAGCACTTCTGCTATAGAAAGAGAACGTGCTATTCAAAGTTTCCAGAATGACCACGAATGCCGTGTATTTTTAATTTCTTTGAAAGCAGGTGGAGTGGGACTAAACCTTACCGCCGCAGATTACGTATACATTGTTGACCCATGGTGGAACCCTGCAGTTGAACAGCAGGCAATTGATAGAACACACCGTATTGGTCAGACCAAAAATATTTTCGCATATCGAATGATTTGCAAAGACACCATCGAAGATAAAATCCTTCAGTTGCAGGAAAAGAAACGTGTTCTTGCAAAAGACTTGATTTCGGACGATGAAGGCTTTGTGAAAGCGCTCACTCGTCAGGACGTGGAATATCTCTTCAGCTAACTTATGCATTCACCGAAATGAAAATGCTTTTCCCCATTGATATACTCATTTGGGTGTTTTGTCGCATTTTTCAATAGCTATTACCGTATTCAATTTATTTTAGTTATTAAACGGCATGCATATGTTCCAGCGGTTTTTATTGATAAGCTTTATCCTGACCATTATTTTCAATGATGCTCACTCGCAGGATAAAATTCTTGGTTCCGTAAAGGGTCGCATTGTTGACAGCACCGGAAAACGGGGAATGGCAAGCGCTTCCGTTACTGTAGTAGGAACAACTGATGCAAACGCTCATTCATTTACTATATCTGGTTCGGATGGAGGATTTGATATCAAAAGCCTTGCCCAGGGCGGCTATCGCTTAATAATCACTTTTCAGGGCTTTCAGAATATTGATAAAAGATTTTCCATTTCTTCAACAGATAGCATAGTTGATTTTGGAAATATTACCATGGCAAGACAAGCTGACTCCTTGGCGGCAGTTGTTGTGGAAGCACCTGCAGTACGGGTTAAAAAAGATACGGTTGAATTCAACGCCGATAAATTTGCTGTGAAGCCAAATGCAGTAGCTGAAGATTTGCTTAAGAAAATGCCCGGCATGCAAGTTGATAAAAGCGGCAACATCACTGCTCAGGGAGAAACAGTAACAAGAGTGATGGTGAATGGGAAACGTTTTTTCAGCGATGACCCCAAACTTGCGACAAGAAATTTACCTCCAGATATTATTGACAAAATTCAGGTGTTTGATGACCTGAGCGATCAAAGTAAATTTACAGGCATTGATGATGGCAACCGGGTGAAGACAATAAATATTGTTACGAAGAAAAATGCACAGCAAGGTTACTTTGGAAAAGCTGTTGCGGCTGCTGGTACAAATGAAGATTATGATGAAAGTATCAACATGCATCGTTTCAATGGAAATCAGCAACTTTCCGTGCTTGGTCAGGCAAACGATGTTAATAAACAAAATTTCACTATCCAGGATATTTTAGGAAGCTCAGGTGGAAGACGTGGCGGCGGAGGGGGTGGTGCTGCCACCAATCAGAGCAGCCCTGGTGTTACAACGGTTTGGGCTGGCGGTGCAAACTATCGTGATAGCTGGGGGAAAAATACAGATGCATACGGAAGCTATTTTTTTAACAGCCAGCATGTTGCTACTTACACACAGGACACTTCTTTAAAACAGATTAACAGCGATTCTACTAACTATGGAACAGGTCATAATTCTGCTATACAAAAAACAGAAAACCATAGAATCACTTTTAACATTGAGCATAAATTCGACACGAGCAATTCGCTTATTTTCAGACCGAATTTTACTTATCAAAAAACAACACCACATGCTTCTTCAAGCTCGGCTACATTTGATAATTTCAATAATCCTGTAAACACTTCTGTCGGTAATTCATCCAGCACAAACAGTGGATTTAATATCAACAATTCAAATATTCAGTTCAGGCATAAATTCAAAAAACAATTCAGGACAATTTCATTGGATGTGAGCGGCAATGTAAATGCAAATGATGGTTATGGTTATCAATATTCAGTTAATAATTTTTACAAACTGAACAGGGTGGATACTTTGAATCAATATTATAATGATTCACTTCATTCATTCAACATCACACCTACTTTGTCTTATACAGAGCCTATTGCAAAAAATCAAGTGCTTGAATTTAAGTACAGCTATAATTACAATCATAGCAACACCATTAATAACACTTACGACTTTGCTGATTCAGCAAAAGGATATTCAACATTTGACAGCTTGTTCAGTAATTCATATAAATTCACTTCTCATGCAAATACTTTCACGCTGAATTATCGCGTACAGAATCAGAAATTTAATTTGTCTTTTGGCTCTGGTCTTCAGTTCATGACATTCACGAGCCTGAATACAACCAAGAACATAACTGTTTCACACGATTATGTGAACCTTACTCCAACAGTAAATTTTCAGTATAGTTTTTCGAGCACAAAACGTTTCAGGTTAAATTATTCCGGAAGAACGGGAACACCTACTGCTTCGCAGTTGCAGCCACTTACTACTACTTCAGATAATATCAATTATCAAACCGGTAACCCTGATTTGAAACCACAGTTCACTCACAGCCTTCGCATGTTGTACGCTTCTTTTGAGCCGTCGACACAGCACACAGTTTTTGCGACATTAAATGCAAGCACCATCGTGAACGACATTCAAACATATAGCATACTTACACAAAAAGGAGGTGACAGCATCACATATGTGAACCTGAACGGGACTTACAATGTTTCAGGATATTTCAACTATGGCATTGTGCTGAAGAAGCCAAAATCAAATTTGAATTTTATTACCAACATCAATTATTCACAAAGCCAGAATTTGCAAACTGTAAAAGATAAAACAGGAACAGCTGACGTTCTGCATAATTATGTTCACAATACGGGATTGACAGAAACCATTTCGTGGACAACAAACATCAAAAAGAATTTCGACATGAATTTTAGTTCAGCTTCTGCATATAATATCGCGAAGAATACAGTGCAATCATCTACTAACCTTAATTATTTTTCGGAGACTTTCAGTGCAGAATTCACCGCATATACTAATAGCGGATGGCTGATTGCTGCAAATTTTGATTATACTTACACCGATACCCGCGTTGCTGGTTATAATGCAAGTATTCCTCTGCTGACTCCTAGCATTGCAAAGCAATTGTTCAAGAAAAAAAATGGAGAGTTGCGGTTAAGCGCGTTTGATGTGCTTGACAAAAATGCATACGTGAGCAAATCTGTTGTGAACACTCCATATACCGGATTTACCATTAACCGGACAAATGTATTAAGCAGGTATGCGATGCTAACGTTTACGTATAACCTGAATAATTTTGCAGGCTCCAACCAACGAAGGATGCCTGGTATGTTCAATAATTTCAGGCGTGGCGGCGGCATAAGGGGCGGTGGCATGGACAATTAAAAAATAGAAAAGCCCTGCAATGAAGCAAGGCTTTAAGCACATTACATTATTGGTTTCAGAGGTAAGTGCTTTAAGTTTAAATGGTATTATTTAGAGGTCTTTTTAATTCTGTAATAACTAACACTTCCCACGGGAGATTTCCCCATAACGATTACCGAAAGCAGGCTTTTCATGAAATAAGAAATTGAAGAAGAGCGATAATTGCTTCTGTAAGAGCTTACTTTTTCCTTGTTGAAATGCAGATTCGTTTTTGACATTGATATTGGTTTTGGGATTGTTTGAAACAAAATAATAATTGATAACGAATAATTCATAGTATTATTATCTGTATTAGCTTCTTAAAGCTGACCGTATTTTTTCTATTGCTATAAATCGTTATTTAGTGTAATATTGTCAGGCTCATCTATGAAGTGCATAATTACCTCGATTGCCTTTTTTGCTATTTCCGCAACTTCGCTTGCACAAGGAGCTTTTTCCAACAACACAAGCGCAGGTCTTGAGAAAGTGATACAAGATTACCCCAACAGGTTTAAAAATATTAAGGGAGAAATTATTATTGAAAATCCTCAGACAACAGAATATAAATCGAAGATTCAGATCCCCGGATCGTCTTCGTGTATTGTTACCCGTTATAGTTCTTCAAATAATGATGTTTATAGCTGGGGTTGCGTGTTAACAAAAACGGAAGACTTCAATTCAGCAAGAAATAAATTCAAAGAAATTTTTGGCCAGATAAAAAACAGCATTATAAAATTGCATGGTGAGAAACCGTTTATATTAAATGGTCAATATGAAACGCCTGATGAAGAAAAAAAATTCACCACAGTCATTTTTGAATTACTCCCTGCCGTAGGCGAAATGAAAAAAATTAAAGTTGACCTTTCTCTCCAATATGAAATTGTGGGTTGGAAAGTATCTCTTACAGTTTACGACCACGATAAAAAAGATAGTGAACCGGGAGTTGCATCAGGAAATTAAATCAGCAGCATATAACTTTTTAGAACCGCTTCAATATCTTCAAGCTTAAATGGCTTTGAAATATAATTGTTCATCCCAGCTTCGAGACATTTTTCTTTATCGCCTTTCATTGCATCTGCTGTTAATGCAATAATGGGTATGTTGCAATGTGGCTCGGGCAATTGACGTATAAGTTTTGTAGTTGTGTAGCCATCGATTTCGGGCATGTTTACATCCATGAATATTAACTGTGGCTCATAGTGTGGAAGCGCCTCCAAAGCTTCTTTGCCATTGTTCATCTGTATCACATCAAATCCCATTCTTCTCATCACTTCAGATATCAGCAGCATATTGATTGGTTCATCATCAACAACCATAATGCTCACCGTTTGAGATATTTTTTCAACCATCGGCAATGAAGGATGAAGAGCATCATTCTGTAATGGCTTTTCAAACAGTGATAATAAAGTGCTGTGCAGCTCATGCATTTTTACTGGCTTCGAAAGAAATTTATTAATGCCTGCCCTGTCGGCCTCAAGCTGGTACATATTTTTTTCAAGAGAAGACAACATCAAAATAAATAATTGTTTGTTTTTTGCAGGAAGCTTTTTGATTTGTTTTATCAATGTAATTCCATCAGAATGCTGCATGTGATGATCTGCAATCACAAGGTCATAAGGCTGCCCGTTATTTTCCGCTTCATTTATTTTTAGTAGAGCATCAGAGCCATCGGAAGAAGTTGCGCACTCAATTTCCATGAATTTGAACATTTCATGTATCAGCCAGCGATTAGTTGAATTGTCATCTACTACCAGAACTTTTTTCAGCAGCGGTTTTTCAGGCAATGATATTTCAGATTGTTCATTTGCAACTTCCAATGTCAAGCATAAAGTAAATGCACTTCCTTTTCCCGGGGTGCTTTCTACTGTAAGATAGCCACCCATCATTTCTGCAAGGCTTTTTGATATAGTTAAGCCTAAACCGGTGCCGCCATATTTTCGCGTTGTTGAAGTGTCAGCCTGTGTAAAGCTTTCGAATATTTTATGCAGCTTTTCATTTGGAATACCAATGCCTGTATCTGCAACCTGCACTTTTACATTCAAAAATTTCTTGTCATCTTTCCAAAAAATGTCGCCGTTTTTCTGGATGTTCACGAAAATTTCCCCTTCGCCTGTAAATTTAATAGCGTTGCCAAGGAGGTTCACGATCACTTGTCTTATTCTAACAGGATCACCATAAAATTGAGAGGGAATTGTCGGGTCAACTTTGAAAAGAGTCTCCAGTTTTTTCTCATAAGCTTTCACCGTGAGTATATCAATTGTCTCTTCAACCAATTCGTCTAATTTGAAAAGAGTGTTCTCAATTTCAAGTTTGCCTGCTTCAATTTTTGAGAAGTCAAGAATATCATTAATAATATCTAATAATCCATGGGCAGATTTTTTTACATTATGCAAATAATCACGCTGTGTTTTTTGCAATTCAGTTGTAAGTACCAGATCAGTGAAACCGATAATGCCATTCATCGGTGTTCTTAATTCATGGCTCATGTTTGCCATGAATTCACTTTTTGCGTGGCTCGCCGATTCTGCACCTTCTTTTGCTTTTATCAATTCAAGCTCAATTTCTTTACGCTCAATTGCTGCTGATAGTGATGAAGCATAAGAACGAAGAATGGAAAACTCTGCTTCTGACCATTGTCTTTCTTTCGTGAATTCATCAAAACCAACAAATCCCCAAAATTCATTCTTAATGAATATAGCAACAGCCACAGAAGAAACCAGATTGTGTTTTTCATAAATAGCAACAAGCTGAGGATCATCTTCCGTGCTTTTGTAACTGATAAAAGGAATGTTTGCCTGCAAAGGCTCTATTATCTTTTGAATATTATCAAAAGGGATATTTTTTATAGTGGGGCTTTCCAATCTTGAATCTGAAGCATTTTCAGTCCACTCATGAGTTTCTCCGGTGAACCAGCGCTGTTCTTTTTCATCAAAGTGATTGCGGAACAAATAAACTCTGCTCACCGCAGCTCTTCTGCCAAGAACCTGGAGCGATTCGCTAATAGCCAGATCAAGGTCAGAATTCATCAGGAAGGATTGTGTTGATTCTGCAACACCTTGCAGCAATTGATCTTTCTTTTTCAGGTTTTCCTGAACTGCTTTTTGTTCTGTGATATTTCGCGAAGTGCAAATGAGCTTGATCACTTCATTGTCGTCGATAATAGGTTTCACTATCGTTTCGTGCCAGATATAGATCCCGTCCTTTCTTAAAATTCTGTAACGTATGATAAGGCTTTCTGAATCCGTTAGAGAGGACTTTGTTTTTTCTGAAGGGAAAAATTTATGTATGTCATCCGGATGAACAAATTGATAAATTGATTTGCCGAGAAGCTCATCCACTTCATAACCAAGAACGCTCGTAACTGACGGCGATAAATACCACATGGTTCCATCTGCTGCGTGAACACTGATGATATCTCCCGAGTTTTCTGCAAGCAATCTAAATTTTTGCTCACTGTTTAGCAATGCGTTTTCAGATTCTTTTTGTGAAGTGATGTCCTGAGCTACACCAAAACTGCTATGTTTATCAACAATAATCCCTTTCAATGAAAGATATCTCATCCAACCTTGATTGGTGATAACCCTGAAAGAGAAAGAAGTTTCAAAATCTTTATTGTCTTTGTTGCTAGCAGCATTCATAAATTCATCTGCAACAATGAGCTGCTCCTCAGGCACTACACAGGTGTTAATAAAATTTTCAAGGCTCATTTTTTTTGTGGCATCCTCTAACCCGAGCAGCGCTTTGAATTCTTTGCTGAGCTCCAGTTCCTTTGTGGCGAAATCAAATTTCCATGAACCCATTTTGGCATAAGTCATCGCATAAGACAAAGTCTGTATCGCTTCTTCTTTTATTTCCTGCGCATCTACCTTATCGCTAACGTTGAGGCCTATCGCCTGAATTTCTTTTACCTGCCCACGATCATCAGTAAGAGCAAGAAATTCCCATTCCGTCCATAAAAAATCACGAGTGGTGCCGATTGGTTTTTTGATAAGCATCTTTGCCACTTTCCCCGGATTTTTCCAGCATTCATCAGCTACCTGCTGACAGCGAACCATGTCTTTGGGAAAAATTGTTTCATAGAAAAATTTAGAGGAGATATCTTCTTTGGTATGCTTAAAAGTATTCAGGAAAGAAGGGTTGGCATAAGTGAAATGACCCACTCTGTTTATTCTTATGACATAATTGGTCTGAGATTGCAAAATTGAGCTGAGGTATTGTTTTTCCTGGAGCAATTCATTTCTCGCTTTCTGCAGTTCTGAATAATTTGTTTCTCCTTTTTTGAAGGCAGGCTCAAGGACTAAAATCACAAGACATATAATAGCTATTATCAGCGAAAGGAATTTGCTGGCATCAATTGTTGAAGCTTCACTGCGTTTTTCATTAGCGATAATGCCATACTGGGTCGTCACATCTTTCATGATAGGCAGATAGTTCTGCTCATTGTATAAAAGTTGCCTTATATAAAGTTTCTTATTAATGCTAATCAATGATGAATCTGCCTGAGACATTTCTTCAGCAACAGCTGCAAAATTCTGATAGTAGGGCTGAACTGTTGATAGCAGCAATCTGATTTTAAAGACGGATTGAGGAAGAGGGAGCGTTTGAATACCAAGCTGCTTGTGAAGATATTCCTGTTGTTGCTTAAAAACAGTTATTGCTTTTTGTAAGCTATCTTTTGCGGCAGAAAACTGATCTGGCGTAGTGCTTTCATTTAACAGAAGAAGCCCATTTTTTGTAATGAGCTGGCTGAGTGTTTGCTGTCTGCCTGCAACACTTTTTGCTTCGGTTATTTCTTCATCTTCTGCAGATTTTACATGCATCAGGTAATAACCAAAAAAGTTGAACAGGAGCACTAAAGCAAATAGCACTACGGATATTCGTATAAGCTTACGGAAAGGGCTTTTCATTGTCTTTCAGAGGATTTCCAGCTACACTAACGCAAAACCTGCATTTAAAGTTTCTGAGATGTGAAAATTAGTGGAATTACTTGAAAACCATCGGTGGAATACCGAAAATGAAAGGTCGAAAACAGGTAGTTATTGCGAGATGAAAGATTTTTGAGAAGGTCTCCAATATTTCAGGAACCACATAATCGTGAATGAAGGTATGAAATCGGTTCCCGGCAATATTTCTTCAATAAAATTGAAAACTCCTCCAACTGCTCCTTTCCACCCCCCAAAAGTTTTATAAAAAATAATAGCTGAAATCGGTGCCCATATTATATCTCCAAACTCGCCTAAACCCGGAAGCAGGTAAGTGGCGCAACCGATGGCATCCATCAAAATGCAGAAAAATAAAGTGGGAGCTGGCTTGTTCATTTGAATAAATAACTCAAACTATATACCACATTCATCCCCTGAAATATTGACATGCATATTTAATAATCAATCACCTGCTCTTCTATTGCGGTAGGCATTTCTCTCCATTCATATTGCTGGTTTCGCAATTGTGGCTCAAAGCCTGCTTCGCGGATGGCTTGCTGAATTCCTTTTGCTGTGAACCTGTGCGGGGCGCCTGCAGCGCTTACTACATTTTCTTCCAGCATGATGCTTCCAAAATCATTCGCACCGGCATGCAAACAAATTTGTGCAGTTTGCTTGCCAACAGTAAGCCATGAAGCCTGAATATTTTTTACGTTCGGCAGCATGATGCGGCTCATTGCAATCATCCTGATGTATTCTTCCGGTGTAGTGAGATTATGAACACCTCGGATTTTTGTAAGCAATGTATCAACGTCTTGAAATGTCCATGGAATAAAAGCTAAAAAGCCTTTTGCAGCTTCCGGTTTTCTTGATTGAACTTCTCTGATTTTTGCAAGATGCTCGAATCTTTCTTCAATTGTTTCAACATGCCCGAACATCATGGTGGCAGAAGTCGTGATATTTAATTTATGTGCTTCATGCATGACATCAAGCCATTCCTGTGCGCCACATTTTCCTTTGCTGATGAGCCGACGGACACGGTCGACCAAAATTTCCGCCCCAGCTCCGGGCAATGAATCCATCCCTGCTTTTTTTAATTCAACAAGAACATCGTGGTGGCTCATTTTTTCAAGCTTGCAGATGTGCGCAACTTCCGGTGGCCCAAGCGTGTGCAGTTTAAGTTTTGGATATAATTCTTTTAGCTCCTTGAAAAGATTTGTGTAAAAGCTCAATCCCAATTTTGGGTGATGGCCTCCTTGCAATAATAACTGGTCGCCGCCCCAACGGAATGTTTCCTCAATTTTTCTTTTGTAGGTATCCATATCCGTTATGTATGAGTCTGGATGACCGGGCACACGATAGAAATTACAGAACTTGCAATTGGCGATACATACATTAGTAGTATTCACGTTCCTGTCTATCTGCCAGGATACTTTTCCATGAGGCACTTGCTTTTTTCTAAGCTCGTTTGCTATATGCATCAGTTCTGTCAATGGGGCATCTTCAAACAGGAAAACTCCCTCACTAATACTCAAAAACTCAAAACGCAATGCCCGCTCATAAAGCTCTGCTATATTCAATGTATAAAAATTTTATTGATGCAAATTTAGCATACTGAGACCTCAATGCAACATTTTGCACAAAAGGTTTGCCTTAGATAAGAACTTGTGATATATTTAATGAGAGACCGAATCTAACTGTTGCCAAAATTTTTGCTATGCCATTTTTTACAAAGACTGAAGTTTTTTCGCGAACAGATTCTAAACTATTTTCAGAATGTCTTATAGCCTTTGCACTGTTGTGCTCTTTTATTTGTTCTTCTCAATATGTGCATTCGCAGGAAGAATTTATTCAGCCCCCCACAAAACTTTTGAGCGTTCTGCCATTTCGTTTGCTGAATGGTGGCATTATTCTTATCAGAGCTAAGCTTGGTAATTATCCTGATTCGCTCAATTTTATTTTTGATACCGGAAGCGGCGGCATTTCCCTTGATTCCTCCAGTTGTGAAAAACTTCATATCACTCCTCAGGCATCTGATAAAACAATTCGCGGAATTGCAGGCATACGAAATGTCAGTTTTGTTTACAATGAAACGCTCAGGTTGCCAAATCTGGCTGTTGACAGCCTTAATTTTCACGTGAATGATTATAGTATTTTGACAAGTGTGTATGGAGAAAATATTGATGGCATCATTGGCTACAGCTTTTTGAACAGATACATAGTAAAGGTTGATTACGATAGTTCTGCACTTTATGTGTATTCAAAAGGCTCAATAAAATATCCAAAGGGCGGCTATCTTTCCCGACCTTTTATTATTAACCTTCCCGTCGAGACAGCAAGAGTGAGAGACAATACCGACATTACAGCCCGCTTCTATTTTGATACTGGAGCAGGTCTCTGCTTGTTGTTATCAAGCGATTTTGTAACAGACAGTGCTTTGTTCAATAGTAAAAAAAGAAAACCTGTTGCTACGCTTGCCCAGGGTCTTGGCGGCAAAACGAATATGCGCCAAACCACTGTGAAAGATTTCAGGTTTGGCCCGTATCGTTTCAGGAATGTACCCGCTTATATTTTTGATGATGAATATAATATTACCTCATATCCATCTCTTGGCGGCTTGATCGGTAACGATTTGTTGCGGAGGTTCAATATCATACTCAATTATGGAAGAAGAGAAATTTACATGATGCCAAATTCCCATTACCGGGATTTGTTTGATTATTCTTACACAGGACTAAGTATCTATTGGATTGACAATGATATCCGCGTTGTAGATGTAATGAAAGATTCTCCTGCTGAGAGAGCGGGGTTCAAATCCGGTGATATCGTTCTTGGTGTTGGCAATAATTTTACCAGAAATATTCAGGCATATAAAAACCTGCTTCAGAGCATAGGAGAAAAAATTAAAGTGGTCATTAAGCGTGGAAACGAATTAATGGAGCTTAAATTAAAGGTGGAGACTATTTTCTGAATTCTTTGGCTTCAAAATGCTCAGGTCTTACTTACTTTGCATTTCTTTTTATTAATGATTTTATGATACAGTTTGAAAAATTTCAACTGAACAATGGGCTGCGTGTCATTGTTCATGAAGATCCGTCAACGCCAATGGCTGTGCTGAATGTTTTATACGATGTAGGCGCAAGAGATGAAAACCCTGAACAAACAGGATTTGCGCATTTGTTTGAACATTTGATGTTTGGAGGTTCGGTAAACATTGAAGAGTTTGAAATGCCCTTGCAGATCGCCGGAGGCGAGAACAACGCTTTTACTACAAATGATTTTACGAATTATTACATGCAGCTTCCCGCTGAAAATATTGAAACTGCATTTTGGCTCGAAAGCGACCGCATGCTTTCTCTTGCTTTCAGCGAAAAAAGCCTGGAAGTGCAGCGCAAAGTAGTGTGCGAAGAATTTAAAGAACATTATATCAATAAGCCTTATGGCGATGTGTGGTTCAAAATGCGAGAGCTTGCTTACAAAGAACATCCTTATAAATGGATGACGATTGGAAAAGAGCTCAGCCATATTGAAAATGCAAAACTTAGTGATGTAAAAAATTTCTTCTTTAAACATTATTGCCCTGTGAATGCAATATTGGTGCTGGCTGGAAATATTAAAACAGCACAAGTGAAAGAGCTTGCCGAAAAATGGTTCGGCGATATTCCTTCCGGAGAAAAATATGAAAGAAAACTGCCGCAGGAGCCAACACAAACCGAGGCAAGAAAATTAGAAGTGAAAGCTGATGTGCCGATTGATGCGCTGTACAAAGCTTATCACATGGCTTCGCGGACTGAAGATGGATATTATTTTGCAGAGCTCATCACTGAAATTTTGGGCAACGGAAATTCTTCGAGGCTTTTTCAATCATTGGTAAAAGAAAAAAAGCTGTTCAGCAATATTGAATGCTATCAAACAGGTTCGGTAGATGCGGGATTAGTAGTGATTGAAGGAAGATTGGTAAAAGGTGTTGACATGATAGAGGCAGACAAAGCTGTTGAAGAAGAAATAAAAAAATTTATTGCTGATAAGGTGGAAGAAAAAGAGCTGACTAAAGTGAAGAATAAAACAGAAGCTGCCATTGTGTTTGAAGACATGAGTGTGATGAACCGTGCTGCAAGCCTCGCTATTTATGAATTGCTTGGCGATGCAAACATGATGAACACCGAGCTTGGAAGATATCAGTCTGTCACTGCTGAAAATATTTTAGAAGAAAGCAGAAAAATTTTTGATGAAAAAAATTCAAGCACACTTTATTATTACAGCAAAAATTAATGATTACAAAAGAGAAAGGATTTATGCCGAACAGAACAATCGCTCCGAAAATAACAGATGCCGTAGATTTTCATCTTACATTACCTCCCTATAAAAAATATACATTGAAAAATGGCGTAGAAGTGTATGCCATTGATTTAGGTGAACTCGACACATTAATGGTGAATTTTATTTTTAGTGCAGGAAATTGGTTTGAAGAAAAAAATCTTGTTGCTGCAACTGCAAACCATTTACTGAAGAATGGCACATCTCAGAAAAATGCATTTCAGATTAATGAGCATTTTGAATATTATGGCTCTTCATTGAGCAGAAGTTGCCAGAACGAGACTGCTGAAATTGCATTGCACTGTCTCGGAAAATATGCGAATGAATTATTGCCGGTGATTGCCGAACTGATTACTGACTCAATTTTTCCGCAGGAAGAATTGGATATTTTCAAAAAGAATTCTCAACAACGTTTACAGGTAAGCCTCAAAAAAAGTGAGTTTGTTGCCGGCAGATTAATCGATGCATATTTATTTGGCGAGCAACACCCTTATGGGAAATATAGTTCCCTGCAGGATTATGTTGCTTTGCAGCAAGATGAAATAAAAAACTTCTATCAGCAATATTATAAAAATGGCAGGTGTGTCATTTTTGTTGCAGGGAAACTGCCGAAAGATATTATTGAAGAATTGGATAAAAACTTCGGTCATCTTTCTCTGAATGCATGGAACAGCGATTACAGAAATAAACAGCATCATGTCATTCACGCGAAAGAGAAAAAATACAATATCATCAACGATGAAAACGGAGTGCAAGGCTCAATCCGCATTGCCAGAAACTTTCCGAACAGGCACCATCCCGATTTTCAAAAAGCAGGTGTGCTGAATAATATTTTCGGCGGTTATTTTGGCTCTCGGTTAATGGCTAATATCCGTGAAGATAAGGGCTACACTTATGGCATTCACAGTTATCTCATGAACCATATTCAGGAAAGCGGATGGATGATCAGCACGGAAGCAGGCAAAGAAGTTTGCGGCGCAACCATTGAAGAAGTGTACAAAGAAATGAAATTACTTCGTGAAGAATTGATTGACGAAGAAGAATTGCAGGTTGCAAAAAATTTTATGATTGGCAGTATTCTCGGCGATTTGGATGGGCCTTTTCAGGTAGCCGGCAGGTGGAAAAATATCATTTTGAATAACCTGGATGAAAATTATTTCTACAACGGAGTGAATATCATTAAGACTATTACTGCCGAAGAATTGCTTGAGCTTGCGAATAAATATCTGCAGCCCGAAGATTTTTATGAATTGGTTGTGGTGTAATCCGGTTAATTCTTGTTAACTTTTCGCACAATCCATTTTTTATGAACTTCATTCTGCGCATCGTTGTCACGGCAATTGTTGCTTTTGGTCTCTCTTATGTTTTGAGCAGCGGTATACACATCGATAAATTCACGACAGCGCTCATACTTGCATTGGTGCTTGCAGTGCTCAATGCATTCCTGAAGCCGCTTCTTATCATTCTCACGTTGCCAATCACCATTCTCACATTTGGTTTGTTTCTTTTTGTGATCAATGCCGGCATTATCATGCTCGCTTCAAAATTTGTTGACGGATTTAAAGTGGATGGGTTTTGGTGGGCGCTTTTGTTTAGCTTGTTATTATCTACATTGACATCTCTTCTTTACAAAAAAGAAGGCGAGAAAGAAAGCCGGAATAATTAAAACTTCATTTCTGTTTAACCAAGCTTGGCTGATATTTTTTCGATTAATGAAGCCAACTGTTTTTGGTTTTCTAACAACAAATCAAATTGTTCTTTTGGGATTGTGTAATAAGTGTTAGTATAAGCAATTTCATTACCTTGATTGGTGCTGCCATTTTCGAAATGAGCATTGTTATTTCCAACATAATTTAATAACTCATCTGCACTGATATTAAACACTTCAGAGATTTTTTTCAGTAAGTCTGCAGAAGGAGAGCTCTTGTCATTTTCATATTTGTTGTAAGCGGGTTGAGACATGTGAAGTTTTTCAGCCATTTGCTCCTGTGTTAATTTATTTTCTTTTCTGATGGCTTTTAATTTTTCACCGAGCATCTGATAAGGTTATAACCAAATGTAATAAAATTATTCTAAGAACCGATAAAATGAAAACGAAAATGGATTTAATTTCATTTTCTATATTTCTTCATAACGTTATTGGAATATTCTCTTTGTATTTCTATAATATGAGGAAGCCGAAAATCATCTAATAGAGTAGGCGCAAAAAAAAACTTAATCACATGAAAAAGAAAATTTGGCTATTCTTCTTTGCATTTTCTCTCGGAATTTATGTATCATTTGCTTGTAGTTACAAAGAGTGTGGCGGAGGCACTGGCTTTTGCTGTAAAGACAATAGCGGCAATACTTACTACAAGGTACCTCCAAAGCCTCCAAAGACATAGTGAAAATTTTTAAAGCTTTTTGTAATAAAACGAAAACATTTTTATTACTCATGAGAAAGCCGAAAATCATCCAATAGAGTAGGCATTAACAATTAAATTTAATTACATGAAAATGAAAATCGGATTGTTCCTGGCGGCATGTGTTCTTGGGATTTCTATAGCATTTGCCTGCGATCATCAGGAATGTGGAGGCGGTAACACACAATGTTGTAAAGACGTTTGGGGCGCTATTTACTATTGTCCGCCGCCTAAACCTCCTAAAACATAATATCGTCTTTGCATAATGATTTGATGTTGTAGTTGATTATAATTTCAATAGATTTTAGTCGATTTACAACATTTTTTGTTGTGGTCAAAACTTGCTTAAGGTTTTAATAATCAGAAAAGAAATAATTATATGAAAATAAAGATTGTATTTTTTTTTATTGCTTGTTCGCTAGGTGTATGCGCTACACTTGCGTGTGGAACAAGTGAATGTGGAGGCGGTAAAACTCAATGTTGCAAAGATGTTTGGGGAGGGATGTATTATTGCCCACCTCCTAAACCTCCTAAGACATGACATCTGGAGTAAAATGATTTTGGATTTATACCTAAAATTAAGTTTATGAAATTGAAAATTGCATTACTACTTGTCGCTGTTTTAATAGGCTTTTTTTTTGCTTATGCAGATTGTAACCCATCATTATGTCCTGGCGGTAAAACAATGTGTTGCAATACACAAAATGGCTCAATATTTTATCACAATCAAGCTCAGCGATAAACCCAAATATTCTGAACTGTGCTGTTGTTTGATCAACAGCGCAGTTTTTTTCGTATAAGCACAAAGTAAAAGATGAAAAAAAATTATCTCGCAGTTTTTTTTATACCAATATTTATTTTAGCAATTTTTTATTTTGTTCCTCATAATAATAAACTACGAAGCAACTTCAATCGAAAATTAATTTCAAACAAGAAAGTTTTAGCAATAGATACAATTCATCTAAATGCAGGGGAAATTGTTGACGGAATGGTTATAAATAAAAATAATTTATGGTTGAATGAAAGGTATTTTTTTGCCTACTTCGATGGAGATTATAAAAAAAATGTGATTGAGACAGAAGCTTCTTCTGAAAGAAGCCCGATAGTAAATTTTTATGTTGAAAACAATCATATATATTATTTACTAGCCAATGCAAGAATGATTAATGTAATTGCCATGAAAGATACAATAAGAAGCAGGTTTGACTTCTCTTTTCCGGCAACGTATTTCATTGAATTGAATGAAAATTCTTTTTTATTTCAAGAAGCTACCATTGGTACAGCAACGGATAGGCTACATTTTAAAGATTTCAAACATAATCATGAATTTATTAATGACTCTTTATTTTCAAAAGAAACTGGTTCTGGAATAAGGTATTCAGGCTCTTGGTTTGCATCATCAGAAAAAACTAATTTCTTTTTTGTGCCTCAATATGAGGAGCAGATTCTTTGTTTCGATTCTGCTGGGAACTTGAAATATAAATTTAAACCTATTGATTTTCAAAATCAAAAGTTGGAAGTGATTAAAGAAGGGGATCGATTTTATTTAAGCCCACAAGCCAGTGTTTTGCGGTTAGGGGCATGCGCTTCAAAAAACAATTTATTTGTCTCTTCTTATGTTATCGCGGAAAATCAGGTCAAAGAGGATTTTAATAATTATCTGACTATCGATGTCTATCAAATCGATAATGGTAAATATAAGTTTAGCTTTTATGTACCAAGTTTGGATGATACGAAACCGCTTGACTTTATTATTTCTGAAGACTTTTTTTTGTTCGGTTTATATAAAAAAAGCATTGTTAAATATAATTTATCAAATTTCTTAGTCAATGACAAGTAGAGCAATTCAAATCACAAAATATCTTCTTGCGATCTTATTTATTTATGCAGGTGTTTACAAAATATCAAGTGTAAGCCTGTTCGCTTCTCAAATGTACCAATCTCCTTTGCTACCTTCTTTTTTTGTACCAGTTATAGCAATTGGTTTGCCTATATTTGAAATTGTTTTGGGAACACTTTTAATATTCTTCTCTAAGCTTGAATACACACTGTTGCTTATTTCGTTTAGCCTGATGTTTTTTTTTAGCCTTTATCTTATAATGCTATTCACACTTTACTCAAAACCTCCATGTTCATGTGGTGGGATATTAAGCCAGATGAGTTATCCTGTTCACATCGGCTTTAATATCTTTTTTACTATTTTATCCGCAATGGCTTTGTACCTTCATAAAGGCGCAAAGAAACGTGTGGTCACTGATTAATCAAGCTTCAAAATGTTTATCCTATGCTTCAAAATTTTTGGAAAATCGCCTGGAGGAACTTTGCGAGAAACAAATTATACACTACAATTAATATAATCGGGCTTTCTATCGGTCTTACAGTTTCCATGTTGATATTGATAT
Organism: Puia sp.; assembly: GCA_035295505.1. GTDB lineage: Bacteria > Bacteroidota > Bacteroidia > Chitinophagales > Chitinophagaceae > Puia. The sequence goes on along the minus strand of DATGIX010000003.1, from coordinate 3,130 downwards.
ATGTTAGTCATGAATCTAATTATGATACATTTCATGAGAACGCAAAAAAAATATTTTGGGTGAAAGGGAAAGACCAGACAGGTAATGAAACAATGTTTTTTTCATCTGTCAGCTTTGCCACGGCTCAATTAGCAAAGCAATACGACCCGGCTATCGAAAGTTTTTTACGCATCTTTAAGCCTTATGAAAATGTAATTTTGCAAAATAGGCAAAATCAAAATTTGAAATTTTCTGAGCCAAAATTTTTATTTGCAGATAGTAATTTTTTTAATTTCTTTTCTTTCACTCTTTTAAAAGGAAATAAGAACGATGTTTTTAAAAACCCCTTCTCACTTGTCATTTCAAAAAAAGCAGCTGAAAAATATTTCGGGAGTACTAATCCCATAGGAAAAGTTATACGTTACAATAATAAAGTCGATTTAGCTATTACTGGAATTGCTGAACAAACGCCTTCAAATTCTAGCCTAGACTTTGATTTTATCAGCCCTCTGTCAAGTCTTTTTCAAATAGACAGAGATATGATTTTATCACAATCTCAACTTGTTCAGATGGGCTCTTTCATTACTTTTTTTCTTTTAAATAACCCATCCTCCGCCAGCCATGTTGAATATAGCTTAAACAAACTTTGTAAAGAAGGTTCTCCTGATGTTCAAAATAACCAATCATTCATTGCGGTACCACTTCTCAAAATGCATTTGGATCCTAATATCAATAGCGCTTCTAATAATAAATATCTCAATGTATTTTCTATAATAGCAATTTCAATTTTGTTACTTGCTCTTATAAATTACATCAGCTTAGCTACTGCAAGGTCTACTCTCAGAGCCAAAGAAATAGGTGTCAGAAAAGTGATAGGTTCAAACAAGATGCAAATTGTTAAGCAGTTTTTTATAGAATCATTTATTTATTCATTCATAGCATTCATTTTGAGCTATGTTATTTGCTCAGTTATTCAGCCCGCTTTTTTTGATTTTCTCCAAATACATATTGATAATAGTTTTCTTCGTTCACCAAAAATGCTCTTTGCTTTTTTAATCTTGCTTTTAATAACTATTATTTTAGCCTCTTCTTATCCATCCTTTTTATTATCAGGCTATAAACCATCTATGGTATTGTATGGTAAACTGAGTAAGCAAGCAGCAGGAGCGACAGTGCGAAAATATTTTGCAGTCTTTCAATTCATGATTTGTGTGGGTCTTATTATTTGTGGTCTAATCGTAAAAAAGCAACTTAATTTCTTTAAGCATAAAGACACAGGTATAAATAGGAATAATATTGTAATGCTACCTTTTGGAGCAACGATAGGAAAGCATTTTGAACCTTTCAAGAACGATATTATGGCTGCATCGGAAATTAAGAAGGTGTCTGTTGCTGCTAGCCCCTTATTTAAAGGGGAAGAAACATATTTCACTAAGCCAAAGAATGGAAGAAACGATATATCTATTTCTGTTCTTCATGTTGATGCGTCATTTATTTCATTGTTAGGATTACAATGGAAATATCCTCCCAGGGATTCCGTTTCTTATTTGAACAATAAAAGTGTTATGCTTAATGAAGCAGCCATTGACCAGTTAAATTTTGTTAATAATGGTTTGGGGGAAAGAATAATTCTTGGCTCAAGGCAATTTCAAGTTGCGGGCGTGTTGAAAGATTTCAATTATGAATCTTTGCAAAGTAAAATTAATCCTCTTTGCATTGTTGTAAATAGAGAAAACGATTCTCTGGCATCCTGGATAAATGAAGGGGGGTTTTTATATGCAGAAATAAAGCCTCATACAAATACCTATTCTGTGATGAATGAAATTGAGAATATTTATAAGAAGTATGAAAGTGAAAGACCGTTTGAGTATTATTTTATGGATGATGCTTTTAATGACATGTATAAATCTGAAAAAAAACTTTCAAAGCTTTCTGAAATCTTTATTAGCATTACATTATTCATCGCTTGCCTGGGTTTATTCGGTCTATCAGCTTTTATAGCTCAGCAACGTAGTAAAGAAATTAGTATCAGAAAAGTAATGGGCGCAAGCTCTGGGAAAATTGTAGCATTATTATCAAAAGATTTTCTAAAACCGGTTTTAATAGCAATTCTTATTGCTTCGCCTATTGCATGGTGGCTCATGAACAAGTGGCTACAGTCATTTGCTTACCGCATTAATATCAGCATAGGCATTTTTTTAATAGCCGGAACTTTTGCCATTTTAATAGCAATACTTACTGTGAGCTCGCAGGCAATAAGAGCTGCGCTGGTCAATCCTATAAAAAGTTTGCGCTCAGAATAATAATAAATACTCGAAGACATCGCTCAAAAATAATTTCATGGAAATCTATGCAATGATTGAACTTTTCCAAAGCTTTAAGCCTCATCTCAGAATTTATCAGTCATTTCAAGCTTTGGAAAAGTTGTGGTTTGCTCTTGATTCAAAAATAAATTGTAAACATCTCCTAATCATCCGCAGCTAAAAAATAGTTTTACAAAAAATCCGCTTTATTTTGTAGAATGAATTTCGAAAGGAAAAATTTATCCAGCGAAGAGCTTGTTGATATTTATAAAAGCATTTTGCTTCCACGTTTGATTGAAGAAAAGATGCTGCTGCTTTTGCGCCAGGGAAAAATCAGCAAATGGTTCAGTGGCATTGGTCAGGAAGCGATTGCTGTTGGCGCAACACTCGCTTTGAGGGAAGATGAATGGATTATGCCATTGCACCGAAACCTCGGCGTGTTCACTTCGCGCAAAATGCCATTGAACAAATTATTCAAACAATGGCAAGGAAGCAAAGACGGGTATAGCAAAGGGCGGGAAAGAAGTTTTCATTTCGGTTCCAAAGAACATCACATCTGCGGGATGATTTCTCATCTCGGCCCTCAGCTTGCCATTGCCGATGGCGTTGCGCTTGCATATAAATTGAAAAAAGAAAATAAAGTTTCATTGGCATTCTCAGGAGATGGCGGAACAAGCGAAGGTGATTTTCATGAAGCGCTGAATGTGGCTGCTGTTTGGGATTTGCCGGTGATTTTTATTATTGAAAACAATGGGTATGGATTAAGTACACCTGTGAATGAACAATACCGCTGCGAAAGTTTGGTTGACAAAGCAAAGGGTTATGGAATGGAAGGCGTGCAAATTGAC
>DATGIX010000002.1:0-6629 GCA_035295505.1 Puia sp. | reverse complement strand
CAACGCTTTTGTTTTCAATTGCGGGTTCACATGCATAACGCCATCCCAATCCCTTCCGTCTGCACGGCGTAAATGAATGATATCAGAATTTAAAATATCGCGGTATTTTTTGTACCAACTAACTACATTGCTTACCGTTTGTTTTGTCGCATCCGTATCAAACAATCTTGGTCCGCGATAACATGCCTGCACACCGGAACTATAATATTGCATCATGAGTTGCTCATAATCTTTCAAATGCTCCGAAAGTGGCTCCAGCACTGCTTCTTCGCCACCGCCTTGATATTTAGTAAGCGGAACAAATCCCCAGCTCATTGACGGCGTTTTCTCCCACAAGCCATCATAAATATTTTGCCTGTTTAAAATTTTTTGGTTTTCTCTTGGTAAAGAAAAATTTACTTCGCGGTAACCAATCGCAATTTTATTGGTGCCATCTAAAAAATACCAGTCGGGTGCATTTACATATACTCCATGCTCGCTGCACCAGTGGTATAATCCTTTCTGCAATTCCATTTGCTTCCATTGGCTATCATCTAAATTTTTATGCCCCGGATGTTTTGTAGATGCACAAACATCGCCGGGATAAGGGCCATCATTTTCAAAAAGATCAAAACCGGTATTACTAATAAAATATTTCAGCGTTGCTAAATAATTCAGTCCCCATTTGCTTCCCATGCAAGGAGCGTTGCCGAAGAATGCTGCTGCATCCGGTTTGCCGGTTACCGGATCGATCACATCATCTTCATCACTGATCTTTCTTGAACTGAATAATGAATAACCGCCGATGAGAATACTTTTACTGTGCGCATAATCGCTAAGCATTTTCCATCGCTTGATATTTTCCGCAGATGTATCTTCCATATTGCAATGGCTACCGAAACTAAGTATCACGGCTTCATAACCTGTAGCTGCACATTGATCAACGGCACGTTTTACCTCTTCATCATTTTTGCTGACAAGATGCATGAAAATCGGGTTCTCTGTTGTCCATGGCGCAATTGTCCTATACATTTTGCGAATGGCTAATCCTCTTCTTTCACGGTCGTAACTATCCATTAATAATTCTGACGTGCGAACTGAATTCATTTTTTCATTCGGCTGTAACTCAACGTCGGTAACTTTTTCAGGATATACTTCCAGCAAACAGGGCGTTTGAAAATTATAATTCACCTGAGATGTATATACTGTATCTGTCTTCCAATGCGTGGTTTGATCGCTGATATCATAACGCATTGCATTATTGAATGCATAATTTGTTTCTACATAAATGCCGTGTTGTTTTTTCATTTGTTCCGGTGAACCAACAACAGCGCTTTCTTCTTCCACTAAAGCTAATGACTCATTGACAACACGATTGATTGTGATGAGATGATCGGATTTATTTTCAACGGAACCCCATTTGATGATCAACGGAATTCCATCATACAATTCATAATGAACTTGTACGAAAATATTTTTTAATCCAGGTAGAGAAGATTGAAAAATGAATGAAAGCATTTTTCCTGTCGGTTGGTTTTTATTCATTGCCCAGCCTTTCTGTTTCCATTGAATGAAGGGTTGAATATCCTGCACCTCATATTTCACAAATTGAAAATCATTTTCATCGGTTTTGAAATTATCTAACCATTCCGGGAGCAGATATGCATTTTCAGTTTGTCCGTGCAACCCGCCAACATTATATTCTTTATTATTGATGATTACTTTGGCTTCTGGTTTTATAGCACGCAACAATTGTTGACCATTGCTCATGTTTTTATAATCGATGCAAACAACATTTGGTTGGATACGAAATGTCCGTTTTACCAAGCCATTGTACAAAATAATATCTCTTCCATTAGCTGATTTATATACGTCAGCTTTAACAACAACAGGATTAACTAACCAATCTTTTGAAAAGAGGTTGTCGTTTTCTGCTTTCCAGGTTTGCTGTGCAAATGATTTGCTTAATAATAAAATGAAAAAAAAGAAAATTGTTTTTTTCATGATTTGTTTTGTAACTATTAATCATTGCTAAAGTATCATCGTCATTTCGAATCCCGCTTTGTGAACTTATTATTTCACACAAATTATGCGGGATGAAAAATCCCTTTTATCAAAAGAGATTTCTCACTCCGCCGCAAATTGCTGATATAAATTAATTTTTGATGGCTTCGTTCGAAATGACGCTGTTCTTCTAAATCCATCCTAACAATTCGCTTCAATTCTTGTAATTAGTGTATCACCATTTCATCCACAAATAACCATGCCTCATCACCGGCGCCTGTGTTACCCGCAGGAATTTTTCCTAATGGTTCTGCAATTATTCGCATATACCTTGCCGTTACAGATTCCCATTTCATTTCAAAAGGTGATGCCCCGTCTTTTGATGGAACAGGAACATCTTTTTCTGCAATGGTTTTGAAATTTGTTCCATCATCCGAAACCTGCACGGTTACTTTTTTTGCCACCCAAACCCAGCTCGATGGTTTATGAAAAAAACGAGTTTGTAAAGAAGAAATATTTGTTGCGTTGCCAAAATCAATTGTGCCGTTAAATGTTTTTCCGTTCCAGCCAAGCCATTCATCATCGCTGAATTGTTCATCATTACCAAGACAGCCATTCACCCACGCATTGTTGCCGCCCTTATTGTATTGCTTGTCTGGTAAGGTTTCCAGCGTTATTGATTTTCCAACAGCTTTGTGTAACTCAAAAGATTTTTTTACCTGATCGAGAATAATTCCATCCTGTAAAACAGCAGCAATCAAAGTCGCATTTTTTTCTATGATGATTGGTTGTGAATAAACCGGAGATTGTTCAGTTGGAATTGTTCCGTCCATTGTATAGCGGATCACATGATCTTTATTAACGCCTCCCAATGATGCAGTGACCTGTTTATTTTCATTTAAAGAAGTGGTCAGTTTTATTTCAAACAAATGTTTGCTATAATTGACATGATACGTGCTTAATCTTTTTAGATAAGAAGAAAGCCTTGTAGTGAATTCATTATAATTTTTTTTAGAAGCATCAGTCCAACCTACTTCCGCCAGCGCAACAGATCGTGGAAACAACATGTATTCTGCCTTTGCAGGGTCAGGAACATATTCGCCCCACAAATTTCCCTGCGTTCCCTTAATGTATCGTGATTCATCAGCAGTCAGCACTGCTGGAACAGGATTGAAACTATAAACTTTTGGTAAAGTCACCATACAACAAAAAGCAATAGGCTCGCCGGGTGCATCAGATTGGTAATAATCAAGATAACAATATTCTGTTGGAGTCATGATCACATCATGGTGTTGTTGTGCTGCTTTGATGCCACCTTCGATTCCAGTCCAACTCATCACAGTTGCATTCGGCGCTAATCCACCTTGCAAAATTTCATCCCAGCCAATAATGCTTCTTCCTTTGCTATTCACAAATTTTTCAATGCGCTTGATGAAATAGCTTTGTAGTTCTTCCACATTATTCAAACCCTCATCTTTCATTCGTTGCAAATCGTATTTGCATTTCTTCCATGTTTCTTTTGATGCTTCGTCGCCGGCTACGTGAATATATTTTGAAGGGAACACATCCATCACTTCACTCAATATATCATCCAGAAAATTAAATGTTGCATCTTTTGTGCAATATTCGTTTTGTATTTGCTGTGGATATGGAAATGCATTTCCATTGCTGTCGAGGCACGCCAGCTCCGGATATGATGCAAGTGCCGCCATTGCATGCGCTGGCATTTCTATTTCCGGAATGATGGTAATGAATTTTTGAGATGCATATTTTACCAGATCTTTTAATTGCTGCTGCGTGTAATAGCCTCCGTACAAACTATCATTAGGGCGGGAATTATAATCATAAGTCGTATTCAATGCCGTGCCCTTTCTGTAAGCTCCGATCTGAGTAAGTTTCGGATATTTTTTGCTTTCAAAACGCCAGCCCTGGCCATCAGTTAAATGAAGCTGCAAACGATTCATTTTTTGCATAGCCAACAGATCAATCATCTTCCTTAAAAAAGTTATGGGCAAATAATGCCGAGCAACATCAAGCAGAACACCGCGGTATGCAAAACGTGGTTCATCTTTAATAACTACACAAGGCACTTGCCATTTTATATTTTTTTGAATAAAATCCTTTTCAATTGCTTCAGGTAATAATTGCAAAATGGTTTGCACGCCATAAAAAATTCCTGCTGCAGTTTTTGCTTTCAATGAAATTAGTTCTGGAGAGATGCTCAATTCATATCCTTCATTATTGGCAATTGTTTTATCAAGGCTTACATTGATGAACGATTTTTTTGAACATGATGATTTTGAAAGAAGGTCAATTCCGGCCGAACTTGAAAGTTTTGCTATCAGTGGCTCAACCGCTTCTTTTAGTGATTCATCAAAATGCAAACGTGTGCATGATGAAAACACAAAATCCCCCGGATTTACTTTTAAGCCATTCGGTAAGGGAATAACGCTGATTTGGGATTGAGAAAAACAAATACTACTGATCAGCAAAAAAAATAAAACAGCAATCTGTCTTTTCATGTTGATATTTTAACCGAAGGCAAATTTTTTCGGCATGGAAGTTATTGAAAAAAAATTGTGAACCTGAAAAACTTTAAGCAATTACCTTTGCCGCAAAATATTTATTGTATGGAATATAGGATTGAAAAAGATACGATGGGTGAAGTGAAAGTTCCCATTGATGCATATTTCGGAGCACAGACACAACGCAGCATCGACAACTTTAAAATTGCACAGGACATTAATAAAATGCCGAAAGAAATCATCCGTGCATTTGCTTATCTGAAAAAAGCTGCGGCATTAACAAATTTTGAAGCTGGCGTCCTCCCAAAAGAAAAATCTGACCTGATTGGAAAAGTATGTGATGAAATTTTAGAACACAAACTTGATAACGAATTCCCGCTTGTGGTTTGGCAAACCGGAAGTGGAACACAAAGCAATATGAATGTGAATGAAGTGATCGCTTATCGTGCTCATGTGTTGAATGGCGGCAAACTAACTGATAAAGAAAAATTTGTTCACCCAAATGACGATGTGAACAAATCGCAATCATCCAATGATACTTTTCCGACTGCGATGCACATTGCCGCTTATAAAATTTTAATTGAAACCACTATTCCCGGAATTGAAAAACTGAGGGATACACTTGCCGCAAAAAGCAAACAGTATATGAACGTGGTGAAAATCGGCCGCACACATTTTATGGATGCAACACCTTTAACTGTCGGACAGGAGTTCAGCGGTTATGCATCACAGTTAACTCACGGGTTAAAAGCAATCAAAAATACATTAGCTCATTTATCAGAATTAGCACTCGGTGGAACTGCAGTCGGCACCGGCATTAACACGCCGCCGAATTATGCAGTTAATGTGGCAAAGAAAATTGCTGAATTAACAGGCTTACCTTTCATAACTGCAGAAAACAAATTTGAATCTCTTGCTGCTCATGATGCAATTGTGGAATCTCATGGTGCTTTGAAAACAGTTGCAGTAAGCCTGATGAAAATTGCTAATGATATCCGCATGCTATCTTCTGGTCCAAGAAGTGGTATTGGAGAAATTTTTATTCCGGATAATGAACCAGGTTCATCCATCATGCCGGGGAAAGTTAACCCGACGCAATGTGAAGCACTGACAATGATTGCAGCGCAGGTTTTAGGAAATGATGTTGCCATCAATATTGGCGGTGCAACCGGTCATTTTGAGCTGAATGTTTTTAAACCAGTAATGATTTACAATTTTCTTCACAGCGCAAGGCTGATTGGTGACGGCTGTGTTTCTTTCAATAATAAATGCGCAATCGGCATCGAACCGATTGAGGCTAATATCAAAAAGCATGTTGACAATTCTTTAATGCTCGTTACTTCTCTCAACACAAAAATCGGTTATTACAAAGCAGCAGAGATTGCACAAAAAGCACATAAAGAAGGAACGACTTTGAAAGAAATGGCAGTGAAGCTTGGATACGTGACGCCAGAACAATTTGACGAATGGGTGATACCAGCCAAGATGGTGGCAGAAATTAAAGCTTAAATTTGCCTTTGGATAGCAATTTTATTGTAGTTATGTCGTTGTGATAGCCGGGTACTAAACTTCGCATCGCAAATTCTTTATCTTTTTTGTATGAATAGGGCTTTTAGGATCGTAACCATGCTGATTGTATCGGCAACTCTTTTTTTTAGCTGCTCAAAAGAACTGAGCTATGAATCGGATGTGGTACCTGTTGCAACAACCGCTACGGGAACGCTTAAAGATACCTCCGGAAACTGCATGACAATAACTCCTGCCGGAACATATTTCAATGGTGTTGCGATTCTTGGAGACACGAATTATGTTCAGGTTACTGTCAACGTGAAAACAACCGGCAGCTACAATATTCAATCCGATAGACAAAATGGATTTCAGTTCGCAGGAACAGGCGTGTTTAATAACACTGGCGTGCAAACGGTCAGTTTAAAAGCTTCAGGAACACCCGCACAAATTCAGTCCACTGTTTTTAATGTTTCATTTGACAGCACAGCTTGTTCATTCACAGTAAATGTTCAGGATAGCACGGGGCATAGCGGAAATGGTGGCAGCACAGACACATCATCAATTGCTTTGGGCAAATGGCAGTTCTTTACTAACGGTCATACTTATTCAGGT
>DATGIX010000001.1:0-12285 GCA_035295505.1 Puia sp. | reverse complement strand
AAGTATAATCGAGAAAGGTTCTGCCAGCGCAGTTTTCGGATTGCCCATCACCATTTTTTGTGTGAATACATCAAACAAGTTTTCATCAGCATAATATACATCCGGTTCATTAAAAATTTTGTCACCATAATGTATAGCCGTAGTTCCTTGCGGATATATCCTTGTCATTTTTTTTATGTCAGGAAAATCCGTGAGCAGATAAGGACCGAAAGCCGGAGCAATAGTGCTCAAATTAAGCGACACTACTCCATCCTGATTATTAAAACTTCTTGTGACGCGATAAATATTATCCGCATTTTTATTGTATTTATCGTAGCTCAGTTCATTCAATATGTATGCAAGAATAAGGAGACAGCAAGTCAATCCAATTGTAAGCCCTGATAAATTGATGAAAGAAATAAATTTATATTTCTTCAGGTTGCGAAAAGCGATTTTGAAATAATTTTTTATCATACGCTGAGTTTTAATTCAAAGACTGAAACTATTTAAATTTGTCATCAGGATTTTAGTCGTCAATAAATCCAATTCAGGATTCACCATTGACCATTCACCAATTCGCACATCCGCACATTTTCAAATTTGCTAATCATCAACACCGATGAATGCCGACTGACAACCGACGACTTACTCTGTTCTCAAGCTTTTCACCGGGTTCGCCATAGCTGTTTTAATTGTCTGAAAACTGATGGTGAACAATGCAATGAATATTGCAACTGCTCCGGCTATCAAAAATATCCACCAACTTATTGCAATTCTGTAGTCATAGCTCTGCAGCCAGTCGTGCATGATCCACCATGCAACAGGAAAAGCAATCAGGCATGATATACAAACCAATTGCAAAAAATCTTTTGATAATAAACCAGCAAGTCCGCTAACACTTGCGCCAAGCACTTTTCGAATGCCGATTTCTTTTGTTCTTTGTTCAGCAGTGAATGCGGCAAGACCAAACAGCCCGAGACATGAAATAATAATAGCAAGCGAAGCAAACACGCTGGAAACTTTGCTAATAAGCGTTTCATTCTCGAACATCTTATTAAACTGTTCATCCACAAATTTGTATTCCAGCGGATAAGAAGGATTGTTTTTCTTCATCGTTTCTCCAATCTTTGCTAAAGTCTGTTCAAGATTTGCCTGTTGTTTTGCACGAACGTAAATGAAAGTCTGATATTCAGGAGGCCTGCAAAAAATAATTAACGGACCTACTTCACTGCCAAACATATTCCCATACAAATAATCTTTCACTACACCAATCACAGTAACATTTGTGTAAACATCTTTCGGATTGCCGCGCCTGCTTTGAATAATTTTTCCTACGGCGCTTTCTTTCCCCATCATTTTTTCCATCGCTTCATTGATGATGACGTTTGAATTTTCAGATGCAGCATTGTCACTGAAATCTCTTCCTTCAACAATTTTCATCCCGGATGTTTTAATAAATTCATTGCTCACATTTCTGTGCGCAATGGATATTTGATTATCCTGAGATTTACCCTGCCACTTAAACCCGTTATCTGTATCTCCGCCATACAACGTGGTATGGTCTGCGATTGCCGCATTTTCTATTAAACCGCTTTGCATCAGGTCATTTTTTATCAAAGGGAAAATTTGCGAGATATCATGTTGCGGGCTTATTTCAATCAGCTTGTCTTTGTTGAAACCAAGGTTCCTGTTTTTTACGTGTTGTATCTGCATGTAAACAATCATTGTGCTGATGATAAAAACAACAGACACTACAAACTGTACAATCACCAATCCTTTTCTTATTATTGAAGCGCTGCCTGTTTTTAATTTCAATCCTTTCAAAACAAGTGCAGGATTGAATGATGATAAATATAAAGAAGGATAACTGCCGGCAATCAAACCACAGATGGAAGAAATAATCAGCAAGCCAAGTATGTGAAACGAATTGCTTAAACCTAATGAAAGATTTTTTTGCATCAGCATATTGAATGCCGGTAACGAAAAGATGATAATGAAGACGGCAATAACACTTGCCATTAAAGACATGAATAACGCTTCGCCAATAAATTGCGATACTAATCCTTTCTTTTCAGCACCGAGCACTTTGCGCACACCTACTTCTTTTGCACGTTTCTGGCTGTTAGCTGTTGCAAGGTTCATGAAGTTGATGCATGCGATCAGAAGTATAATCCACGCAATGCCGGCAAGCATCCGCACTTGTTTAATACGACCACTGCCTGTTGGTTTGCCATTTGCAAATTCTTCATAAAGCCGCCGGTCTTTCATTGGAAAAAGAAAAGCTGTATTTTTCTCCGCTGAAGATTTTTTATGAATAAAATTTTTCAGTTGATTATTGATAGTTTCGAGGTTTGCATTTTTCTCCAATTCAACAAAAGTGAATGGACCATAACTGCCCCAGTCAGTTTCGTCACGGTTGCTATCAACTTTGTTTGCCATTTCTTTTGCGACATTAATTTCCCAGGATGCCAGCCACTCAAATTGCAATGAAGAGTTTTCCGGCAAATCTTTTATCACCCCGCTAATGACATAGTCTTGCGAATTATCTACCCGGACTTTTTTTCCTACAACATTTTTTTCTGTGCCAAAAAATTTCTTTGCAGCGCTTTGTGTGATAACCAATGAATATAATTGCGGGAACGGATTTTTTGGATTGCCCTCAATGAAATTAAATGTGAACATGTTGAATAAAGATGCATCGGCGTAGCGACCTGAAGCATACAAAGATTTATTATCAACACTAAAAAGAAAACGTTCATCAAAAATTGAATACTTCGCCGTATTTGCAATGCCCGGTATTTCGGCTTTCATCGCCGTTCCTAATGGGCGTGGCGTTGAAGTCATCGTAAAGGCATTCCCATCATAACTCGCGTTCACTTCCACTTCGTACAGCTTGTCCTTTTTTGCATGCACATTATCAAAAGTCATTTCATCTTCCACCCACAAAAAAATTAACCCTGCGCATGCAATACCGATTGCGAGGCCGAAAATATTAAGGAAGCTGAAAGTCTTGTTCTTCCAGAAATTACGAAGAGCAGTTTTGAAAAAATTTTTGAACATAAAAGGTATTTATGATTTCTGATTTTGTGATGTATGATTTGCCATTGAATTATTAATTACTAATTATCAATTATTAATTTTTGTCACCAGCATTATTTCTTGATTAAACATCCTCCGCAGCGGCGGGCTCTTGTACTTTTGGTTATCTGCTCATCTTCAGTTTCACAACCGGCAACAATCATCCATTTCAATTTTTTATTCTCCGGCATGAATGCCGGAGCTAATCGAAAGCATCTTGAAATTTAATTATTCACTATTGACCATTGACCATTCACCAATATCATTCCGTTCTCAAGCTTTTCACCGGATTCATCATTGCTGCTCTTATTGCATGAAAACTGACTGTTGCAATAGCTAATACAACTGTAACCAATCCTGCAAAAAAATAAATGTTCCAACTCATATCTGTCCTATAGGTGAAATCCTGCAACCATTTTGTCATTGCCCACCAGGCAACCGGCACTGCAATAAGAATCGCGATGAAGGAAAGCTTCACAAAATCTTTTGACAGCGCAATCACTATACTGCTAATGGAAGCGCCCAGCACTTTTCTGATCCCGATTTCTTTGAAGCGTTGTTGTGCTGTATATGATGACAACCCAAATAATCCCAGACATGCAAGAACAATTGCAATTGTTGAAAATAAATTCATCACCTTGCCCAATCGCAGTTCAGAGCTGTATAGTTTATTATAATCTTCATCCATAAAACGATATTCAAAGGGGCGTGTCCGAACAAGTTCCTTCCATTTCGATTCCAAAAAAGAAATTGTTGCAGGAAGGTTGTTGCCGCGCAATTTCACTAACAATTTAACGCCCCAATCTTCAGGAAACATCACCATCGCTCTTATCGGATCATGCAAGGATTGGAAATGATAATCTTTCACGACCGCTTTCACGTAACCTGGACGGTTGTCTCCTAAAAACATTTTTTTCCCTATTGCATCCTGTGGGGCTTTCCATCCAAGTTGTTTTGCTGCAGATTCATTCAATATAAATTGAAAAGTTCTTAATGTATCAAGAGATGCATTTTTTATATCCTGTTCTGTCAAATCATTTCCTGCAATGATCTGCATGCCTGTCGTGGTAATATAGCTTTCATCAATTGGGTTTGCAAACACTGCGATCTGTTGGCTTTCAGGCATCTCTGAAGTGCGCATATTATAACCGCCGCCCCCTTCCACAGGAGAACGATCAATCTCTGAAACGCTGACTACATCAGGGTTTTGTTTGAACTCTTCCTTGATTAATTTAGAATTTTTTGTTCTTGTATTCGACATAGGAATTACTAACACATGATCTCTGTCATATCCTAAATTTTTATGCTGAATGTAGTAAAGTTGCTTTTGCACAATGAATGTTGAAACAATCAAAAAAACAGAAATAGCAAATTGAAAAACGATTAGGGATTTGCGCAGCCATTGACCTGAGCCTGTATTTTTGAATGAACCTTTCAAAACTTTTATGGGTTGAAAACCCGTAAGTATCAATGCTGGATAACTGCCCGCAATTAAACTCACGCATGCAACTATTGTTAATGAAAAAAGGATAAAAGGCAAAGAAAATAAAGATGATACATGAAGCTGTTTGTCTGTGAGTTGGTTGAATGCCGGCAGTAATAATGCTGCTGCAATCATACTTAACAGAACAGCCATTATGCACATCAATCCCGATTCACCAATGAACTGCCAGAACAATTGTTTTTTTTCTGCACCGATTACTTTTCTAACGCCAACTTCTTTTGCTCTTTCAATGGAACGTGCAGTGCTGAGGTTGATATATGTTGAGCATGCAATTACCAATATGAGCAATGCCACTGCAGCAAGAATATATATGTAGCTGATATTGTTATTCGGCTCGAAACCCACATAAGTCGAGTGCAAATGAATTCCATCAAAAGGTTCGAGGAAGAAATTCACTGTTGCACCTTGTCCCTGCATTTCCTTTTTCATGAATGCAGGAAGTTTTGCCTGCAATGAAGCAATCGATTTTTTATCGCGCAATAATAAATAGGTGGTGAAATTTGCGTCCCAATAAGTGTTCTCATAATCTTTAGTAATACCAAGCGAAGAAAACGATGTGAGGAAATTAAACTGTATCTGCGAGTTAGTCGGGCAATCTTCCATCACGCCTGTTATCTGGTAAAGATTGCTGTCAGACCCAAGGCGAAATGTTTTTCCGACTGCATCTTCATTGCCAAAATATTTTTTCGCAGTTGATTGTGTTACCACAGTTTTGTATGGCCCTGATAATGCAGACCTCGCATCGCCCTGCAATAATTTAAAGGAAAACATATTGAAGAAAGTGGAATCGGCAAACATGAATTTTTTCTCATCGATATATTTTTCGTTGTAATTCACGATACGTTCCCGCAGCAACATTTTGATAGCCGACTCAACTTCAGGAAAAGTTTGTGGAAATACTTTTGCTACACGCACGCTTGTATAATTACCACCGTTTGTTTCGGGACTGCCATCGAAACTATATTTCATGATCACTCTCGCAATCCTGTCACCATTCTTTTCAAAACCATCATAACTCAGTTCATGCTTTATATATAAAGCAATCAGTAAACAACTTGTCAAGCCGATGGTGAGCCCGAAAATATTGATAGCGGAAGAAGTTTTATTCTTCCAGATATTCCTGAAAGCAATTTTGAAATAATTCCTGAACATAAAAAAATATTTACGATGTGTGATGAACGATGTACGATTTCTGAAATTCAATCAGTCACTTTCTCATTCGCCACAGAGAACCGCTGAGATTATGGAGAATTGCAGAGTCTCACTGTGTAGCTTTGTGCTTCACTCTGCGTTTCTCTGTGGTATGGTTTTATTTCTCATCAATCCTAAAAATCTTCCAAAATCCCAGATCAGCCTATTCGGTTCTTAGCGATTTCACCGGGTTTGCCATTGCCGCCTTTATCGCCTGAAAGCTCACTGTGATTAATGTAATCCCAACTGCAACGAACACTACCGATACAAAAATCCCCATGTTAATTGTTGTTTTAAGCTTATAGCTTTTTAACCATTCATTCATATAATACCAAGCAAGAGGAATTGCTATTAAACAGGAAATTAAAACTAAAATCACAAAATCTTTCGAGAGCAGTTGCCACAAATTCAGCACGCTTGCGCCAAGCACTTTTCGCACTCCAATTTCTTTCACACGTTGTTCCGCAGTGAATGATGCAAGTCCAAATAATCCCAGACAGGAAATAAAAATTGCCAGTACTGCAATGATCGTGGCCAGATTGCCAACCAATTCTTCGTAATTAAATTTCTTTGCATATTCTTCATCAGCAAATTTATATTCAAAAGGAAATGCAGGATTGTAGCGTTCAAATATTGGTTTGATGGTTGCAATGGCTTTTGATGCAGACATATCAGGATTCAAGCGGACATCAACACAGCCAACCCAATCTTTATTAAATATAATAGTAAGCGGAGAGATGGGGCGATATGGCGATTCCATTTGAATGTCAGGTATCACACCAATTACTACCATTTGTTTATCATTCCACTTCAATTGTTGCCCGACAGGGTTTTCCAAACGCATTCTTTTTACTGCCGCCTGGTTTAATACAACACCATTTGAATCCGCAAAGTCTTTTGAAAAATCTCTGCCTTCCAATATTTTAATCCCTAACGTCTTCGTATAGTCGTAAGTAGTTGTGATGGTTGAAAACACCGTTGACTTTTCAATAGGAGTGCTGCCTTTCCATTCCCAACCATTGTTATTACTGTAAATATCAGAGGGTGGAGAATTGGTCTGACAAACTGAAACGGCTGCTCCCGAACTTAACAGTTCCTGTTTGATTGCATCAAAATGTTTCCCGATATCACTGGACCAATTCACTGTAATCAACCCTTTATTATTAAATCCGATCGGTTGATTTTTTCCAAATTGTATCTGACGGTTCACGACTATTGTTCCAATCATCAACATGACCGAACTCGCAAATTGCAGCACCACTAAAATTTTTCTTGGCAATGAACTGCTCTTGCCTGCTTTCATATTTCCTTTCAGCACGCGCACCGGATTGAACGATGAAAGATAAAATGCAGGATAACTTCCCGCGAGCAAGCCTGTGAAAATGGTGAACACGATCATAATTAACCAGAACAAAAGGTTAGTGATTTGCAGGCTCATTGCTTTATCAGTAAGCTTATTGAAATAAGGCAATGACAGCAGCACAATTCCTAAAGCAAACAAAAATGCAAGTCCGGCAATCAACATCGATTCGCTCAAAAATTGGCTGATGAGTTGTTTTCTCGCAGAACCAACTGCTTTCCTTACGCCAACTTCTTTTGCACGTTTTTCGCTCCTTGCTGTTGAAAGGTTCATAAAATTGATGCATGCAATCAGCAGCACAATCAAACCAAGAATACCAAACATGCGCACATATTTGATAAAGCCACCTGTATTTTTCCCATTCTCAAAATCGCTGTACAATCTCCATTTCGACATCGGATGAATAAAAACTTCCGGTATGATATGCTTCAATGTATTTTCATCTGTAAAATGAGAGATAACAACATTTTTGATTTTTGCGTCAACACTTTTTTCGCTCGAATTATCTTTCAACTGCACAAATGTCTGCCATGAATTATTTCCCCAGTTTGTTTTGTGAAATTGCTTTATCCAACTGTAAATAGTTTCCTGCAACTGAAACGGAACTAAATAATCGAAGGTGAACGAACTGTTTTTCGGTTGTTTCTCCACAACGGCTGTCACTTTCAAATTCGTTTCATTATCGAGCTTCACAATTTTCCCAATTGCATTTTCTTTTCCGAAAAGCGCTTTCGCTGTTTCATCTGTAAGTACAATTGAGTATGGATCATGCAAAGGATTTTTATCGCCATCCAAAATTTTCAGCGAAAACATGCTAACTCCATCTTCACCTAAAAAATGCCCGTATTTGCTCAGCTTTTTTTCTCCGTATACCAGCGAACGATGTGAGCCCCAATCGCACATAGCAACACCTTTGAAATCAGGGTATTTACTTTTCAGTTCTTCACCAATCGGGAAAGGCAATGCTTGCTGTGTGTAACGTGTGCCATCAAAAGTCTGGTGCATCATTACCTGATACATGGTGTCGTGATTTTTAAAGTGTTTGTTTGCAGACACTTCATCATAGATCCACAAGCCTATGATCATTGCCACGGCCATTCCCGAAGCCAATCCGGCGATGTTGATGAAAGAATACACTTTATTCTTCACCAAATTTCTCCATGCGATTTTGAAATAATTTTTTATCATTGTCTGAACCGGGATTTATATGATTAAAGGATTTCTATGATGTTTTGAGATTATCAACCCTTTCTAACTTATTATTCCTTATTTCTCATTTCTTATTTTTTATGACCAGCATTATCTTTCAATCATCATCGTTGTGTCACTCACTTGTACTTTTATTTTTCTATTCAGCTTCAGTTTCACAATCGGCAGCAACATTTATTATTTATTTTCATTTCTCCGGCATGAATGCCGGAGCTAGTCAAAAGCATCCTGATAATATGATATTCACTATTCACCATTGACCATTCACCAAATCATTCCGTTCTCAAGCTCTTCACCGGATTTGCAATCGCTGCTTTAATCGCCTGGAAGCTCACCGTCAGCAATGCGATGATAATTGCTAACAATCCTGATGCTGCAAATACAAGCCAACTTATATTGATCCGGTAATCATAGCTCTGCAGCCACTTGTGCATCGCGATCCATGCAATGGGCGATGCAATCAAAATGGAGACGATCACAAGCTTCACAAAATCTTTTGAAAGCAATGCCGTGATGTTTGTAACAGATGCGCCTAATACTTTTCTCACACCGATTTCTTTAATCCTTGCTTCAGCCATATATGTTGCAAGACCGAATAGGCCAAGACAGGAAATAAAAATCGTGAGCCCTGCAAATAATCCCGCTAATGTTCCAGTGCGTTTTTCATCTTCAAATTTTTGAGCATATTCTTCATCCACGAATTTGTAGTCGAAAGGATATTCAGGATTGTATTTTTTGAAAATCACTTCCGCAGCTTTCAGGTTTTGCGCAGTAGAATTTTTATTATTCAATTTGATATGAATAACATTGAACCAGTTATTCGGCCCATAAATGAGCATCGGGCTTGTTGGTTCATAAGGCGATTCCAGAATAAAATCTTTGATCACTCCGATCACATGCCATTGTTTCCCATTATCCTTTACAATCTGTCCAAGTGGATTTTTAAATTTCATGATTTTCAGAGATGATTCATTCAATATCATCGCTAATGAATCTGTCGGATATTGTTGCACATCAATATCACGCCCTGCAACGAATTGCAATCCCGCAGTTTTGCCAAGCCCTCCGTCTTCATTATATCTTTTGAAATCAGTCCTGTCATTCGGGTCTTTGCCTTCCCATTCCTGTCCCCAGCCATCGCTCCAGCTTTGAGTGAGCGGCGCACTTGTTTTGGTAACAGAGGAGGCAATGCCGGATGTAAGCAATTCATTTTTTATCAGCAAATAATTTTTACCGATATCACCAGTCATGAAATGATAAATGAGATTATGCCGGTCGTATCCGGTTTCTCTGTCTTTCGCATAATCGATCTGCTGCTTCACGATGATGGTGCAGATGATCAATACAATCGCAAAAGTGAATTGAAGCACTACCAAAATTTTTCTTGGCGTGACCAATGCATTTGCCTTTTTAAAAGTGCCTTTCAACACTTTCACAGGTTTGAATGATGACAAGAAAAATGCAGGATAGCTGCCTGCTAAAAAGCC
Organism: Puia sp.; assembly: GCA_035295505.1. Lineage (GTDB taxonomy): Bacteria > Bacteroidota > Bacteroidia > Chitinophagales > Chitinophagaceae > Puia. Next base: position 2,477 of record DATGIX010000001.1, on the reverse strand, counting down.
GGTGAACACAACAAAACCTATTCCTGCAATCCAGAAATATGGGCTGCTATATGGAATGAATAATTTTTTACCTGTGAGCTGATTAAATCCTGCGAGACTTAGTTGCACTATAATGATGGCAATAATGCCCGCGATGAATGAGAGCAAAATGGATTCACCAATGAACTGGCTGATTAATGAGCCTTTTTGTGCACCGACCACTTTTCTGATGCCGACTTCTTTTGCACGTTTCTCGCTTCTTGCTGTACTGAGGTTCATGAAATTGATGCAGGCAATCAATAATATGAAGGCTGCAATGATGCCGAAGAGCTTCACAAATGTGATCCGGCCGCCATTTGTTTCATAGCCGTTTTCAAAATTTGAATAGAGATGCCATCTGCTGATGGGATATAAAAACATCTGCCAGTTAATTTTTTTTGCTTCGTCATCATATTTTTGTTTGAGTACTTTTATTTTTGGGGCTATAGAAGCTAAGCTGGTATTGGGTCTTAGCAGTACATACGTTCTGGTGCTGTTATTGCCCCAATAACTATCATCCTCGCCTCTTTCACGCAGATAGCTCCATGGAATCAAATATTCAAAATCGAATCGGGTATTATTTGGAACATCTTTTAGGATACCTGTTACTGTGAAATTATCACTATTGTCAAGCTTGATGATTTTTCCCATGGCATCTTCTTTGCCAAAAAGGCTGCGGGCTAGTTTTTCTGTGAGCACGATTGAATATCTATCGTTCAATAGCGTTTTCGGGTTTCCTTTGATTAATGGAAATGAAAACACCTGCAGAAAATTGGAATCCACCTCGCGCCCCTGAACGGTTAATCTTTTATCGCCAATGCTAAATAAAAAATTTCTGGGCCATTGCACACGAACTGCCTGTTCTACTTCAGGCAGATCTTTTTCTAATGTGCGGGCAAGAACTTTGGGTGTGGTGTTCCAGCTCATCAGCTTTCCATCAAAAGGAGCGCGGTTCCATGCTTCATAAATGCGGTCTTTCTTTTCGTGGAACTGGTCGTAGCTCACCTCGTTTTGTATCCACAATAAAATGATAATGGCGCTTGCCATACCAATTGCCAGACCGATGATGTTGATTGCAGAAAATCCTTTGCTGCGCCAGAGATTCCTGAAGGCGATTTTGAAGAAATTTTTTAGCATGCTGATGAGTTTGGTTTTATTGCCCGGCAATAAAGTCGTTAAGAAAAACAGGAATGTTGCTTTTCAGATTGGGTTCAATGAAATATTTTTTAAATGGAATTTCAAAGCCTCCCAAGCTCAAAACTTTGGAAATTTTTTTAATGTGTAGTAGCTGATACTTAGCCTGAAGCTGATGCACGCACAACTTCACAAGAGTGCGACGCAACGATGCTGAGAAATGTTACTGCTGCCGGAAACAAAATAGTTTTCAGTCTTCAGTTGACAGTTTGCAGTTGGTTCCTGATAACGAAACTTACATTATTAGAGTCTATCTGATTACTGACAACTGACGACCGCTGACTATTCCGATCTCAAACTTTTTACTGGGTTTGCCATTGCTGCTTTTATTGATTGAAAGCTCACGGCTACAAATGCAATGATCAGTGCAGTTGCTCCAACTATTGCAAACATCCACCAACTGATGTGGATGCGATAGGCAAAATCTTCGAGCCATTTATTCATGAGCCACCAGGCAAACGGTGTCGCAATGGCTATTGAAATAGCAACCATGATTAAAAAATTGGATGAAAGCGTGACAACAATTTCTTTTACACTTGCTCCAAGCACTTTGCGAATGCCAACCTCTTTTGTTCTGTTGATGGCATTAATGGCAGAAAGACCAAATAATCCCATGCATGCAATGAAGATGGCAAAGAAGCACGATGCCTGAATTGTTTTTTGCCAGCGCATATCTGCATCATACATTTTTGCAATGGTCTGATCAAGGAATGTGTATTCGAATGGATAATCAGTAATGTTTTTCCATTCTTTTTCAATTTTAGCAATGGCCTGTTGTGTTTGCCCGGCTTTTATTTTGAACATAAAATACATTTCATAACCGGATGCAAGCCGATGTTCTTCCGGTTCAATTTTTTTTGAAAGCGTTTCAAAATGATAATCTTTCACCACGCCGATAATAGTTGCATTTATTGGCTCACAATATTCTCCAAGCTTTGCATTTTTGCCAAGCATCTTGAATAATGTTTCATTCACTATCGTCGGTCGTATTTTTTTGGAAGTATCTGCAAATGCTTTTGAAAAAGGCCGCCCTTGAACAAACTTCAATCCCAGCATCTCAAAATAATTATAATCAACTGTCAGTTCCTTTCTCCATTTTTGTTCACCATTGAGCATAAACCCATTGGTGTTGTATGAACCATTGAGCCCTCCGTTCATGCCGGAGAATTGGGTGATATATGGTTGTGTGTTTGCGAAATCTTGCAAACGATCATGTGTGCGTTTTGTGAAACTAAAATCCCATGTAGGGTTTGAAACCATTAATA